>JANXOM010000005.1 GCA_025353585.1 Deltaproteobacteria bacterium
CCGCCGCGAGCCGCCAGCCGCGAGCCGCGAGCAGCGAGCCGCGAGCCGCGAGCCGCTACCGCGAGTCGCTCCCGTCTACCGCGAGCTCCTCGTTTCGCGAGCCGCTACCGCCGGCGGCGAGCCGCGACCGCTGGCCGCCGGCGAGCGGGTGCGTAGCCCGCGCGCTTACCCATCCGCCAGCAGATACACGGGGTTCCGCGTGATGTCGACGCGCGCGCGAATCCGCTCGCGGGCCGGCGGCGCCGCCGGCGCCCCGAACACGCGCACGGTGAGCTCCACCACCGCGAACACGGCGCAAGCAGCCGCGCCAGCGAGCGCAACGCCTCGCACCATCTGCGGCTGTGCCGTCGTCAGCTGCAGCAACAGCCACGCGGTGGCGCCCGGGAGCACCGCGTCGCGATACTTGAGGCCATACCCGAGCGCGACCACCGCGAGGAGCGCGACCAGCGCGACCCCGGCCTCGTCGATGCTCCAGCCGGCCGCGGCGAGCTTGCCGGGCAGGAGCGCAGATGACCATGCGAACCAGAGCGCGAACGGGGCACCGACCCCGCGCGGACCCGTACCGGCCGCGATCGCGACGTGCGCGCGGCGATACAGGACGTGCGTGGCGAGCACGAGCCCGAGCCCGAGCGGCGCGACGAGCCACGCGAGGTCCTGTCCCGCAGCGACGAGCTCCAGGCTCGCGAGCAGCGCGGCGAGCCCCGCGGCCGGGGCGAGCGCGTCCAGCACGCGGACATGCTCGTAGCGCGCCGTGAGCTGCCCCACGCCGTAGGTCACCAGCCCGAGGTGGACCGCGCCGAGCAACGCGAACGCCGCCGTCGCCGGCGCGAACGCACCGCCACGCGCGGACAAGAACGACGCGAGGACGGGCTCACCGGCGCGTGCGGCCAGCCAGGTGTGCAGGACCGACGCGCTGATCGCGAGCAACCCGAACCAGCGCCAGCCCACGGCCGGTCGCGACTCGATAGCACCGATGCGCCCCGCGGCGGTGGAGCCGAGAAGTCGACGGGCGCGGATCGCGGGCGGCATGCGGCGAGACAACAGCAACGCGTGTGCCGGTCCCGACCGCCCCGTGAGCGTGCGCGGGGGCGAACGTGAGCGATGTTCCTCGCGATCGCGCCCGCCGCGCTGCGTGCATACGAGCGCCGGACGCCGCGCGCGTCGAGCCGCGCGTCCAGCCGCGCGTCAGCGCGGTCCACGTCGCATTATGTCTGCGCGAGGGATCGCTGCCTCCTCCTCTCGCTGCATGGCGACGGCGGGCCAGCGAACGACACGGCGCGGGGTCACGAGCAGGCGGCACCGTCGAGATCCGGGAGCTCCCGCGCGGGTAGATGGTCAGTTGTGCCGCGCGCCGGCCGGCTTGGCGGTCGGTTTGACCGGTACGCCGCGGTTTGCCTCGGCGAGCAACTCGGCCGCGTGGGCCCGCGCCTTCGAGGTGGCCTGGCCGCCGAGCATGCGCGCGAGCTCGTCCTTGCGCGCGGTGCCGAGGAGCTTGCGGACGTGCGTCTCGGTGCGGCCCGCGATCTCCGTCTTCTCCACATGAAAATGGTGGTCCGCGTACGCCGCGATCTGCGGCAAGTGGGTCACGCACAGGACCTGCCGGCCCGACTCGGTCGACGCGACCGCGCGGATCTGCGCGCCCATCACCTGCGCCGTGGCGCCGCCGATGCCGGCGTCGACCTCGTCGAAAACGTAGGTCGCCACCTCGTCCGCCCGGCGGAGCGCGAGCTTGAGCGCGAGCATGATGCGGGACAGCTCGCCGCCCGACGCGATCTTGATGAGCGGCCGGACCTCCTCGCCCTTGTTCGAGGCGAGCAGGAACTCGATGCGATCGGCGCCAGTCGGCCCGAGCCCACTGCCCGGCCGCCCGCCGGCCGTGGCCGCGATCGGCTGCACCGACACCGTCAGCTTCGCCGCGCCCATGCCGAGCTCGGCGAGGGCGGCGCCGACATCTTTCTCCAGGCGCCGCGCGGCCTTCTTCCGGCTCGCCGTCACCTCGGCCGCGACCTGGGCCGCCGCCGCCTCGGCCGCCGCGCGCGCCACCTGCGCCGCCACGAGCTTCGCGTCGCGGCCCGTGAGCGCGTCCAGCTCACCGCGCAGCTCCGCCGCTTTTGCGATCACCTCGTCGAGCGTACCGGCGTGCTTGCGCGTCAGCCGCCGCAGGAGCGCGATGCGCTCGTCGATCCACGCGAGTCGCTCGGGGTCGCCCTCGAGCTTGTCCGCATACGTGCGCAGCTGGTCCGCCGCGTCGTCGATCAGCGTCTCGATCTCCGTCAGCTGCTTGGCCACGACATCCAGGCCCGGATCCGTCCGCCGCCCGCGCTCCAGTTCGCGGGCCGCCGCCGAGACGCGATCGCGCGCGCTGTCATCGCCTCCGTAGAGGAGCTCCTCGGCCCCCCGCGCCGCGCTTTGTAGTTGATCGACCGAGGCTAGCCGCACGCGCTCCAGCTCGATCGCCGCATCCTCGCCCGGCACCAGGCTCGCGCCGTCCAGCTCGTCGAGCTGGTAGCGCAGGTAGTCCACGCGCGCCTCGCGCTCGCGCCCGTCGCCTCCGAGCGCGGTCACGGCGTCATCGCAGCGCCGCAGCTCGGCCCACGCCACCTGCATCGCCTCGCCGAGGCCACCGTCACTGCTGCCGCTACCCACCACGAAGGCGTCCAGGATCTCCAGGTGCCGCGAGGGATCGACGAGCCCCTGGTGCTGGTGCTGTCCGGACAGATCCACGAGCAGGGAGCCCAGCTCGGCGAGCCTCGCCGCCGTGGTGAGCGCGCCGTTGACGTAGGTCCGGCTGCGCCCGCCGCGCTGGATCACGCGCCGGATCGCGATGCAGATCGACCCGTCGATCTCGCCCGGCGGGAGCCCCGCGCCCTCGAGCACGCTCGCGACGCGCGCGCGCAGATCCTCGGGGACCTCGACCAGCGCCTCGACGGTGGCCTCGTCGGTCCCCGCGCGCGGGATGTCCGCTGAAGCACGTCCGCCGCGCAGCAGGTTCACCGCCTCGACGATCAGCGACTTGCCCGCGCCGGTCTCGCCCGTGAGGACGTTCATCCCCGGCCCGAGCTCGATCTCGACATCGGACAGGATCGCGAAGTTCGTGACTCGTAAATGCCTCAGCATCATCGACCTCCCGAGCGTGCGCCCCAGTGCAATTTTTCCCGCATGACGTCGAAGAAGCTCTGCTTCGCGTCGAACACGATCATCGGCCGACCGGCCGCCGTCATCTCGACGACGTCCCCCGACAGAAACGAGTGGCCCCACTGCCCGTCGACGGTGAGGATGACGCCGCGCACGTCGCCGCCGAGCCGCAGCCGCAGCTTGGCCGCCGCCCCGATGACAAGCGGTCGGTTCGTCAGGGCGTGCGCGCAGATCGGCGTCAGCGTCATCGCCGCCATGCCGGGGGCCACGATCGGCCCGCCCGCCGCCATGTTGTAGGCCGTCGAGCCCGTGGGCGTGGCGACGATGAGGCCATCCGCCCGGTAGGACGCGACGAACTGGTTGTCGACAGAGGCCTCGACCTCGACGAGGCGCGCCATCGCGCCCTGATGCAACACCGCGTCGTTGAGCGCGAACCGCGTGATCGGCTCGGCCCCGATACGCCGGTACTCGACGGCGAGGCGCATCCGCTCGCTCCGGGGCAACTCCCCCGCGCAGGCCGCCGCGAGCGCCGCCTGGGCCTCGCTCGGCGCGAAGCCGGCGAGGAAGCCGAGGGTCCCGAAGTTGATCCCGAGGACGGGCCGGCCCTGGTCCGCGACGAGCCGAGAGGCCCGCAGCATCGTCCCATCGCCGCCGAGCGACACCGCGATGTCGATCGCCGCCCCCAGATCGAGCTCCGGGACGATCTCGGCACCCGGCGGCGCCAGCTGGTCCTCCGTGGTGACCACGGGGACGTGCCCGTGTTCGCGCAGCCAGGGCACCAGCTGCTCGACAAGGGCCGCAGCCTCGGCCTTGTCCGACTTGAGAATGAAACCTACGCGTGCCACTCCTCCTACGTAACACAGGCCCGTGACACTGAACTAAAGAACAGGTCTACGCGCAAGGCTACGCGTCCCCGTTGACAGACCTTACGCCAGCTTGTAAATCACTCGCCTTCCGAAGGTCTGCCCCATGATCAATGCACAGACACAAAAGACGTCCTGGCTGACCAAAGAGGCCGGCGAGGCTCAGCGCGAGTGGTACGTGGTCGACGCGACCGGGCTCACGCTCGGCCGCCTTGCCTCGAAGATCGCCATGGTTCTCCGCGGCAAGCACAAGCCGACGTTCACGCCGAACTGCGACATGGGTGACTTCGTCATCGTGCTCAATGCCGGAGGCGTTCGCCTCACCGGCACCAAGCCCGACAAGAAGGTCTACATCCACCACACGCTGTTCCCGGGCGGCATCAAGACGAAGCTCGCGAAGCACGTCCTTGTCGAGCAGCCCGAGCGCGCGATCAAGGAAGCCGTGTGGGGCATGATGCCGAAGGGTCCGCTGGGCCGTCGGGTCATCAAGAAGCTCAAGATCTATCGCGGTGGCGAGCACGAGCACACCGCGCAGAAGCCGAAGCAGCTGGTTGTCGAGAGCCGGGCGCCACTGCCGGGCCACGCCTAAGTAAGGACTGATGACGATGCAGAAGACCTACGCCACGGGCCGCCGCAAAACCGCTATCGCTCGCGTCTGGCTGACGGCCGGCGAAGGCAAGTTCACGATCAACGAGCGTGGCGACGAGGATTATTTCTCGCGCCCCACCGCCCGCATGGTCATTCGCCAGGCGCTCGAAGAGGTCGCTCTCCTCGCGCAGTACAACGTGATCGCCACGGTGCGCGGCGGCGGGATCGCCTCGCAGGCCGGCGCCATCCGCCACGGCATCACGCGCGCGCTCATGAAGATCGACGCTGACCTCCGCCCGAAGCTCAAGTCGGCTGGCTACGTCACGCGCGATCCTCGCAAGAAGGAGCGCAAGAAGTACGGTCAGAAGGCAGCTCGCGCACGCTTCCAGTTCAGCAAGCGCTGAGCGGCGGATCGTACCGACCGCATCGAACGCCGCGCCTCGTGCGCGGCGTTTCCCGTTTTGGGCGGCACGCGGTACGCTCGCGGCGATGTCGAGGGCCGTGCTGCTCGGGCTTGTGTGGGTCGGCGTCAGCGGCTGCGGCCGGCTCGGCTTCGATGGGCTCGGGCGCGGGACCGACGCCGCGACGAGCATTTCGGACGGACCGGCGACCGGCGGGGACGGTATGGCGCGTGGCGAGGACGCGGCCGGGCACGATGCCGCGCCGGCGTGCGAGACCTTCGGCGCCTGGTCCAAGCCCGTGCGCGAGGTCGCCGTGTCCTCTCCGAGCACCGACTGGGGACCGTCCATCTCGCGCGACAGCCTCGAGCTGGTCTTCGCCTCGAATCGCAGCGGCGAGTTCCGGATCCATCGCGCGTCGCGGGCGGCCCGCGATCAGCCGTGGGGAGCACCCGACCTCGTGCCGGAGATCCCCGGCCCGGCGCAGGATCCGTCGCTGTCCGCGGACGGGCTCGAGATCTACTGGGGCGCGAGCGGGGGCATCGGTTATGCCACGCGGGCCTCGCTCGCGGCGGCGTGGACGAACCTCGAGATGCTCGTCGCCGACACGGCCGCGTACGGCGGCGCGGGCGGCCCCGACATCTCGCGCGACGGGTTCTCGCTCGTGTTCACGGCCACCCAGCGGAGCGACGCGCTCTGGCACGAGTACATCAGCACGCGCTCCACCCTCGGCGCCCCGTTCGGGGACGGCCAGCTCCTCGCGGGCGTGACGAGCCCCGGCGGCGACGCGTTCGGATCGGTGCGCGGCGATGGCCTCGAGGTCATCTACGCGAACCAGCCGTCGAGCGGGGCGACCGACCTCTTCACCGCGACGCGCGGATCGAGCGCGGACCCATTCGGGGTCGCGACCGCCGCCCTCGTCCTCGACAGCGACGCGAACGACGGCGACGGCGACCTCTCGGACGACGGTCGGACGCTCACCTTCGCCTCGGATCGGGCCGGCGCGGATGGCCAGGACATCTTCACGTCGACGCGCAGCTGCGAGCGGTAGTGCGACTCCGCCCGACGATCCTCGTCAAGCTGCTCGTCGCGCTGGTCCTGCCCGCCGTCGCGCTGTTCACGTTGTTCGCGCTGGTCGCGTACGAGGTGTCGCGCCACGATCTCGACGACGAGCTCGGCCACCGGCTGACCGGCATCGCCGCCACCGCCGCCGCGCCCATCCGCGGGAAGTACCTCGAGCCCCTCGTCGCTGGCAACGAGGAGGACCGGAGCTACGTCAATGTCGTCGACAAGCTGCGCGCGGTCTCCGCCGTCACCGGCGTGCGGCTGTTCGTCCTCGACTCGCACTTCGATTCGCGCGCGGACACCACCGCGCGCACCGCCATCGGCACGCACTACTTCCAGGCCGAGCTCGACCGCACCGAGCTCGACCGCGTGTTCGCGCGCGGCGCGCTCGCGGCGTCGGTCAGCTTCGTCGGCAACGACGGCAAGCACTACAAGACCGGGTACGCGCCGATCCGCGCGTGCTCTGACTGCGGCGCGGACACGCTCGATCCGCGCGTCGATCTCGCGATCGCGGCCGAGGCCCCCGCCTCGTACTTCGACCGCCTCGACGACCTGCGCGCGCGCCTGTTCGCGTGGGGCGCGGGCCTCGCCGGCGTCTCGATCTTCGCCGCGGTCGTCGCGACGCTCCTCATCACGCGCAACCTCCGCAAGCTCTCGGCCGCCGCCGCCCGCATCGGCAGCGGCGATCTCCGCGCCCCGGTCGCGCTCCGATCGCGCGACGAGCTCGGCGTCCTCGCCGACGCGATGGACCGCATGCGCCAGCAGCTCGCCGAGCGCGATGCGCGCACGCAGCAGATGCTTGCCGGCATCGCGCACGAGGTCCGCAACCCGCTCGCCGGCATGACGCTCTTCGCCGGAATCCTGCAGGACGAGCTGCCCGTCGACGACGAGCGCCGCGGGCACGTCGACAAGATCCAGCGCGAGCTCGGCTACCTCGAGCGCGTGGTCTCCGACTTCCTCGACTACGCGCGGCGGCCCAAGCCCGAGCTCGCGGACGTGCCGGTGCGCGAGCTCCTCGACGAGGTCGCGCAGCTCGCGGGCGGTGAGGTCGCGGTCGACGCCCCGGCCGACCTCGTCGCGCGCGCGGATCGCGGGCAGCTGCGCCGCGCGCTCCTGAACCTGGCGCGCAACGCCGTGCAGGCAGCGGCGGGCGACGCGGTCGAGCTGTCGGCGCGCGCGGGCAAGGGTGAGGTCGCCTTCGTCGTCTGGAACCGCGGCCCCGAGATCCCGGCCGAAGCGCTCGGCAAGCTGTTCGAGCCGTTCTTCACCACGCGCGAGAAGGGCACCGGCCTCGGCCTCGCGTTCGTGCGCGAGATCGCCGTCGACCACGGCGGGCGCGTCGAGGTGACGAGCGCCGGCGGCGAGACCGCGTTCACGCTGGTGCTGCCCGCGTGATCCGGGAGCGGCTGCTCGGCGATCGGGTCCTGATCCTGCGGCAGTACTTCGCGCCGGACATCGCCGCCCGGGCGTACGCCGCGCTGCACGCCGAGACGAGGTGGCTGCAGCCCGGCTACGCGAACGACACGGGCGGCACCACGCACCTGCCCCGCCTGACCGCGAACTACGGCGAGCGCTCGTATGACTACTCGCGCCTCGTGTTCACGCCCGAGCCATGGACGCCGCGGCTCGCGGAGCTGAAGACCGCCGCCGAGCACGAGAGCGGCGAGACGTTCAATGCCGCGATCCTCCAGCTCTACCGCGACGGCAAGGACAGCGTGAACTGGCACTCCGACGACATCCCGGGCGTCGGGACGAACCCGGTCATCGCCTCGCTCTCGTTCGGCGGCTCGCGGTGGTTCCACCTGCGGCACAAGGTGAACGCGGAAGATCGGCACGCCGTCCGCCTGGGCGCGGGCGATCTCCTCGTCATGCGCGGCGACCTGCAGCACCAGTACCTGCACAAGGTCCCCCGAGAACCGGACGCGGCGCCGCGCATCAACATCACCTTTCGCCGCATCTTCGATCCGCCCGCGTAGGCTACGATCGCGCCGTGGCCAACGTCCTCATCATCGACGACAACGAGACCATCCGCGAGGGGCTCGCGCACACGATCAAGAAGATGGGGCACGGCGTCGCGACGGCCGCGTCGGGCACGAAAGGCATCGAGCAGTTCCGCACCCACCCGGCGGACTTCGTCATCACGGACCTCAAGATGGACGGCGCGACGGGCGTCGACGTCCTGCGGCAGATCGCAGCGCTGGACCCCGAGGTGCCGATCATGCTCATCACGGGCTACGGCACGGTCGAGACCGCCGTCGAGGCGATGAAGCTCGGCGCGTTCGACTTCTTGACCAAGCCGATCCAGACCGAGGTCGTGCGCCTCAAGGTCGAGCGCGCCCTCGAGCTTCGCGACGCGCGACGGGGCCGCCGCAAGGCGGACGCGATGACGGACTACCTGCGCGCGGAGCAGGACACGAAGTTCAGCGAGCTCATCGGCGCGGGCGAGAAGCTCGCCGGCCTGCGGCGCACGATCGAGAAGATCGCGGCGAGCGACACGACCGTGTTCATCGCGGGCGAGAGCGGCACGGGCAAGGAGCTCGTGGCGCGGGCGATCCACAAGCTCGGCAAGCGTGCGGCCGGCCCGTTCGTGAAGGTCAACTGCGGCGCGCTGACGGAGACGCTCCTCGAGAGCGAGCTGTTCGGCCACGAGAAGGGCTCGTTCACCGGCGCGGTCAAGCAGAAGCTCGGCCGGTTCGAGCTGGCCGACGGCGGGACGTTGTTCCTCGACGAGGTCGGCGACGTGCCGCCCGCGATGCAGGTGAAGCTCCTGCGCGCCCTGCAGGAGCAGGAGTTCGAGCGCGTCGGCGGCGAGGCGCCGATCAAGGTGGACGTGCGCATCGTGTCGGCCACGAACAAGAACCTCGACACCGAGGTCGCGGCCGGGCGCTTCCGCCAGGACCTGTTCTTCCGGCTCCACGTGCTGCCCCTCCAGCTGCCGCCCCTGCGCGAGCGCCGCGAGGACATCCCGCTCCTGTGCCAGCACTTCGTCGCGAAGCTCGGCCCCAAGACGAACGCCCGCGTGCGCGCCGTGAGCGACGCCGCCCTCGGGCGCATCATGGCCTACCACTGGCCGGGCAACGTCCGCGAGCTCGAGAACGCGATCGAGCAGTCGCTGGTGTTCGCCGAGGGTGACGAGATCACGCCGGCCGCGCTCCCGCAGTTCTTGCAGGGCGGCGCCGAGGAGGACCGGCTCGACGTGCCGCGCGAGATGTCGTTGCCCGAGATCCTCGACGACCTCGAGCGCCAGCTGATCCTGAAGGCCTACGCGAAGGCGGCAAAGGTCAAGACGGAGACGGCGCGCCTCCTCGGCATCAAGACCAGCGCGCTCTACTACAAGCTCGAGAAGTACGGCATCGCCACGCCCAGCAAGGGCGAGCCGCCGAGCGACGAGTAGGGCCTACTTGAGCTCGACCTGCGGCAGCTCGCGCAGCAGCTCCACGAACGCCGGCATCTCGTCCTTCGTCGGGTGGATCGAGGCGGGGCGCGCATCGAAGCCCTTGGCCTTCTTGCTGAGCACGACGCTGCGGCGGAACCAGCCGCGATACACCAGGATGCGGCGAAAGCTCGAGAGCGGCTCCGCGACGCGGATGTCCACGGCCTCGGCGCGGCGCACCAGCTCGGCGTCGAGCTTCTTCGCGATGGTCGCCGGCCCCGCCAGGAGCGCTTCGAGCGCCTCGGCTTCGGCCCGCGGGAACGCGTAGACCGCGGTGCGCGTGACGACCACCGTGCGAAAGTCGACGCCGCCGCCGGCGAAGATCCAAGTCGTCTTGCGCGCGAGCGCGTAGTCCGCGCCGACGGTGAGCATCGCTACTCGGGCCGCTCGTCGGGCAGGAGGCCGCGGGCGACGCTCGGGACCCGCGCGAAGCTCTCCTTGTCGAGCGCCTTGTCGAGGGCGTCCTTCGCCTTCACCGCGCCGGAGGCGACCAGCTTCTCGAGCGCGGCGTCCATGCTCTGCATGCCCTCTCCCGTGCCCTGCTGGATGAGGCTCGCGACCTGCTGCGTCTTGCCTTCGCGGATGAGCGACGACAGCGCGATGCTGCCGATCAGGATCTCGTGCACCGCCGCGCGCCCGCCCGTCCCGTCGGCGCGCCGCACCAGCTGCTGGGCCACGACGCCCGACAGCGAGTCCGCGAGGAGGCCGCGGATCTGCGGCTGCTGCTCGGCGGGGAACGCGTTGACGAAGCGGTCGATCGTCGCCGCCGCCGAGTTCGTGTGGACCGTCGCGAAGATGAGGACGCCGAAGCTCGCGAGCTGCAGCGCGGCCTTCATGGTCTCGCCGCCGCGGAGCTCGCCGACGAGGATCACGTCCGCGTTCTCGCGGCCCGCGCTGCGGATGGCGTCGAGGAAGGTCGGCACGTGATCGCCGACCTCCTTGTGCGTGACGAGGCATCGCCGCGGTTGGTGCACGAACTCGATCGGATCCTCGATCGTGAGGATGTGACCGTTCCGGTTCTGGTTGATGTGATCGACCATCGCCGCGAGCGTCGTCGACTTGCCGCTGCCCGTCGGCCCCGTCACGAGCACGAGGCCGGCGCGGAGCTCGGCGAGCTTGCGGATGCCGGCCGGGACGCCGAGATCGTCGAGCGTCTTGATCTTCGAGGGGATGATGCGGAAGACCGCCCCCGGGCCGGTGGTCTTGCGCATGTAGTTGCAGCGAAAGCGGGCGCGCGTGCCGTGCGCGTGCGCGAAGTCGAGGTCGCCCGTCATGTCGAACTGCACGCGCTGCTCGGCGCCGAGCAGCGGCACCAGCAGCGCCTCGATCTCGGCCGCGGCGAGCTCGCGGTCGCCATCGGGGACGAGCTCCCCGCCGAGCCGGAACATCGGTGGATAGCCAGCAGAGAGGTGCAGGTCGGACCCGTTGCGGTCCATCAGCCGGTCGAACAACACGGCGATGCTCATTCGCGGTCCTTGCGGCCGAAGAGCCCGCCGAGGCCGCCCTTCTTCGCGGCCGCGGGCGCGGGCGTCGCCGCGGTGCCACTGCTCGCCGGGCCGGCCGGCGCCGGGTGCCCGGGGGCCGCCGCGATCGCCGCGAGCGGACCGCGCAGCGCCGCGAGCAGGTCACGCCGGTTGTCGGCGACGCGGAGCGCGGCCTCCTCGGCGATCATCCCGGCCCGGACGAGCTCGGCGAGCGAGTCGTCGAGCCGGATCATGCCGAACGCGCGCCCGCGCTGCATGAGGTTCGGCAGCTGGAAGAGCTTGTTGTCGCGGATGAGCGAGACCAGCGGCAAGACGCCCGTCAGGAGCTCGATCGCCGGCAGCACGGCGCCGTTGTCGATGCGCGGCACCAGCCGCTGCGCCACGATCGCGCGCAGCGCCCCGCCGAGCGACGAGCGCACCTGCTGCTGGTCATCCGGCGGGAACATGTCGATCAGGCGGTCGATCGTCTTCGCCGCGGACGGCGTGCTCATCGTCGCGAGCACGAGGTGGCCCGTCTCGGCCGCCGTCAGCGCGATCTCGACCGTCTCGCGGTCGCGGAGCTCGCCGATGACGATGACGTCAGGATCCTCGCGGAGGGCGCCCTTGAGCGCGGTGAAGAAGGACTTGGTGTGCGGGCCGACCTCGCGCTGGGTGACGTTGCAGCCCTTGGGCGTCTGCACGACCTCGATCGGGTCCTCGACGGTGATGATGTGGTCCGTGCGCTGCTCGTTGAGCTCGGCGACCATGGCGGCGAGGGTGGTGGTCTTGCCGGCGCCGACGGGGCCGGTGATGAGGATGAGGCCGTTGTGGTAGGTGAGGAGCTTGCGGATGGTGTCGAGGTTGCGCAGGCCGAGATCGTCGAGCTTGGGGATGCCGGCGGGCACCATGCGGTAGGAGCCCGACGCGCCCCACTTGTGGAACATGAGGTTGACGCGGTAACGATTCTCCGGGCCGAGGGCGAGGGCGAGGTCGTAGTCGCGGCGCTCGAGGAAGACGTTCTTCTGGTGCTCGGCGAGCAGGACGGTGTTGAGGCGCAGCGACTCCTGCTCGGTCAGGTTGTGGTCGGTGATGGGCGTGAGCGCGCGGTGCTTGCGGATGAAGGGCTTCGAGCCGGCGGAGAGGTGGAGGTCGCTGGCGCCGAACTTGCCGGTGTCAATGAGCAGCTGGCGCAGCGCGGCGGCCAGGGCCTGGTCGTCGAGCGAGGCGATTTCCTTGAAGGGGAATTTCGGGGCGGCGGCGTTGACCGGGTTGCGGCTGCCCCCGGCGGCCGGGGCGTCGGCCTCGGCGGCGGGCTCGTCGTCGAGCAGCGGGTTGCCCGGCGGCGGGCCGCCCGCGGCGCGGGTCATGGCGTCACCCGCGACGGTCTCGAGCTTTGCGACATCGGTGACGATGCCGTCGTCGATGAGCTTCTGGGCGTAGTCCATCAGCTGGCCGGCCTTGCCGACGGCCCGCATGACGCCGAGGGCCTGGTCGCGCGTGAACAGTTTTTCGTTCAGGCCGAGGCGAATGAGCCAGAGGATCTCGTTGTTCATTCCAGGGGGATGCGCGGATGCTTTCGGCGCCGGGCTTTTTTGCAAGAATCGACTGCGCGCCGGGTCAGTCGGCGCCGTTGACCGCCTTGTAGGCGGCGGCCGCGGCGACCGCGGCCGCGAAGCAGGCGACAAGGTAAATCCAGATACTGCCCCAGCTGATGAGGCCCAGGAGGCAGGCGCCGACCGCGACGGCGGGATTGAAGACGCCGCCCGAAATGCCGCCGACCGCGAACGCCCCGGCGGTCACGGTCAGCCCGATGGCTGCGCCGTAGAAGGAATTGCCGCTGGTGCCCTTGGCGGTGGCGACGTTGAGCACCACCCACGCGAGGGCGAAAGTGAATATGAACTCCGCGAGCAGCGCCGGCAGAACCTCGGGGGTCATCGCGCCGGTGAGGGCGGCGGCCTTGGCGACGAGGCCGGTCTTGAGCGCCTTGACGGCGAACGATGCCACGGTGGCGGCGGCCACCTGCGCGACGATGTAGGGCCCGACATCGGCGGCGGGGCACTTGCCGCGCAGCCACACGGCGAGCGTGACCGCGGGGTTGAAATGGGCGCCGGAAACATGGCCGCCCGCATAGACCATGACCATGAGCGCGCAGCCGATGGCGAGGGGTGCCAGGTTGCCGGCGCCCGGGGCGACGACCGTCATCCCGATGGTGAAGACGAGGAAGAAGGTGCCGATAAACTCGACGAGGTATTTTTTCATGGGGCAGGGTGGGTGCGGCGGGATTCCAGCCGTGCCGCGCTGGGTGGTCGAGACGGAAACGGCGCCCGGGCTAGCCCATCGGCCCACTAACCCGGTCTTGCCTGCCGGTGCAAAAGCGGCTCTGCTCGCGGTTGTTGGGATTTTCCCATGGGCACAACTGACATGACCAACCTCATCCCTCTCACCTCCGGCCCCGGGTTTGGTCGCTACGACGCGTCGCGGGCGCGGCGCGAACGAATTTGATCCGCGCCCGGCCCGCCGTTTTCCCGCATGTCCGACTATAACGGCTATCAGCGCAAACGGGCCCATTCCCTCGGGCCGTTTACCAGCGTCTATGAGGCCACGGCTCCGAATGGCGGGCCCGGGCGTTTTGCCCTGAAGATTTTCCATCCGCCGGAGTCCACCAACATCCGCCGCGTCTACGCCCTCGAGGGCTGGCTGCTCGCCGCCGAGCGCCAGCAGAAGAGCGCGAAGAAGGACGGCGCCGTCGTCGAGATCCTCGCGTTCGGCCACTGCCCGGAGGGCGCCTATTGCATCATGCCCTGGCTGGAGCGTTCGCTCGAGCCGCTCGTCGAGACCCTGGCGGGCCGGGGCGACTTCCTGCGCGCCCTCGCGGAAGGCCTGTTGACGGCCCTCGAGCAGTGGGGCGCCCAGACCGGCGGATCCCACCGGAAGCTGAAGGCCGCGAATATTTTTGTGACCCGCACCGGGCCGTTGCAAAGCATGACGGTGGTGCTCAGCGACCCGTGGTTCCAGCTGGGGGCCAAGGCGGAGAAGAATCGCGTGAACGACCTGGCGGCCGTCGGCGCGATGCTCGCGCAGGTCGTGCGCCGCCGCGAAGTCGCGGCGTGGCCGATCGAGGACGCGCCCGAGTGGAAGGCGCTCGGCCGGGCCGGCAAAACCTGGCTGGCCTACGTCAACTTCCTGCTCGATCCGGCGCCCGCGACTGGCGAGCTGACCATCGCCGAGGCGCGCAAGCGCCTGCGCGCGATCCCCAAGGATTCCAACCCAGCGCGGACCGCCGCGCTGGTCGGCACGGGCGTGCTGGTGCTCGCGGCCGGCGGCCTCGTGGCCTTCGCGCGGTTCGGCGATCCGCGGATCATGCCCGACCAACTCGTGAAGTTGGCGGAAGCCGTGCACAACCCGCTCACGCGGCGGGCGACCGCGTCCGAATACTGGGCCCCCCTGTGCCGGGCGTGGGACACCTGGCTCGGCGATTTGCAAAACAACGCCACGCGGTTGCTCCACACCGATGCGCTGTGGTCCGGCCCGGGCGATCCCCTCAAGGTCGCGCTGCAGAAATTTGTCGCGGAGGCCGAACGTCTCAAACCCGGCGTGCTGGTGCCCGAGGCCGCCGGCGAAAAGCGCATGAGCGTGCTGGCCGACGCGCAGTCGGAAACGCTCCACAATGCCTTGCTGCTCGTGTCCGCCCAGGAACGCATTGCGATCGCCTACAACGGCGGCGTCATGCCGGGAGATGGAACGACGATCCAGGGCGTGCAACCGCTGTCCGCCCAGCTGGAACGCTGGCAGCGCTGGGACGAGATGCGCGAGCTGCTGGCGCGGATCGAGGCCCGCGGCTTCACCCGCGCCGCGGCCGCCCTGGGACCGAAACTGGCGCCGAAGCCCGGCCCCGGCTACAAGCTCGATTCCGTCCGCACGCTCAAACTCTTCAACGACATCTCGCTCGACGACACCGGAACGCTGCTGCTCGCCAGCCGCTGGAGCGAATTGACGGGCGTGGTGAATGAAATGAAAGCCGTGACCGGGGACCGGGTGCAGCAGGCGATGCCCGACCTGATTCTCGCCCGGCTGGTGGACCATTCGTCGATCGGGGATTTTGCCGACTCGCTGGCTGACCCGCTGGCCGAACTGCACACGCACCGCCAGCGCTACCTGAATCCGCAGGTCGTGCGCGATCGCTTCCTGAAGGAATCCCTGTTGCTCAAGGAGACGGCGGACGTGACGACCGCGGACTTTCCCCGCTGGGAAGAACAGCTGGGCTTGTTCTCGAAGGTCCTCGCGGGCGACGATCCGCGCCAGGTGCCGACGCTCAACGCGAGCGTGGCGCAGCTCAAGACGGCGGCCGGCGACCTGGAGGCTGACGCACCCGCGGCCGAGCCCGGCGGTCTGGCGACCCTGAGCAAGGGGGATTTTGACGGCGAATATCAGAAGCGGCAGGCGGAACTGGCGGCCCTGCGCGCCAAGGAAATCGTGCGCATCGATCTGCCCGCCATCACGGAGGAGACCAACCAGATGGCCGGGCGGCTCCAACTGCTCGAGCAGCGCGTGGCGGCCACGGTCGCGCTGCTCAATCCCCAGATCTGGTTGGACAAGGTTCACCAAGCCTACGGCAAATTCATTGAGACCAAGCAGCGCTGGGCGGCCTGGCAGGCGACGTTAAACGGCGTGACCGCGGCGGCATTGGATGGCCGCGGCAACCCCGCCAATCGCCAGCGGTTCCGCGACCTGCGCGCCCGCGAGCGCCAGGTGCGCGAGTGGATCGACGGGCTCGAGGGCGCCGACGGCCTGGGCGCACTGGTGGTGCCGGATCTGGCCGCTCTTTCCCCGGACAGTGCGGAAGCCCTGCGCACGCTCGAAGCTTCCCGCCGCGAGCAGACCGCGACGGCCGCGGCCAGCGCCGCCGAGTGGAAGGACGCTTTGCCGGTGGCGGCGTGGGCCAGCGCCAGCGCCGCGGTGCGCGCGCCGCTCGATGCCCACCGCCAGTGGCTGGCCGACCTGCCGGCGTTCGGCGCCGATCTCGACCGCCTGAGCACGCTCCTCGCCGGTGGCTTCAGCTGGAACGAGGGCGTGAGCGAGGTGTTCGACCGGCTGGCGAAGCGCGCGGGGCTGGACGCCCTCACCGGCCACCCCGCGGAGTGGAACACCGAGGCACGACTGCTCGGCCGGTTGGTGGACAGCACGGATCGCGGGGCGCTGGCCGCCGCGGCGCAAAGCGGCGGACTCTCGCGCAAGCTCACGGCGTGGCGGCGGCTCGGCAAGCTGGCCGGCTGGCCGGCCGGACCCGAGGACCTCGATATCGACGGCGGCGTCGTGGCGGCGCTGCGCGAAATCATCGGCCGTGACGTGAAGGACGAGGCGCGGAAAGGCAGCCTGACCGATGAACTCGCGAGCGGAACGCGCGATCGCTGGAACCAGGCCGCCAAGAACTCCGCCGGCGACGTGGCGAAGATGTCGGCCGTCTTCGAGCGGATGTCCCGCTACAACATTGCCGAGAGCGACCTCAAGGCGCCGGCCCTGTATAATTTGAAACTCTGGCAGCTGAAGCGCGCCGACTGGAGCGAGGTGGACCTCGCCCCGCTGCGCAAGCGGCGCGATGACTTTGTCGCGGCGGTCCGCGCTATCTCCGACCTGGCGGGCCCGGGCGCCGTGACCGGTTTTGTGCAGCAGCTCGCCGACATCTCCCTGGTCGTCGATCCGAACTTCAAGCCGGCGCCTTCGCCGCGCCAGGTGGGCTGGACCGAGGAGCTGACCGACGCGGGACTCGGCCTCACCGCTTCATGGAAGCGTGGCGGGAAAACCGTGAAACTGGATTTCAGCATTGTGCAGCCGGCGGATGACACGCCGCCCTTCTACCTGGCGCGGCGAGAAATTGCGGTGGGCGAATACCTGGACCTGCTGGCCACGGGGACGAAGGAGGCAGCGGAGGCGGTGGCCGCGGCTCTTCCATTGTGGACGCGCGCCGAGTCCTACGACAAGCCCTGGAACAAGCCCATGGCGTGGCGGCCGCATGTTGACGACAAGGGCAACTATAACGGCTTCGAGCTGAACCCGACTTGGATTTACCTGCGTGACGCCCAGGTGGCGTCGCTGCTCGACAATACCGAGCTACGCAAGAGCACGCCGGTCCTGGATGAGGCCGTGACCGAAACGCCCACGGTGCGCAGCCCGCTGCAGCAAGTGCCGCCGGACGCGGCGAAGTTCTTCGTGGAAAAACTGCTCGGCGCGCGGCTGCCGACGCTGAAGGAATGGGCGGCGGTCATCAAACTCCATGGCGCGGACGCGGCGGGAAATTTCCGCGGCCCGACTTTCGCCGGCCTGTGGAAATTCCTCGAGGCCTACCGCGAGGGCGGGCAGATCGTGCGTTGGCGGCCGAATGAGGGCGCGTTCCTGCCCTTGGTGGCGAATCCCGGCACCACCCTGCGCCGGAAAGTGGTGGACGATGGGTCCGCGGCTGCGGGGGTCGCGGGCACGAGGCTGTGGTTCTCGGCGGTTGACGAGGGCGCGGCCCCCGGCGGCTTTGTCAACCTGACCGGCAACGTCTCGATCTATCTTTATGATAGTGCGGGCACTCCGCCCGCCTTTTACGCGGCCGGCGGCTCGGTCCTGTCGCCGCCCGGCCTGGACTTCATCACGGAGCCCCGGAAAATCGAGGCCGCCGGCCTGATCGGCGCCAAGCGCGTGACCGAGGGGTTCAGCGACGTTGGCATCCGGCCCGCCTTCGACGCGCCGCCGGGTTTCAAGGAGCGCTATAAGTTCTTAGTGCTTGTGCGCCAACAGGGATTTCTGACATGGTGAACCCCGTGCCGCCTGATTCTCCCATCGACGTGGCGAATGCCAAGCCCGCGGCCTGGGCCGCGTCCCTGGTCACGCGTCTCAAGTATTTGCAGGGCAACCTGCCCGAGGCGACCCCCGAGAACCGTCAGGCCCTTTTGGAAGAGGAAATCCGCCGCGCCCTGCAGGAACTCCCGTTGGAGAAGCGCGGCTCCCATCTTTATGCGCTGGTCCAAGTGTTCCCGGACTGGGAACTGGCGGCTGCCACGGCGATCGCACCCGCCGCCGGCGCGCGCCAGACCCCGGACGAAGTCATCAAGTCCTTCCTGCAACTGGCGCCCTCGCTGGCTGGCGAACAGCGCGAAAAAGTGAAGCAGCAGCTCGCCGCGCTCGGCCTCGTCATCCCGTCCAGCGCGCCCATTGAGGGCGAGGCGCTCGTGGCGGTGCGGACCAAGCTCAAGCTCGATGCGGAGGACCCCGTCAACGGCCCGCCGCTAGCCAAGCTTTTCGCGGCCTACGCCGAGGCGATGCTGGCCCTCGACCAGCTGGCCTGGAATGTCTGGCGCAACGCCGCGCCCAAGTCGCCCATCCGCCGCGACGTCGCGCAGGGCGACCTGCGCACCGTGACGCGACGCGCGCTCACCGGCGACGCCGAGTCGGCCGCCGCGCTGGGCCAGGTGCAGAGGCAACTGGAGGCGAGCCGCCAGCTGATCGCCGGCCTGCTCGCGGGCCTCGGGCCCGCCGGCAAGAATTTCGCCAAGCGTTACCAGCAGCGCTACACGCCCGATGCCGTCCGCGAGCTCGTGCGCGCCGAGGGCGGCGGCAAGAACGACGCCCAATTCTGGAAAAAACACACCGAGCTGGCGGCCGAGATCACCGAGACCGTGATCGAGGACGACGTCCAGGCCGCCGTGGTGAAATACGCGGAGGACCTCATGCGGGGCTCCCAGCAGCGCGACTGAGCCGCGCCACCCCCGGGCCGGCGCCCGGCTGATTTTCTAACACCCACCACTCCCAACCCCCTCCTGTCGTGTCCGCCAGCCTCATCACCCATTGTGAACCGCTCTTCCAGGCGGTTTGCCGTCTCAACCGCATCGGCCGCATCCAGCGAGGATCGACCATCGACTACGCCCAGACCCGCACCGAGATCGAGGAACAGTTCGAGGTGCTGGCCCGCATCGCCCGCGGCGACATCGAACTGGGCGAGCAATACCGCAAGGTCGAACTCGCGCTGATCTTCTTCACCGACGCCATGATCGCGGAAAGCGCGCTGCCCTTCGCCTCGAAGTGGAACAACAACCGCCTCGCCTTCGGCCGCAACGAGCGCGCGGGCGACGAGAAGTTTTTTGCGCTGCTCGACGAGACGCTGGCCGAGACGGGCCCCGCCGCCGACGAGCGCCTGGCCATCTTCTACATCTGCATCGGCCTGGGCTTCACCGGCGGTTCCGGCGGCTCGCCCGAGTTCCTGCGGAAGAAGATGCAGGAGATCGCCCCGCGCGTGAAGGCGCACATCGACGCCGACGAGTCGGCCTTCATCACCCCCGCCTCTTACCAGAGCACCAACCTGGCCAACCTGCCGATGCCGATGGCGGCCAGCCTCGTGCCGCTGCTCATCGTCCTCTCCGGCCTGCTCCTCGTGGTCGTGGCCGTCAACATCTTCACCTTCCGCAGTGCTTCCACGGAACTGAACCAGGCGCTTGAGACCATCATCGCGCACGATCCCGCCAAAACCACCTCCCAACCCTGACCTGGCGCCATGCTCGACTCATTTTCCCAGATCCCGAAAAACATGAAGCTGGTGATGGCCGGCCTGGCCGCCGTCGCCGTCCTCGCCGTCACCGCCATCATCGGCAAGCAGGCCGTGATCGTGGCCGCCATCGGCCTCGCCGTCATCGCCGGGGCCATGGTGCTCTGGTCGATGTATCAGAAGCTCAGCGGCAAAAAGCGCAGCCGCGCCCTGAGCCACCAGCTCGCCGCCCACTCCTCCGGGGCGCCTTCCGCCATTCACGATCCCGCGTTGCTCGCCACCCTCGACCGCCTGCGGGAGAACTTTGCCCGCGGCATCGAGAAGTTCGAGGCAGTCGGCAAGGACCTCTACTCGCTGCCGTGGTATATCGTCTGCGGCGAACCCGGCTCCGGCAAGACCGAGGCCGTGCGCCGCTGCAAGGTCGGCTTCCCCCCGGGCCTGCAAGATGAGATGCAGGGCGCAGGCGGCACCATCAACATGCACTGGTGGTTCACCAACTACGCCGTGCTCATCGACACCGCCGGCAAGCTTCTCTTCCAGGAGGCGCCCCCGGGCTCTACTTCCGAGTGGACGGAATTCCTCAACCTCCTGCGCAAGACCCGGCCCAACTGCCCGATCAACGGCCTGCTGCTCGTCATTCCCTCGGAAAGCCTGATCAAGGATTCCATGGAGGACATCGCGTCCAAGGCCGGCAAGATCGCCCGCCAGCTGGATGTGATCCAGCGCACGCTCGACGTCCGCTTCCCGGTCTTCGTGCTCATCACCAAGTGCGACAAGATTGTCGGCTTCCGCGAATTCTTCAGCGGCGTCAAGGACCCGCTGCTCCAGGACCAGATGACCGGCTGGTCCAACCCGGCGCCGCTCGACACGCCCTTCCAGCTCGAGGCGGTTAACCGCCACCTCGCCGAGGTCGTGCAGCGCATCGGCCGCCGCCGGCTCGGCATGCTCAAGGACCCGATGCCCAACGACGCTGGCAAACGGCGGGCGGACGAGGTGGACGCGCTCTTCGCGCTCTCCGCCAGCATCGGCGCGCTCGCGCCGCGGCTGCGCAAATACCTCGAGACCATCTTCGGCACGAGCGCCCAGGCGGCGAAGCCGCTCTTTCTGCGCGGCATCTACTTCACCTCCGCCCTCACCGAGGGCAAGGAGCTCGACACCGAGCTGGCGGCCGCGCTGGGCCTCAGCGAGGACCAGCTCCCCGCGAGCAAGGCCTGGGAACGCGAGCGCTCGTATTTCCTCAAGGACTTGTTCCTCCAGAAGGTTTTCAAGGAGAAGGGCCTCGTCACGCGCGCGACCAACACGACGCAGGTGCTGAAGAACCGCCAGCGGATGCTGGGCGGCGTGGTGGCGGCCGGCACATTGGCCGTGCTCGCGGTCAGCTGGTTCGGCTACAAGGCGCTCAAGTCCAGCGTGGGGAGTGAGCTGTCCTACTGGCGCGCCGGCGCCAAGGCGGAGAACTGGACCGGCGCCAAGTGGCGGCCCATCGTCAACGGCCGGCTCGAATATACCGGCAACGACGTCGTCCAGCTCGAGGTCAACTCGGAGCTGCCGATCACGCAGTTTCACGAGAAGCTGCAGCAGCTCGTCAGCAACGACCTTCACATCCCGGCCGTTTTCAAGCCCATCGAGTCGCTCGCGATGAAGGCCAACCCCAGTCGGCGCGAAGCCCAGCGCGTGCTCTTTGAGTCGAGCGTGATCGCGCCCGTCGTCGAGGCCAACCGCGACCGCCTGATCAATTCCAACGGCTGGAGCGCGGCCGACTCCGAGCGGCTCGCCGCCCTCATCCGCCTGGAAGGGGCGATCCACCTCAAGGGCCTGCCCGGTTACGATGCGGATTATGCCGCGGAGGATTTCTACAACCCGCTGCTCGGGCCCTCGCTCAAGGGCGCGCCCGACGGCCAGGAGACTCTCACCAAGCTGATGCAGATCCACGAGTGGACCTACCTGCGCGGCGCCGGCAAGGGCTTGTGGCCGGCCGCCTGGCTCTCGCGCGGCGCCAGCCTGCGCGACAACCAGCCCATCGTCCGCGGCTGGGACACGCTCGACAAGGCCATGCAGGCGGCCCAGGGCGTCCAGCGCGACGCGATCCAGACCATCCAGGCCGGCCGCCTCACGCTCGTGCGCTACACCGACGCGGAGAAGGCCTTCCTAAAGGCCGTGGCCGCCCAACCCCGGAATGCAACCTGGACGGAAAACGTCCTCTCCGCTTGGAGCGATCTCTCCACCCGCCGCACTGCCGTAAACAAGCTGGTCGCCGATCTCAAGGCCAAGACCGGCGTGAGCGGCGACAACGTGACGCTGGACGCGGCCTACCGGGCCACGGTCGAGCGCATGAAGAGCGAGACCGGCCAAGCCTCGGCGCTCATCCGCGCCGCGCTGCTCAAGCAGAAGGCCGCGGCCGATGCCGCGCAGTCCGCCAAGGGCGCCGCTGCGGACTTCACCCTCTATCGCGACCTCGAGCGCCGGCTCGGCAGCCTCGACACGCAGGTCTCCACGCAACTCGCGCAACTCATGTCCGCCTCCGACGAGGCGCAGCTTGCGGACCTCGATGTCGCCACGCTGATGTCCGAGAACGGCACGGCCGCCTACATGGTGCGCGGCACGGCCTACGCGGACATCCTCCAGATCATGGCGCCGGCCGACGTCGGCTCGCTGCTCGGCAAGCTGAACGAAGCGGTCACGCAACAGGGCGCCACGCTGGCCGCCGTCAAGGAACGCAGCAGCAAATACACCGGCGCCATGCGCCAGGAATTTCTGGCGGGCCTGCGCACGCTGCAGGAAGTGGCGGCGGGCCAGGGAGTGGCGGCGACCATCGACGCCTACCGCAGCGAACTCGAGAAGACCTTCCCCGACACGCTCGGTTATCCGCTGGGCTCCGGCCCGGCGCTCACGCCCGACCAGTTGAAGGCGACCGTCGCCCTGCTGGCCAAGGTCCGCGCCGACGCCACGGCCGCCGGCCTGCCCGCCGAAGTGCAGCGCGCCCTCGAAGGCCGTTTCAAGAAGCTGGGCCAGATGGCGACGTTTGCCGCGCAGCTGACCGGACCCGACGGCACGCCGGCGGCGGTCACGTTGGTTCTGCCGAGCGACCAGGACCAGGAGTCCATCATCCAGAAAGCCCTAGGGTCGGCCGGCGCCAAGCAGGCGATCACGCGTGCCCTCAAGTCGACCCGGGTGGGGGACCGCGGCTACCCGCTGTCGGGCCTGCCCGAGAGCGTGGTGTTGGCCAAGCTCAACAGCGCGGCCCCGCTGCCCAAACTCGAATTTTTCACCACGGCCGGCCCGAAGTCGGTGGCGGATGCCGCCGTGGAATCCGGCGCCGGCTGGGCCGCGCTGCGCTTGGTGCAGTCCGGCGCCGTGCGACGCACGGACGGCAAGGACTGGGATGCGATCATCCACCTGAACAACAAGGGCACGGACCTCGTGCTGGCGGTGACCATCAGCTTCGAGCGCCCGCTGCCCCCGGTGGAGCAGTGGCCGGCGGCCGCGCGATAATCCCGCGGCGCCGTTCCCCTGCCCGCCATGAACAACTTCGCCAAATTTTTCCTGAATGAGGATTGGAAGAGCGTGTCCAGCGCTCCCCGCCTGTTTCTCGGCGCCTTTGGCAAGCACCCCGGCTGGAATGACCACATGGATCCCGTGGGGCTGGTGACGGCTACGATGGTCGAGGCCCGCGAAATCATCTACGGCGGCATCGCCCACCAGATCGAGCACGCTGCCTGGGACAAGGCCGGCCCCGCCAAGGTCCTGCCGGGCTTCGATCATGTCATCCACTGGCGGCGCCTGAACGAAAGCCTCACCGGGCTCGTCTGGTCCTCGCAGGACGGCAAGGGGCGGGCGCTTTACCCGATGATCGTGGTGGCGCACTCGGTGACGCGTTCCTTCAGCTGGCTCGCGGCCGAGTTGTTCCCCGCGCTGGAGGACGTGAAAGCCAAGTGTCGCAACACGAACTCGTCCGGCGTCGTGATCGCCCAGATCAAGGGCGTGGAGCAAAACCTGCTGGGCCGGATGCCCGACCCCAACCGGGTGCCGACCACCACCGGCCTGGGCGTGCCGGGATGGACGGCGTATTTCACCCAGGAGCCCATGGTGCTGCGCCGCGTGTTGCACCACCTGCGGAGAAATTTCGCGCTGTTCACGCCCGGCAGCCAGGAATGGTGCCAGGGCGACAAGGGCGTTTCACGTTGCCTGCGCCTGCCCCAGATCGCCGGGGCGACGCCGGCGGAGTCGCTCAATTCCTGGATTTCCTTCCTGTCCACCCAGCTTGATCCCGCGGTTCCCCTGCTCGGCATTTTGCCCGCCGGGGAGAAGTGGCTCGACATCATCGTGGGTGAACCCAGTGCCGCGGATTTCTTCCTGTTGCGCGCCCGAGCCACCGGGGTTCCCATCGTCACCGACATTCCTTACGAAGTCGCCGCCGACACCAAAGCCGATGATGATCGCATGGCGGCCAGCGTGGCGCGGGGCTTTTTGCCGGACTTTTCCTGCCTTAACGGCCAGCCCGCCACGGCCAACCGCGACGCGGCGGCCAAGTGGCTGGTGCGGTTCCGTCCGGGCTCGCGGCCGGGTTTTTTCAGCCGGTTATTCTCTTCTTGAGGCTCCGCCCGGCCCGGCCGGGCCAAGTCGTCCGGCTCGGATGGGTGGAAGTGGGCGGCAAAGCTGTGGGGCAGAATGGACTATAGGGGAAACCCTGATGCGAGGCCACCGCATTAACTGATTGACTGCTAGGGTACTTTGCCGATTTCTTCACCCTCCCGACAGCGGGCGACTTAGCGTGACTACAGGCTTCAAATGTTGCGGCGAGCAGACCGCATGGCATCGCTTGCACCGCTTATGGCAGTGCCGCCATGCGGCGTTGGCCAAAATCGGTTTATTGGCGCTCGTTTGCAGTTCGGTCCTCGTGTCATCCGCGCAGGAGGCAACCGCGCCGGCGGCCCCGGCCGATGCCGGGGTGTTCATCGAGCATTTTGAATTTCGTTACGGGCTGGCGCATCCGGAATTGCCGCCGGTGGAAACCCTCGGCGCGGTGTCGGTCCGGCTGGCCCGCGTGGACGGGGTCTGGCGTCCGCCGTCCGGCGTGGGCGGCGGTGAAATCCTGACGCTCGGCAACCTGCCGGCCGACAGCCGGTTTGACGCCGCCGCGCTTCGCTTGGTGGCGGAGGAAATGGTGCGCTGGTATAACGCGCGCGGCCTCTACGGCGTGTGGGTGGCCTTCCTGGATTTGGAAGCCGGCAGCGCCGGGGTGACGGACCGGCGGGCCGCGGATGATCACACGGGCCGCCTGGTCGTCTGGGCCAGCCAGGTCGCCGAGGTGCGCACCCTGGCGCGCGGCAAGCGTTTCAAGACGCAGGTCTCCGTCAACAACCGCAAGCATCGTGGCATCATCGCGCATTCGCCGCTGCGTGCGCCGGCGGGCCCGGACCAGCCCGGCAGCCTTTTTCGCCAAGCCGTGCTCAACGATTATCTGCACGGCCTGAGCCTGCATCCGGGGCGGCTCGTGGAAGCCTCCATCGCCTCGGCGGGCGACCCGGGCAAGGTGGTGCTCGACTACCTGGTGAACGAATCGAAGCCCTGGCAGATTTTCAGCCAGGTGACCAATTTCGGCACGGATGCGACCGGCATCTGGCGCGGACGCATCGGGTTCCAGGACAACCAGCTCACGAATCACGACGACATCCTCAACGTCGACGCGATCAGCACGCCGGACTTCAAGACCTACGGCTCGTTCCTGTCCTACCGCATCCCGGTATTCCGGCCGGCCAAGCTGCTGGCGCGGGTCTATGGTTCGTATGGCGATTTCCTGGCCAACGATGCCTCGATCGAGACGCTGCACTACGCCGGCAAGAACTGGCTCGCCGGCTTCGAGTTCACCAACCGCGTGGCGCTGCCGCACGAGTGGCAGGTGGTGTCGGCCTTCGGCGCCAACTTCGCCCACTACGGCATCCAGACCCGGATCAACACGACGCCCCTGGTGACCGGCTCTTCCAACTTTCTGATCCCGTTCGTTTCGGAGACCGTCTCCCGCGAGAGCGGCTGGTGGGCGCTGACGGGCAACCTGCGCTATGACCAGACGGTGGGCAGTTTTGCCAACCTGGACAGGACCAATGGTATTGCCTCCCTGGGTCGCGCGAGCGCGGATGCCGACTGGCGCTCGATCCGCTGGGGTCTCAGCGGATCAGTTTACCTGGAAGGGCTGTTCCAAAAGGGGGACCAGGCGCCGCATCTGGCCAACGAATTTTCCTTCCGCCTCAAGGGCCGCGTCCTCCTGAAGCCAAGTGGCTCGTCGCTGGAAGGCGCCCGCCTGATTCCCCATGAGCAGGAGCCCATCGGCGGCGCGTTCTCGGTGCGCGGCTACACGGAGTCGATCCTGTCGGCCGACCAGTTTGTCTCGGGCTCGGTCGAGTATGCGTTGCACTTCCCGCGGCTGCTGAAGCCGGGCGCGACAGGCAAGCTGTTCCGCTCGGATTTCAAGTGGCGGCCGGCGAAGGCGCAGCAAACCCCCGATTGGGACCTGATCGGCCGCGCGTTCTTCGACTACGCCTATCGCCAGGTCACCCATCTCAAGCTGGATGCCGGCCAGACGATAAACGACCTGGGCCTCGTGGACAAAACCCTGAGCATCGCCGGCACCGGCGGCGGCCTGGAACTCCAGATCAAACAATATTTCTCCCTCCGCTGCGATGTCGGTATGGCGCTGACCGAGCTGAGGGATCCCACTCGCGATACGGGCAAGCAAGTCGTGGTTCCCGCCGGCGAGATCCACTATTACCTTTCCTCGAGCTTTTCCTGGTAGTCCGCCCTGTTGCCATGAACTTCCAATCCCCAGTCAGACCGTCCCTCCCGGCCGCGCGCCGCGGGCTGCGTCGGCTGGCGGCTGCGCTGGTGGCTTTCGCGGCGGCGGGGTTGCACGCGCAGCAGCCCACGGGCGGCACGGTGGTGGCGGGCGCGGCCACAATTGCGACCTCCGCCGGCACCACGACCGTCACCGCGGGCAACAACAGCGTGCTGCGCTGGGGCTCGTTTGATATCGGCACCGGCGAAACCGTGCAGTTTGTGCAGCCCGGTGCCTCGTCCCGCGTGCTCAACTGGATCGGCGGGGCGACGCCCTCGCAGATCAACGGCTCGCTCCTCGCCAACGGCCAGGTCTACCTGATGAACCCGTCGGGCGTTTATTTCGGGTCGACCGCCGTGGTGAATGTCGGCGCGCTGTATGCCGCCGGCGGCACGATGACGAAGGACGATTTCCTGGCTGGGATGAACCGCTTCAGCGGGCTCACCGGCGATGTCATCAACAACGGCTCGATCCGCGGCGGCCTAGTGGCGCTGGTCGGCCGCTCAGTGGCCAACACCGGCTCGATCGTTTCCCCCGGCGGCTTCATCGGCCTGGCCTCGGGCGATTCGGTGCTGCTCGGCCTCAACGGTAGTAGTATATATGTAGACGCGGGTCAGGCCACCGCCCCGGCGGCCGCCGGCACCGGCGTGGCCAACACCGGCACGATCGACGCGGGCGCGGGCTCCGCGGTGCTGGCGGCGGGCGACCTTTATTCCATCGCGATCACGCAGGACGGCCGGCTGGCCGGCCGCGACATCCGCGTGCAAGGGCAGGGGCGCGGCGATGTCCTCGTCAGCGGCACGATCGACGCCTCCGCCATGGGCGCGGGCGAGACCGGCGGCCATATCGAGATTACCGGCGACCGCGTTGGCCTCGTCGGCAATGCAAATGTCACCGCTTCCGGCGCGGCGGGTGGCGGCACGATTCTGGTCGGCGGCGATCTCCACGGCGCCAATCCCGACGTCCGCAACGCCACGCAGACTTTCGTGGGTCGCGACGTGACCCTGTCGGCCGACGCGCTCGCGTCCGGCAACGGCGGCAAGGTCGTCGTCTGGTCGGACAACACCACGCGGTTCTTCGGTTCGCTTTCCGCCCGCGGCGGCGCGTGGGGCGGCAACGGCGGTTTCGCCGAGGTGTCGGGCAAAGGTGACCTCGGTTTCCAGCCCGCGCTCATTGATCTTTCCGCGACTAACGGCAGGTTGGGAACGCTGTTGCTGGATCCGCAGGATATCATCGTCGCGACCGGCGGCACGGCGGCTTATCCCGCCGATGTCAGCACCTTTCTGGCGAACACCGGGACCACGCAAACCATCGACCCGCTCGCGCTGGATGCCGCCGCGGCCGACATCACGCTTCAGGCGACCCACGATATCACGATCACCAATGCCGTCTCCCTTACCACGGCCGGCAAGTTCTTCACGGCTCAGGCCGGGAACAACATCAACCTGAATAACAGCATCACGACCAACGGGGGTAATATCACCTTAATCGCCAATGACGCCTCCAGCGGGGCGGCCAGTGGCAGCGGCAGCATCACGGGCGGCGGTGCGCTGACCTCGGCGGGGACCAATACCAGCGCCACCGCCGGAGGGGCGATCACTCTTTCTACCTCGGGGTCGGGCAGCATCACGGTTGGAGCCATTGACGCCCACGGGGGCAGCGGATTGGCGGCGACCGTGGTGGGTGGAAATGGCGGCGCGGTTTCCGTCACGACGACGGATGGAGATATCACGTCGGGAACCATCAACACAGTCGGTGGTAATGCGGGCACCGCGCTTGGGGCGGGATTCTCCGGCGGCACCGGTGGAGCTTTCTCCGCTACGGTGTCGGGCGCTACGGCTTCCCGAACCATTTCACTCGGTGCCATTTCGACCTCTGGTGGTGTGGCCGTCGCGGCGGTGAGCGGCGGCAATGCGGGTGGTAGCGGCACCGCCGGCGGCGCGGTGACCATCACGGGCACGGCGGGCTCCGGCGCCTCCCTGGTCGCGGCGAATATCACGACCAGCGGCTCGGCGGGCAAGGCATCCTCCGGACTGTTTGGTGGCCTGGGCGGGAATGGCGGTGCCATCACGGTGTCTGTTGCCCAGGGCATCACGATTGTCGGACCACTTATCACAACCGGCGGTGCGGGTGGCACGGGTGGCGCCAGCGGGCTCGGCGGCAACGGCGGCGCGGCGGGCGTGGTTTCTTTGACTTCGACCGCGGCCGGGGCTTCTTTTGCGGCGATCACCGCCACGGGTGGCGCGGCGGGGGCCAGTGGTGGTTTCGGCGCGGGCACTGTGGGGGCGGGGGCGGGCAGCACCGTCAATGTAGCCCTTGCCTCGACCGCTGGCGGCGTCATCTCCGGCACAACTTTGACCAAGTCCGGCGCCGGCACCCTGACGTTAAACGCTGCCAACACCTACACGGGCCTGACCACGGTGAGCGCGGGGACCCTGGCCTACGGAGCCAGCAATGTGATCAGCTCCGGCGCGGTGACGGTTGATGGCGCTACCGCGGTCCTGGACCTCGGCGCGAACAGCGACACCGTGGGCACGGTGACGGTGGCCAACGGCGGCAGCATCACGGGCGCGGGCACGCTGACGACGACCGGGACCTTTGAAATGCAACGCGGCTCGGTGGGCGCGGTGCTCGCCGGCGCAGTGGCGCTCAACAAGACCACCGGCGGCACGGTGACCCTCACCGGCACCAATACTTATACCGGCGCGACGACGATCAGCGGCGGCACGCTGAGTGTGGCGACGATCGGCAACGGCGGCACGGCCGGCAACCTCGGCGCCGCCACCAACGCCGCCGCGAACCTGGTGTTGGGCGGCGGCACGCTGCAATACACCGGGGCCACGGCCTCGACGGACCGCAACTTCACGCTGACGGCGGCGACGACCTCAACGATCGATGTCACGACCAACACCCTGACGATGTCCGGTGCCAGCACGGCAACGAGTGGTTTTTTGACCAAGGCCGGCGCCGGCGGCCTGACGCTGACCGGTCAGAACCTGCACACCGGCACAACCACCGTCAGCGCGGGCACGCTCACCCTCGGCCACGCGACCAACACCCTCGATAACACCAGCGCCCTGGTCGTGAGCGGCGGCACCCTCGACCTCAGCGGCAATTCCGACACCGTCGCCTCGGTCCAGCAGACCGGCGGCACGATCCAGAACGGCACGCTGACCAGCACCTCCTCTTATGATATGCAGGCCGGCACGGTGAGCGCGGTGCTCGCTGGTGGCGTGGGCCTGACCAAGACCACCGCCGGCACGGTGACGCTGAGCGCGGCCAACACTTATACCGGCACGACGACGGTCAGCGGCGGCACGCTCGAGCTGACGGGTTCGGGCACGCTGGCCAGTTCCGGCGTCAGCGTCGGCGCGGCGATCTTCCAGCTCAC
>JANXOM010000073.1 GCA_025353585.1 Deltaproteobacteria bacterium
GAGGTCCGCGCCGCGCTGGAGGTCGGCGTCGCGTGGGGCTGGATCGATCACGACGCCCAGATCCACGCGACCCTCGGCCGCCTCCTGGCGCTGCTCTGGGGCCTGACGCGCCGCCGCTAACTGTCCGGCCGCCGGCCAAAAACAAAGGGGCCTGGCCCCATCTTGGTGTCCGGCCACCGGACACTGAAGCCACATCACTGACAATGGGGCCTGCTTGACTTCAACCGGTCAGCGCAACGGCAGCCTTTAATGCCTCAGCTGGGGTTTGGTAGTCGAGGGTTTTGCGCGGGCGGCCGTTCAGTTGTCGCGCGATGCGATTGAGTTCCGCCTGCGAATAACCGGAGACGTCGGTGCCGTGCGGGAAGTACTGCCGAAGCAAGCCGTTGGTGTTCTCGTTCGTTCCGCGCTGCCAGGGGCTCCTGGGGTCGCAGAAATAGACGTCGATGCCGGTCGCGACGGAGAACTCGCGGTGACCGCTCATTTCGCTGCCTTGATCCCAGGTCAGCGATTTCCGCAGCTCGGCCGGGAGCTGAAGAATCTGTTTGCGAATCGCCGCGGTGACGACCTTGGTGTTCTTGCTCGCGACCTTCACCAGCATCGTGAACCGAGACTGTCGTTCGACGAGCGTGGCGATGAAGCTGTGCGTCGTGCCGAAGATCAGATCGCCTTCCCAGTGGCCGGGCACCGCACGGTCCTCGATGGTCGCGGGTCGGTCCTTGATCGATATTCCATCGACGATCGAGCTACTTGAGACGGCGTGCCCAGGGCGTCGAGGATGCCGGTACGCACGACTCGTTCTGAGATGCGCCTGCAGCTCCTTCTTCAGCGCGCCTCGCGCTTGCAGGTAGAGGGTCCGGTAGATCGTCTCGTGCGAGATATGCATTCGAAAGTCGAGCGCAAATCGTCGGCGCAGCCAGCCCGCAATCTGCTGAGGCGACCAGTTTCGCTGGAGCTTGGCGGCGACACAATCGCGGAGCCGCTTCGCGGTCGCGAGCTTGCACAGCTTCGGCCGTAGGACGGCTTTCGCCGCTCGCGCCTCGGCAATTGCAGCGCGGTACGCGACTCGGCCGCCGTTGCGAGCGATCTCGCGCGAAATCGTCGACGGAGACCGCCCCAGCTCGCCTGCCATGGCCCGCACCGAGTCGCCACGTGCCAGGCCCCGGGAAATCTCTTCCCGCTCGTCGCACTTCAGCGAGGTCGCCCGTTCTTTTTGCGGCCGCGGGGCGATGCCGCCAGCCCGGACGATCGCCGTATAGAGCGTCGCCGCGCTTGTCTCGAGAGCGCGAGCGATGTCCGCAACACGCTCGCCCAGCTTCAATCGCCGCCAGAGCTCAGCTCGGATTCTCACCCGCGCTTCTACCGTCTTCGTCATGCAACAACATCCTCCGCGAGGGGTTAGGTGTTGCGCTCATCGATTGAATCCAAGCTGGCCCCTTTGTCAGTGATGCTGATTCGAATGCTCGTCGAGCTCGGCGTCGTGGGCGGGCAGCAGGCCGTCGCACCGGCGACGCGCGGCCATGCGCCAGCGCGCCGACCGTCGGCGGCGTCGTGTCCGGCGAAGTCGCCGCACGCCTCGCGTTCGAGGACGCACGCGAGCGCGGTCAGCGCGTCGACCGTGTTCGCCCCGCGCAGGTCGCGGCGCGTCGCCTCGGAGCCAGCGCCGCACCGGAGGTGCACGTCGACGCTGATGCCGGCGCGGAAGCGCGCTTCACGAGCGCACCTCGGCTTGCGCGCGGCGAACAGCACCACGACGAGCGGCTTGATGACGAGCGTGTTGCGCTCGCCGTCATGCTCGCGCCGCATCTGCTCGGCGAGCTCGGCCCGAATCGCCGGCAGGTCCGCGGCGCGGCGGCCGGCCATTGCGCGTGAAAGCCTCGCGTCGGTCCCACGCGTCATCTGCTGTCGTGGGCGCTCGGCCGCACATGGCGGGGACGCCGATGGCGCTCCGCCGTGCCGCTCCCCGGTCGCTCGGCAAAGGGTCGCCCATGCGGGCGCGGCGGCTGAACGCACTCCGCATCGACGGCAGCACGGTCGATGGCCGTCGCCTCGACCCAGGCGGCGAACTCGCGGTGATCTCGGAAGCCAGCGAGCGCCAGTCCGTATTCGACGTCGAGCCAGCGCGGACGGGGTGCGCGCCCGGCGTAGACAGCGTGACTCGTCCAGTCGCACGCCGCCGCCTGATCCGCCACGCGGGCCCGGACGGGGTTGCGATGGATGTAGCCGAGGAGCCTCGCGACGCCGCTCGGGCGCACGGCGATGCTGCGCGGGCCGCGCACGAACACCGCGCCGATGCGCTCGCGGCGCTTGTTGATCCAGTCAGCGAACGGCGAGTGAACCGCGCCGACCCATTCGGTCAACGGGTCTGCGCCGGCGACGACCGCGAGGTGCACGTGGTTGCTCATCACGGCATACGCCAGACAACGCCAATCGCAGGCGACGAGCGCGCGCCCGAGGAGGCGCAGATATTCGCGACGTTCCTCGTCGCTCTCGACGAACCACTCGCTGCCAACGAAGCGCGAGATGAGGTGATAGACCCGCTGGGGTTCGATGACGCGGAGTGGCCTGGGCATGAACCGTCCTACGCCGCCCCTCCGACATTTGCCGCTGCGTCGGCTGAAGCGAAGGTGTCCGAACCTCGGACACTAACCATGGGGCCAGGCCCCTGTCAGGACACGCCGCGTCATCGGGGCCGCGGCGCGGTAGGCTGCGGCCGTGCTCGACTGGGTCGCCACGGTGATGCAGGCACGCGCGGCCCGCCGCGGCGCGCGGATCCAGGCGCTGTGGCAAGGCTACGGTGACGTGTTTCGGGTCGAGCTCGACGGCGGGCTCGCGCCGACGGCGATCGTGAAGTGGGTGCGGCCGCCGGCTGCCGCGCGGGCGACGCGTTCGGATGAGCGCAAGCGGCGGTCGTACGAGGTGGAGCTCGCGTTCTACCGCGGCCTCGCCGAGCGCTGCGATGGCACCTGTCGCGTGGCGCGCTTCTACGGCGGACGCACCGACGCGGAGGGCTGGGTGTTCGTTCTCGAGGATCTCGACGCCGCCGGATATCCGGTCCGCCACGACGAGGCGGCGAGCTCGGCGCTCGACGCGTGCATCGCCTGGCTCGCCGCGTTTCACGCGCGCTTCCTCGGCACACCGCCCGCGGACTTGTGGCCGCAGGGCACGTACTGGCACCTCGCGACGCGACTCGAAGAGCTCCCCGCGATCGCGGATCGCGCGCTCGCGGCCAGTGCGCGGGCGGTCGAGGCGCGCCTCGCGGCGGCTCGCTACCAGACGATCCTCCACGGCGATCCCAAGGAGGCGAACTTCTGCTTCGGCCGCTCCTCCGGCGCGCCGGTCGCCGCGGTCGACTTCCAGTACACCGGCGGCGGCTGCGCGATGAAGGACCTCGCGTACCTGCTCTACGGTCGCGCCGACGAGCCCGGGCCGCACCTCGACGCGTACTTCCGCCACCTGCGCCGCGCGCTCCCCGGTCGCCGCGACCTGGATGCCATCGAAGCCGAGGGCCGAACGCTGTACCCGGTCGCGGAGCTCGACTTCTGCCGCTTCCTCGCCGGCTGGCGCCCGGACCGCTGGCGCCACGACCACGCCGGCCAGCGCCTCGCGCGCGCGGCCCTTGCCGCTTTCACGGCGTGAGCCCGCGTCACTGTCCGGCCCCCGGACACTAACAAAAGGGCCAGGACCCTGTTGGTGCTGTCCGGCCCCCGGACACTAACAAAGGGGCCAGGCCCCTGTTGGTGCCTGTTGGTGCCTGTTGGTGCCTGTTGGTGCGGTGGATGCCTGTTGGTGATGTGGGTTCAGGGGGGGCGGGTCAGAGCTGCTGCAGCCCGTTCGGCGGCGCCGCGTTGACCAGCACGCCGGGCCGGCAGCGGATGTTGACCGGCGAGAACTGCGCGTCCGCCTTCGTCGCGGTCAACGTGTAGTCGCCGACGGGCACGTTCGCGAAGATCACGCCGCCATCCATCGTCGTGGCTGCCAGCGACCGGTCCGGAAAGATCGTGCCGTTGTCGTACGCGAAGTAGATCGGGCCCGACGTCGCCGGGAGCGGCGGTTCGATGGTCACCACCGCGCCCTCCGCGCCGAGGCCGTCGCCGCCGTACGGGGCCGTGCCGGACCGCGACACCGTCGTGGCGATCTGGCAGGCCGCCGGATCCGGCGTCACGCGGGCGATGACGCCGAGGCTGTCGAACGCGGCGTTCGTCGGCGTCTGGAAGCCGAGCATGGCAATGCCACCCGACCCGACATCGATCGTCGCGCTCTGGCCGGCGTGGAACCCGTCCTTCGCGATCGAGAACGTCGTCGGTCCGCCGCTCGGCACGTCGAACGCGAAGCTCCCGTCCGACTCGACCTTCGTGGTCACGGCGGCGGACTCGGCGACCGCCACCGTCGCGTCCTGCACCGTCAGCATCGCGTCGTTCGGGCCAAAGACGAACGCCATGCCGGTGACATGCACGAGCGGCCCCGTGTTGGCGACCCACTCCGCGGTCGGGTCATCGCTGCCGCCACACCCGGCCGCGAGCAGCACTCCGGTGACCACGACGGACGACCTCATCGACGTGACGCTAGCAAGAACCGGCGCCGCGCGCGCTAGCATGCGCCGATGGCCGACCTCTCCAAGTTCCTCATCACCACGAAGTACCCGGCGCAGCACCCGGACCGCCTGCAGCTGTACTCGCTCGCCACGCCGAACGGCGTGAAGGTCTCCATCATGCTCGAGGAGACCGGACTGGCGTACGAGGCGCACAAGGTCCGCTTCGACACGAACGACCAGATGTCCCCGCCGTTCCTCTCGCTCAACCCCAATAACAAGATCCCCGCGATCATCGATCCGGACGGCCCGGACGGCGCCCCGCTGCCCCTCTTCGAGTCGGGCGCGATCCTCCTCTACCTCGGCGACAAGACCGGCAAGTTTCTCCCGAAGGACGGTGCCGCCCGCTAGGAGACGATCCAGTGGCTCATGTTCCAGATGGGCGGCATCGGCCCGATGTTCGGTCAGCTCGGCTTCTTCGTGAAGTTCGCCGGCAAGGACTACGAGGACAAGCGGCCGCGCGAGCGCTACCTCGCCGAGTCGGTCCGCCTCCTGACCGTGCTCGAGACCCAGCTGGCCACGCGCGAGTGGCTGACCGGGGCGTACTCCATCGCCGACATGGCCGTGTTCCCGTGGGTGCGCGGGCTCGTCGGGTTCTACGGCGCCGGCGACCTCGTCGGCATTCAGAGCTTCCCGCACGTCACGCGCGCGCTCGAGGCGTTCCTGGCCCGGCCGAGCGTCGCGCGCGGGCTCGCCGTCCTCGCCTAACGAACGAACGAGCTCGCCCTGCCGAGGAACGCCTCGAGCACGGCCACGGTCCGCGGGGGCATCTCCTGCATCGGGTAGTGCCCCGACTCCGCGAGCTGGACGATCTCGACATCGGGGCACAGTGACGACAAGGCCTCGCGCACGGCCGCGGCGCGGAACGGCGGCGCGTCCTGTTCGCACGTGAGCGCGCACACCGGCACCGTGATGCGCGTGGCGCGATCCGGCAGCCCGTCGCACGCGAACATCACCGCATACGTCGCCGCGGCCTCGGCGTCCGCCGTCGCTCGCCACCGCGCCGCCTTGACCGCCGTCCAGCCCGGGGACAGCGGCGGGCCGGGACGCTGGCCGAAGTAGGCGAGGCGGGTCGCGTCGTCGGCGCGCGCGAGGCCCTGGATCGCGGCGAGCTGCTCGGGGCCGGCGCCGAGGCCCTGCGGCGGGGCCGGGGTCACGAGCACGGCGAGCGTCACGCGATCGGGGTGCTGCTGCGCGAGGTGCAGCGCGACGAGCGCGCTCATCGAGTGCCCGACGGCGGCGAACCGCGGCCACCCCAGCGCGTCCGCGACCGCCAGCACGTCACCGGCCGCCTCGGTGACGGTGAACGCGCCCGCGAGCCCCCGCGACCGGCCGTAGCCGCGCAGGTCCGCGAACGCGAACGTGAAGCGCGCGGTGTCGAGGTAGGGCCGCGCGCCGTCCCAGGTCGACGTGTCGCACAGCCAGTCGTTCATGAGCACCACGCGCGTCGCGCCGGTGCCGTAGAGCTCGGATCCGAGGATCGCCGCGGTCACGCGAGCACGCTCGCCGCGAGAGCGAAGCCGATCATCGCGACGAGCGTCAGCGACGACAGCGCGAACACGCAGAACCGGACCTCGAGCTTGTTCCACGTCGCCTGCACGAGGCTGTGGAGCACGCGCAACCCGACAAACGCCCACGCGAGCCCCAGCGGCCAGCCGGTGCCGCGCTCGAGGAGCGCGAGCGCGACCGCGACCGCGTAGAACACCGTGGGCTGCTCCATGAGGTGGTTGTAGTTGTCCGCCTTCCAGCGCACGCGCGCGGGCAGCGACGCCATCTGCTCGCCCCGCGGCGCCGTCAGCTCGAGCCGCAGCGCGGCGCGCCGGATCGCCGGGAGCCGCGTCGCGTATAGCCAGACCCACATCACCATCGTCCACGCGGCGAGCACTACCACCGGGCCAAGGATCGGGCTGCGCGTGGCGCACGCTCCCATATCACGCGTCGTCGAGGTTCGCGATCATCCGCTGGAGGAGGATGGTCAGCTGCGAGACCTCCGCCGCGCTCAGCCCGGCGAGCAGCTCCGCGCTGCCACGCACGACCACGCCGCGGGCCGCGGCCACCTTCGCGAGCGCGCGGTCGGTCAGCGCGTACAGGTTGCTGCGGCCATCGGCCGGGTTCGGCGAGCGGCGCACGACACCATCGCGCTCCATGCGCGCGAGCATCTGCGCCATCGTCGGTTGCTCGATCTTCGCGAACGCGGCGAGCTCGGTCTGCGACTTCGCGTCGCCGTCCTTCAACGCCCGCAAGACCGGCACGTGCGCGGCGCCGAAGCCGAGCTCGCGCAGCCGGTCGTCGGCTCGGCGCGTGAAGAGCCGCGCCACGCGCCCGAGCAGGAACGCCGCGTTGTCGCCGGGGTCCCAGTCCAGGGTCGCTTTCTGGGGTTGCATAGGGGCCAATGTAAATGCATAGTAGCCTATGAAGATGGCCCACGACAACGCCCCCCAGGCACGACGGATCGGGATCGTGGGCGGCGGCCCGGGGGGGCTCACCCTCGCGCGCCTGCTCGTCGCGCAGGGGCTCGCGCCGATCGTGCTCGAGCTCGACGCGGGGCCCGAGGCCCGCCCCCAGGGCGGCTCGCTCGACCTCCACCCGGAGTCGGGGCTGCTCGCGCTCGACCGGGCGGGCCTGCGCGCCGGGTTCGAGGCGATCGCGCGCCACGAGGACCAGGAGGTGCGCATCTACGCCAGGACCGGCGAGCTGTTGTTCGAGGACGCCGACGCCGCGGCCGGCGATCGCCCCGAGGTCGATCGCGGCGAGCTGCGCGGGCTCCTGCTCGCGTCGCTGCCGGCGGGCACGGTCGCGTGGGGCCAGAAGGTCACGCGCATCGAGCCGCTCGCGGATTGCACCATGAGGGTCCACGTGGCCGCCGCCGCGCCGCGGACCTTCGACGTCGTCGTCGGCGCCGATGGCACCTGGTCGCGGGTGCGGCCGCGGCTGACCACCGCGCGCCCCGCGTACAGCGGCGTGACGTTCGTCGAGCTCGAGGTCGCCGACATCGACGCCGCGCACCCCACGCTCGCCCGGCTCGTCGGCCGCGGCAAGCTCTTCGCGCCCGGTGACCGGAAGGCCATCATCGCGCAGCGCAACGGGCACGGCACCGTGCGCGTGTATGTCGCGCAGCACGCGCCGGAGCGCTGGGCCCGCGAGCTCGCGGGCGTTCCGGCGGCCAACGTCAAGGCGCAGCTCCTCGCGGCGCTCGCCGGCTGGGCCCCCGCGCTCCGCGGGTTCATCGAGCACAGCGGCGATCACGTGCGCGCGCAGCCCCTGTACGCGCTGCCCGTCGGGCTCCGCTGGCCGCACCGCCGCGGCATCACGCTCCTCGGCGACGCGGCCCACGCGATGTCACCGTTCGCGGGCGAGGGCGTCAACAACGCGATGGCCGACGCCCTCGCGCTCGCCGCGGCGCTGGCCGAGCCAGCGTGGGATGCGGCGGTCGCGCGCTACGAGGCGGCGATGGCGGTCCGGATCGCGCCATCGGCGGTGGCGTCCGCTGACGGCCTCGCGCAGGCGATGTCCGTGGACGGCGCCGCGCGCATGGTCGAGCTGATGCGCTCGCACTCGCCGCCGCACCGCGAGCTGACGTCAGCGCGCTGAGGCGAGCGCGCCGACGAGCGCGCCGACGAGCGCCACGATGACCACGAGCGCGATGATCGTCATCGGCGAGATGCCGGTGCCGGGCAGCGTGACCTCGCCGCGCGTCACGGCCGTGACCATGTGGTTCGCCGCCGGCAGATCGCGTCGTGGCACGCTCACCTTGCACGCGCCGGCGTCGGCCTCCTCGCCGATCGTCTCGGCGACCGTCGCCACGATGCCCGCCTTGCCGAGGGCGCGCTGCCAGCGGCGCGCGCGCCGCGTGTCGCACAGGAGGAGGCCGACATACTCGACCCGGACCAGGACCCGCCCCGCGGCGCTCATCCCCGCGCCCCGGCGAGCTGCGCGAGGGCCGACCGTGACGGCAGAAAGAAATATCCACCGCCGCGCGCCCGCACCACCCGCGGCACGTTCGCGAGCCGCAACCGCACCGGCGACCTCGGGATCGTGAAATAGCGCGGCGCGGTCGGGTCGCCCTGCGGCTGGTTCCCCATGATCGGATCGACCTCGTGATGGAGGCCGTTGAAGCCCGGGCTGCCGAGCCACGTCTGCTGGATGAACTCGAAGCCGCGCGCGATGCTCGCCTGCAGGCAGATGAAGTACAGCCCGCGCGTCGGCTCGCCCGGCCGCGCCACGTGCGCGAGGGCCTCCGCGACCGTCATCGGGGTGCCGTACGAGCGCCCGCGGCGCACGATGCGGTGGCGGTCGACGACCTTGAGCGAGGCGTCGGCGTCATCGCCGCGGGCATCGCGCGGGTTCGCGCGTCGCACGTGCGCCGCGATCGGGCAACGCAGGCCGGCCGCGTCGTCGCGCTCGTAGTCGAACGCGTTGATCTTGTCCGGGATCGCCATGGCCTTGTCGTCCCGCGCCGGCGCGAGCATCAAGGACGCGCCGCTGCGCCAGCGCCCCATCACCTTTGCCGCGAGGTACTCGAGGGGCTCCTCGACGTCCGCGAGCTCGGTCGCCCGGAGCGCCTCCGCGTTCGCCGCCAGCCATTGCCACAGCGCCGGAACGTCCTGCTCGAGCTTGCGGAACACGAGGTAGGTCCCGTTCTTGCCGAACGCATCGTCGGCGGCCCCGGTCCACTTCGGCGCGGCGGGCTGGTAGCCGTACGCGTTCTCGTAGCCGAGGAGGATCTCGCCCGTGGCGATCACGCGCTGGCCCGGACGCTGCGGGCCGGTGAGCGCCGGCGGACCGGGCAGGTAGGGCTGGGCGAGGCCGTCGGCGAACCCGAAGTGCTCGCGGTTGCGGAGTGGATCGGTGAGCTGCACGTGCGCGACCGTCGCCCCCGCCGCCCGCGCTCGAGCGCCTTCCACGGCGACGAGCTGCTCGCGGTCGGCGGCGTCGCGCGTGTAGATCATGACCAGCGCGTCGAGGTCGTCGCCCTCGTCGCCAAGCTCCCAGCGCGGCGCCCGATCGTCGCCCAGGAACGCCTTGCGCGACCACATCCCGTCCTTCGCCTCCTCGGGGAGCGCGTCGAGCACGGTGCGCGGGGCGCCGAGCTTCGCGAGCCCGCTCGGTGCGAGCGCGAGCTGGTAACGCACGTGTTCGTGCGGCCGCTCGGCGCGCGCCGCGGGCGTGACGGACGCGAGCGTGCCCGCGAGCCAGCGCCGCGCGTCGGGGGCGCTCGCGCCGAGTCGGACGAACACGAACGCCGCGTAGGCATGCTGCGTGTTCCACGCGCTGTAGACGAGCCCCTGGATCTCGCGGAGGTCCGCGGCGGTCACACCTTCTGCAGCCATACCTGGGCCTCGATCTCCGTGAGGGTGGCGCGCATCTGCTGGCGGAGGGCGACGTCGTCGCGCACGTTCTGGACGGTGGAGCGCGGGATCCCGGTCCACCAGACCTGGCTCGCGATCTGGTGATCGCGGGTCCATTGCTTGAAGGCCTCCTCGTTGCGCGCGCCATCGCCGGCCCCCGCGCCGGTGAGGTTCGTCGTCCGCGGGAAGCGCACGGTGTTCGACCAGATCGCGCTGAGCCCGCTCGACGAGCGATCGACGAACTCGCCGAGGTAGCTCTCCCAGCTGCCGTCGTAGTTCGAGAAGAACAGGAGGCGATGGCGGCGCGCCTGCCCGGGCGGGATCGCGGCGCGGGCGCGCCGGTCGCGCACGATCACCCAGCGCGCGAAGTGGATGCTCGTGATGCCGTTGAGGTCGCCGAGGACGAAGTAGAAGCGCGCGGCGATGTCGATGACCGTGAGGACGATGAAGCACACGACGAGGCGGAAGCGGCCCGGCTTGAGGTCGACCAGGTGGGTGAGCTGGTTCTGGGCGTAGTAGTCCTCCTCGAGATGGAGGTCGTGCGTGTCGTGGACGGGCGCCGTCGCGTCGATCGGCACGTCGGTGCGCTCGAGGTGCTGGAGGTGCACGATCGCGAGCCCGATGACGGCACCGCCCGCGAGCAAACCGGTCGCGACGCCGATCAGCACCGGCACGAGCCCGGCGAGCCACGCCAGCCCGCCGAGGGCGAGCAGGAGCACCGCCGCGGCCGGGATGCCGAGCTGCACGAGCGCGCGGCGCTGGGTCCAGCGCTCGGCCGCGTCGGCCCGGGGCAGGGTGTCGAGCGCAGGCGCGACGGCCGCGACGCGCGCGGCGAGGAGCGCATGGCAGGTCACGGGATTCTTCTTGTTCTCGAGCAAGGGCCCGCGCTCGATCGGATCATCCGCGAGCGTCTGCAGCGCCGCGTGGACCTGTGCGTCGTTGAGGACGCGGTGGCGCGGGATGCCGCGGTAGGCCGCGTAAAAGGCCGCCGAGCGATAAGACCGCGCCTGCATCCACGCGAGCCAGGCGGCGCCCGCGGCGGTGCCGGGGTAGGCGACGCAACAGTCGAGCACGTTGTCGATCGCGGGCGTCGTGCGCGCGACCGCCGCCAGGTAGGCGGCTCGGTCGCCGTCGTGATTGGTCTCCCAGGCCAGGAGCGGCCGCAGCTCGCCGGGGCCGTCTTCGATCAGCACGAACCGCATGAAGTGCGTGTCCGGCAGGTCCATCGGGCGAAACAGCGGGTTGTCGTCGGTCCGCTGGCCGATCAACGTGAGGCGCTCGCGGAGCTCGGGGAGCATCGCCGGGTCGATCTCGGCGAGGACCGTGGTCGCCTGGGTCGCGGACTTCATGCGGTGTGCGCGCGAGCAGCCATCCGCCAGTTATAGATCGACCGGCGCGCCGGCCGGAGAAGCTTCTGCAAGAACGCGACGCCATCGCGCGAGGCGCCGTTGCGGTATCGTCACCGCGCATGAAGCTCTACTTCTCGCCTGGTGCCTGTTCCATGTCGCCCCACATCGTCGCGCTCGAGGCCGGCCTCGCGGTCGTGCTGGACAAGATCGACAACAAGGCGAAGACCACCTCCGATGGTCGCGACTTCTGGGCGGTCAATCCGAAAGGTTACGTCCCCGCCCTCGAGCTCGACAACGGCGAGGTCCTCACCGAGGGCCCGGCGATCGTGCAGTACCTGGCCGATCTGAACCCGGCCGCGAAGCTCCTCCCGCCGGCGGGCACGTTCGAGCGCACGCGCGTGCAGGAGATGCTCGGCTACATCAACTCCGAGCTCCACAAGTCGTTCAGCCCGCTGTTCAACCCGGCGTCGTCGACGGAGGTGCGCGCCGAGCGCGAGGGATATCTGCGCAAGCGCTACGCCCACGTCGAGAAGCAGCTCGCGGGTAAGTCGTACCTGTTCGGCGAGCAGTTCGGCGTCGCGGACGCGTACCTCTTCACGGTCACCACGTGGGCCGCGTACGTGAAGATCGATCTCGCGGAGTTCCCGAACCTCGCCGCGTTCCAGGCGCGCGTCGCCGCCCGTCCCGCCGTGCAGGCCGCGATGGCCGCGGAGCGGCCGACCCGATGAGCAAGCTCGTCCCCGCGATGTCGGGCTCGATCCCGGACATGAAGGCGCTGCGCGACCGCTGCGCGGCGGCCGGGATCACGGCGCTCGTGGGGTGCCCGCCGGGCGGCGCCGGCAAGGGTTGAGGCACCAAGACGCACCTCCTGGTCGAGGAGGCCGAGCTACCTAAGCTGAGCGAGCTCTTGCAGGGCGAGTGGCGGGCCATGCTCGACGAGGACGTCGTGGCGCTGGACCTGTCCGGCGAGGCCTGTCCCGCGTGCGGGTGTCCGGCGGCGCTCGCGGCCGGTGCCTGTAGCGATTGCGGCCTCCAGCTCGAGTAGGCGCGGCGAACCGCGACGATCGGGCGCGGCCGGCGACGCTCGCTACGGCCCGAGCGTGAACTCGAAGCGGGTGCCGCGTCCGACCTCGGACGTCGCCGCGACGCGCCCCTGGTGACGCTCGACGATGCGTCGGACGTTCGCCAGCCCGACGCCGCTGCCCTCGAACTCGGCGGCCGCGTGCAGGCGCTGGAACACGTTGAACAGCCGGTCGACGTACGCCATGTCGAAGCCGACGCCGTTGTCGCGGACGTAGTACACGCGCTCGGTCCCGCGCACGTCGCAGCCGATCTCGATGACGATGTTCGGCTGCCCCCGCGCGTACTTCAGCGCGTTGTCGATGAGGTTGGTCCACACCGCGCGCAGGAGCGTCGGGTCCGCGCGCGACTCCCCGAGCGGCAGCACGGTCAGCGCGAGCCGGTCGCCGAGCTCGCGGCCGGGCACGAGCTCGGCCACGACGGAGGCCACGAGGGCGTCGGTGTCGACCGCCGTGCGGCGGAGGCTCTGGCGGCCGAGCCGCGAGAAGGCGAGCAGATCGTCGATGAGGCGACGCAGGCGCGTGCCGCCCGCGTGGATGCTCGCGAGGAGCTCCCTCGCCTCGGGCGGCAGCTGCTCGCCGAAATCCTCCACGAGGATCTGCGAGAAGCCGAGGATCGCGCGGAGCGGCGCGCGCAGGTCGTGCGAGACCGACGACGTGAACGACTGCAGCTCGGCGTTGCTGGTCTCCAGATCGGCGGTGCGCTCGATGACGCGGCGCTCGAGCTCGCTGTTCATCTCGCGCAGGGAGACCTCGGCGCGGGTGCGCTCGATGAACAGGCCGAGGAGGCGGCCCACCGAGTCGAACAGGCCGAGCTCGGCGCTGTCGAGCGGCGCCTGGTCCGGGCGACGCGAGGCCATCGCGACCACGCCCAGCGTGGCGGCGCCGCGCAAGATCGGGAACGCCACGGCGCAGCGCATGCCGGCGGAGAACGCGGCGGCGCCGTGCGGGCCGCGCGCCGGATCGAGGACGATCTTCTCCGCGGCGCCGCTCGCGAGCACGCGGCCCAGGACGCCGGCGTTGAACGCGAGCACCGCCGCGCGCGTGACGGCGGCCAGCTCGGGCGCGTCCCCGCGGTCGTGCCACAGGCCGGCGCACGCGAGCTGCCCCCTGGCGTCCGGCAGCCAGACCGCGCCGCAGTCCCAGCCGTCGCCCCGGCACAGCGCCTCGAGCACGCGCGGCACGGCGACGTCGAGCTCCGTGCTCTCGGCGAGGCCGCGGCCGACCGCGTGCTGCGTGAGCAGGCGGTCCTCGAAGCGCTTGCGCGCCGCGATGTCGGTGAAGACCGAGAGCCGGTGCGTGCGGCCGGCGAGCGTGATCATCTCGGTGGACGCGAGCGTCCAGACGCCCGCGCCGTTCTTGCAAGCGAGCTCGACCTCGACGCCGTGGAGCCGTCCGGCGCGCGCGATCTCCGCGAGGAGCACGCTCCGCGCCGGCGTGCGAATGAGCCCGGTCGCCTCCGCCGTGTGCCCCACGAGGTCCTCGCGCGTGAAGCCCGTCAGCTCGAGCATGCGCGTGTTCGCCGCGAACACCGCGTCCGTCGCGGCGTCCACCAGGATCATGCCGGCGGGGCTCGCGTTGAACGTCACGGCGAACGCCTCCTCGGCCTGCTTGCGCGCGGTGATGTCGATCAGCGTCGTCAGCACGAGCGGGGCGCCGCCGATCGTGATCCGCTTCGCGCTGGCGAGCACGGTGAGCGGGATCCCGGCGCGCGTGCTCAGCGCGAGCTCCACGTCGTGGCCGGCCGGGAACTGCTCGTGCTGCGCGATGCGCGCGGTGGCCACCTGCGGCGAGATCAGCCCGAGCTCGACCGCGGTTCGTCCGATCACCTCCTCGCGCGTGGCCCCGAACAGCTCGAGCCAGCGCGGGTTGACGTCGATGATCCGGAGCTCGGCCTGATCGGCGATGACCATCGCCGCGCCGTTGCCCTGAAACGCCTTCTCGAACCGCTGCTGCGACCGCTGGGACTCGAGCTCGAGCTCGGTGCGCGCGGTCAGGTCCTCGACCACGCACATGGCCTCGTCGGCGCCCACCGGGTAGGCCGCCACCGCCAGGAGCCGGGCGTCGAGCCGGAGCTGCACGCTCTCGGGCCGGCCGGACGCGCGCATCCGCGTGAACGCCGGGAGGAGGTGCGGGACCACGCCGCGCACCGCGACAAACGCCGCGTTGCTGTCGATGACCTCGGCGGCGATGACGTCATCGCGCTCGAGGACGAGGCGGCACCGCGCCGCGCCCGCCGCGAGGTGCTCGAACAGCACGCGATAGGGATCGTCGGTGCGCACGGTAGGCGGCATGAGCGTAGCCGTCACGAGCATAGACGCGCGGCGCGGGTCCGCGCAGATTTTTGTGCCACGGTGAGCGCCCATGACGCCTGGCCTCGCCGCGCTGATCTCTCCGCACGCCCCCGCGGACCTCGCGGCGCACCTGAGCCGTGACGAGGCGTTCGTCGCCCACGGCTGCGAGGACGCGCTCGCCGTGCTCGGCGCGCTCCCGTTGCTCGGTTCGCGCGAGGCCGTGCTGGCGGGCTGGCCCGCGCTGGTCTCCGTACACTTGCCCGATCTCGCCGACGAGGCGAGCTCCATCGAGGTGACGCCGGCGATCGCGCGCAAGTTGTTCGCGAACGGGATGGGCCTGCTCTTCGACGACGCGCACGCCCATGTCGCGGCGCTCGTGCCGTGGCTCGCCGCGCTCCGGGTCGAGCTCGGGCTGGCCGCGCTGACGCAGCCGCGCTGTCTCGTCTACGCGACGCCGGCAGGGGGCGGCACGGCGGCGCACTTCGATCAGAATGTAAACTTCGTCCTTCAGCTGCACGGCACGAAGACCTGGTGGCTCGCGCCGAACGCGCATGTCGTCCATCCGCTGACGCGGCACACGATGGGCACTCCCACGGACGGCGAGCTGGCGACCTACGCGCGCCAGCCGCTGCCCGAGGCGATGCCGCCGGAGCGCCGCGAGGTCGTGCTCGCGCCGGGCTCGGTGCTCGTGGTGCCGCGCGGCATGTGGCACGCGACGCGGGCGGAGACCGACTCCCTGCAGCTGAACTTCACGTTCACGGCGCCGGCGTGGCTCGACCTGCTGACGGCCGCGCTGCGGAGCAAGCTCGCGCTGTCGGCGGCCTGGCGCGAGACGGCGGCGCCGCACGCGCCCGCGCGGTTCGAGGCGCTCCTGCGCGCGCTCGCCGAGGACGCCGCGACCTGGCGCGCCGAGGACCTGCTCGCGGCGACCGAGGGGTAGCGCTCCGCGGTCACGCCGCGCTGTCGTCGCTCTCGCGGCTGTCGGGATCGCTGTCGCCGTACCGGGCGCGCAGATCGGGCAGCGCCGCGCTGAGCGCTCCGCGCGCCGCGTCGCGCAGCTCGCCGATGTTCGCGGCCGTCATGCCCGCCGTCGGGATGGGCGCGAGGACCTTCGCGCACGCGTGCGCCTTGCCGAACCAGCGCGAGTGTTTCGGCCGCATCGCGCGCGTGCCCGCGAGGGCGATCGGCAGCACCGGCACGCCCGCGCGGATCGCGAGATCGAAGGCGCCGTCCTTGAACGGCAGCAGCGCGCCGGCGTGCGACCGCGTGCCCTCGGGGAACATCATCACGGAGATGCCGCCGCGCAGGGCGCGCTCGCACTCGTCGAGGCACTCGCGGACGCTGTCCCCTTCGCCGCGGCGGAGCGGGATGTCCCCGCCGAAGCGCATCGCCCAGCCGCTGAGCGGCTGCTTGAACAGCTCCTCCTTCGCGACCCACCGCATGTCCCACGGCAGGAACGAGAGCAGGAATGGATCGGCCTGCGACTCGTGGTTCGCGACGACGACGTACGCGTGATCGTCGATGTCGGCCGGCCGCGTGCCCTCGATGTCGAACTTCCACAGCGGGCTCAGGCGCGTCGCGGTGCGGCCGAGGCGCCGCATCCACCGGCCCGGGCCGCGCTGGGTCGGGTCGCCGCGATGGCGCAGCGAGGACAGGGCCATGATCGGGACGAACGCCGACAGGACGAGCCCGAACTCCGCGTACGTCCAGAGCCCGGCGACCGGGTTCGCTTTCTTCGGAGGGGCCATGGTCAGCGGTACAGGCCGTTGTGGGCGGCGCTGCCGAACGGTTGATACTCGATCGCCCACGGAATGCCACGCAGCGAGGTCGCATCCCGCACGACCGTCAGCGCCATCGGCGTCACGCTGCGGTAGCGCGACGCGGCCGGGAGGTCCGGGTTGTCGAACCCGCCGGCCGAGAACAGCGTGTAGAGCTGCCGCCCGCCGACGCCGCCGGGGAACGCGGCGCGGAAGCCGGCGTCGCACTGCTCGTGGCCGCGGACGAGCGCGTGGCAGCCGACGCGCTCCATGAACGCGCGGAACTGCGCGCGGCCGAACGTGAAGCGCGTGCTCTCGCGCTGGAGCTCGCCGGGGACGGCGTCGGTGTCCACGGGATCGCTCCACATCATCTCGAAGCGGAGCGCGGCGTCGTCGAGGCTCGACAGATCGCGGTAGCGCGCCGCGAGGGTCTCGTCGCGCGGGATCCCGCCGTGCACGAACAGCGTGCGATCGAACAGGAGCGAGGTCGGCATGTGCTCGAACAGGTGGCGGTACGCCTCGAGGATGTCGGGCGGCACGAGGTCCTGGATGCCGGGCACGGCCTCGGCCGGGTTGACCGCGCTGACGACGCGGCCGTCCATGCGGATCAGGAACTCGTGGTTGCCGCGCAGGAGCACGACGTGGTTCGGCAGCGCGACCAGGAGCTCGAGCGCGGCGCGCAGGACGCCCTCGAAGCCGAAGCGCCCGCGATCGAGGTAGTCGCCGAGGAGCACGAGCTTGACGTCGGGGTTCGTCCGCGGATCGGCCTGAAAGCGGCGGACGCGCTCGACGAAGTCGGACTGGAGGAGCGCGGCCTTGAGGCAGCTGTAGCAGCCGTGCAGATCGCCGAGCACGATGAGCTCGGTCAGCTGGTCGGGCCGCATCACGTGGACGTGACCATCGAGGAGGCGCGTGCCGGCGGCGAGCTGACCGACGTCCGTGATGCCGGCGAGCCGGCCGTTGCCGCGCGCGCGCTGGCGCTCCCACGCCGTGATCGCGCCGAAGATCAGCTCGTAGTCGGCGGCGACGCGAGGGCCGCGCAGGGCGGGATCGGTGCCGTACGGTTGCTCCAGCGGATCGAGGAGCGGGTGCGTCAGCGCGGCGAGCGGCGCGGCCTGCGCGGGCTCGATCTGGAGGAGCTCGGCGGCGGGCGGCGGGGCGCGGCTCGGCGCCTCGCCGTGCGGCGCGACGAAGTAGGCGAGCAGCTCCTCGTGGAGCGCGCGCTCGCTCGCGCTGATGGTGCCGTCCGCCGCGACGAGGCCGCCCACGAGCTCGAGCGCGATCGCCTGGTCGCTCGGCGAGAAGCCACGAAAGAGCGCGACGGCGCGCACCTTGAGGCGCGTCCTGACGAAGGCGTCGTCGCCGGCCGCCGTGACCTCGGCCGCGAGCGCGGCGAGCTCGGCTTGCAGGCGCGCGGACACGGCCGCGAAGTGGTCGCGCTGGATCTCGCCCGCGCCCGGCACGATCGCGACCAGGCCCACGAGCTGGTCGACGTACCGCTGCACGAAGTCCTGCTCGTGCGGATCGAACACGCCGTCGACGTAGCCGACGGTGAGCATGAGATCGACGAGCGTGTCGAAGCGCGTGTTCGGCTCCACCGCCTGCCAGGGTACTGGCAATGCGCGCCCCGGATCGCAGCGCGGGACCGCTTGCGTGTTCGAGCAAGTTCTTGCGTAGCTCGGGTCAATGATCGCAGGTAGTTAGCCGCGGCACTGCGGCTGCAATGGGGAGCCAGCATGCGAACGCGGCTGGCGCTCTGTCTCCTCGGGTCTGCGGCGACGGTGGCTTCGGCGGCGGCGGCCGCGGAGGCGCCGTTCCCGGCCGACATTCACTCGGTCCGGTTCATCACGACCACGGCCGTGCGGGCGACGCCGGCGGGGACCGGCACGCGGATCGGCGTCATCGGCAAGGACGCCCGGGCGGCGGCCACGGCCGCGCGGCCCGCGGGGGATGGCTGCGCGAAGCGTTGGATCGCGATCGCGCCGCGCGGCTGGGCGTGCGAGACGTCGCTCGTGCCGAGCCCGGACGAGCCGACGGTGGCAGCGGCCATCTCGCTGCACGACGACGCGGTGCCGGAGATCGGCGTGTACGGCGCGGTCCACGGCCCCGACGCGCAGGTCTACGCCACCGGCGCGGCGATCGCGGCGGGCGAGGGCCGGTCGGTCGGCGGCGCGTCCTCGGTGCGCATGCTCGGCCTGACCGCCGTGGCCGGCGCGCGCTACTGGGTAACGGCGATGGGGCTCATCGCGGAGAGCTCGATCTGGCCGATGGCGCCGTCGTCGTTCCACGGCGAGCCGCTCGAGGGCGGCGGGCTCGCGATCGCGTGGGCGCACGCGAAGGCCAAGCCGCGCGGGCCGGTGGTGCTGCGCGCGGCGCCGAGCGCGAAGGCGGCCGTGACGGGCGAGGTCTCGGCGCGGTCGCACGTGACGGTGCGCGAGGTGTCGGCGGACGGCAAGTGGGTCCGCGTGACGGACAGCGACTGGGCCGCGCGCGGTGATCTGCGGGTCGCGCAGACGGTGGCGCCGCCGACCGGCACGGGCCCCGACGAGAAGTGGTTCGACGTCGATCTCGACGAGCAGATCCTCGTGGCCTACGAGGGCGCGCGGCCGGTGTACGCGACGCTGGTCTCGACCGGCAAGTGGGACCGGCGGACGCCGGAGACGATCGCGCGGGTCGCGTCGAAGCTGCGCACGGCGGACATGACGAGCACGGGGGTGGACACGTACTCCGTCGGCGACGTGCCGTGGACGATGTTCTACGACAACAACTTCGCGCTCCACACCTCGTACTGGCACGACGGCTTCGGCGACGTGCGGAGCCACGGCTGCGTCAACCTCGCGCCGCGGGACGCCCGCATCCTGTACCAGTGGTCGTCGCCGGACGTGCCGCCGGGCTGGATCGCGGTCTACGGTGACGCCGAGACGCCGGGCTCGCTCGTGCGCGTCCGGTCGCGCGCCGTGCCGTCACCGGCGTTCCGCGGGTACGCGAAGCAGCTGCACGAGACGAGCACGGCGAGCACGAGCGTGGCCACGCGGTAGTGCGCGTCGGCCCCGGTCCTAGCGCGGCGCGCGGACCAGCTTGTCGACGAGCTCGGCGAGGGCAACGTCGGGGTCGTCGCACAGCCCCGTATGCACGGGCGACGTCTGGATGACGGCGCTCCGCGGCGCGACCAGCCAGTGAAAGCGCTCGCCATGCGGCAGGCTCGCGATCGGGCCGCCGCGCGGATCCCCGGCCGCGACGAGCGCGATGCCGGCGAGCGCGAGCTCGATCTCCTCGACGTCGATCGCCGGGTCGAGCGCCCGCAGGCGCGCCGGATCGAGGGCGAGCCGCGCGCCGAGGTACCGCTTCGTGGCGCACGCGACGATCGCGCCGACGTTGACGAGTTCGCCGCGCTCGCCGCGCGGCACGACGCGGATCAGCGCGTAGTCAAACGACTCGGGCACGCTCCGCCTCCTCTGCGAACCGGCGCGGCTCCGTCACGCGCGCGAGCAGGTGCGCGACGTACGCCTCGCGCGTCGCGGTCGGCGTCGCCTCCGCGCCGAGGTAGTCATCTGGCACCTCCGCGAGGATCGTGCGCAGGGCCGCCTCCGTCACGCGCGGTGCGAGCTCGGCGTCCGCCGCCTCGATGCTGGACGCGAACGGCAGCAGCGCGTGGTGCTTGACCGGGGTGAACGGCGAGCGCGCCTTCGCCTCTCGGGTCGGCCAGTCGTGGTGAAAGTAGAGGGCGGCCCCGTGGTCGATCAGATACAGCTGCTTGTGCCAGCGGAGCATGTTCGGGTTGCGCGCGGTGCGATCGACGTTCGTGATCAGCGCGTCGAACCACACGATGCGCGCGGCGAGGGCGGCGTTGGTGCGCGGCATGCTCGGGTCCCAGTTGAGCGCGCCAGGTAGATAGTCGAGGCCGATGTTGATCCCGCCGCTGGCCTTGAGCGTTGTCTGGATCGCCGGATCCGGCTCCGAGCGCGCCAGCACCGGATCGACCGCGATCGCGACGAGCTGCGGGACCGGGAGGCCGAGCAGCCGGCCGAGCTCGGCGCCGATGACCTCGGCGATCAGCGCGCGCACACCCTGGGCCGCGCCCCGAAACTTCACGACGTACGTCCCGCAGTCATCGGCCTCGATGATCGCCGGCACCGAGCCGCCCTCGCGGAGGGGCGTCACGTAGCGCGTGGCTCGGACGATCCGCACGCCGGGACGATACCAGCTCTACATCGTGCCGCGCGCGTGCCAGAGCTCGGCCTCGGTGCGGTAGTACGCGGCGACGTCCACGTCGTACGGCCCGGAGACCCCGGCCTGGAAGTGCTGCTTCACGCTCGCCTCGAGGTCCACCATCCGCGCGAGGTGATCCGTGAACGCCTGCGGCGCCCGTCTGGGCGACACATCGATCAGCGCGGCGACCCAGCGCGTGGACCACACCCCGACATCCTCGAGCGCGCCCTTGCCGGCCGCCCACTGCGTGAGCGCGGTCGCGTACGCCTTTGCCGCGGCGGTGGCGCGCGCGGAACCGAGGGTCGCGACGTCGGGGGCGGCGTCCGCGCGAGGCAGCGGCGACGCCAGGGCGACACCGGCGACGAGCACGAGAGAGACGAGCTTCATCGGCCGAGCCTAGCGCGGCCCGGCGCGGCCGCGTCAGGCGTCGCCGGTCTTCAAGAACTTCTGCACGGCCGCTTCGCTCAGCTTGAAGCTCGGGCTGACGCGCCCGCTGCGCACGAGCTTGCCGCTCAGCTCGTCGAACACGGACAGGATCGCGTGCGGATCATCTTCGTCGGCGGCGATGTCGAGATCGGCGCGCAACCGGAACCCGTCCGCCGACAGGCAGGTCCCCGAGCGGTGCATCCGCGCGTGCAGCGCGAGCTCGTGCCGGCGCAGCACCTCGGTCGCACCCTTGAGCAGCGTGGCGAAGCCGGTGTGATCGAGCGGCTTGGGGTTGACCTTGTCGCGCCCCATCGTCCACGGGCTCACGAGCGCGGGCTCGGCGTCGCCGATGCGAGTCATCGTGGCGGCCCAGCCCTCGTCGTTCTCGTTCTTCACGATCTTTGCGACCCAGCCCGCCTTCTTCCAGCGCCGCGGATCGGAGGTCTCGTCCTCCACTTCGACTTCGTCCATGCGGCGCAGCATCGCCCGCGGGGGTGACAGTGACGGGCAGCTGACGGAGATCTCGAGGACGCGGCCCTGTCGGGGGCGCCTCGCCGGCCGATACAACCCCGCATGGAACGTGTCGACGCGATGATGGTGCAGTGCTGGATCTTCGGCCTCGAGATGTGCGCCGGCGCCTCGCTCGAGGCGCTGTGCGAGCTGCTCGAAGAATGGCCGACGAGCTATCGGCCGCGCGCCGTGGCTTGACGCGCCTCGTCACGCGCGCGGCGAGCAGATCGCCGAAAGCGATCTGGGTCTCTATTTGTCGTAATGCCTCTTCCCAAGGTCGCTGCATCTGCTTTGATGGCCCTCCGGACTCGACTGACTTCGGGGGAGGTATCGATGCGTCTGTCCATCGTCACGGCTACTTGTGTACTCGGAGCGTTCACTGCGGCATGCAGTACGGACAACCCGGGTCCCGCGCTGACCATCACGCCTGGCGGCGGGTCTGGCGCACTCGCGGTCTCCGGACCCACTGACTTCGCCGCGGTGCTCGTCAACAGCAGCGCGGACATCACGTGGTCACTCGCAGGCAGCGGCTCGCTCTCGTCGACCACCGGCCTCCACACGGTCTTCGCGCCGGTGCCGGGCACGGCGTCGGCGACCCTCACGGCGACCGACGCCGCCGACTCGTTGACCGCGAGCGTGAAGATCAACGCCGCGCCGGCCACGCTGACGGCCGAGACCATCCCCGGCCTGACCGCGCCCGTCACGGTCGCCTACGACGCCGAGGACATCCCGCACATCACGTGCGCGGCCGCCCTCGATTGCTTCGCCGTCCAGGGCTACATCCAGGCGCGCGATCGCTTCTTCCCGATGGACTTCCTGCGCCACGTCGCGCGCGCGCGCCTCTCCGAGTTGATCGGCCTGCAGGGCCTCTCGCAGGACGTGCAGCTCCGCACGCTGTTCATGACGCGCGCCGGTCACCGCCTTGAGGACGATCTCGCCGCCGTGATGGACGACAAGTCCCGGGCTGTCGTGACCTCGTTCGCCGGCGGCGTCAACGCGTACCTCGCGCAGCTCCGCGCGAACCCGGTGCTGATGCCGGGCGAGTACGCGCAGCTGCCGGTCGCGCTGCAGGGCACCGACCTCGCGGACTGGACGATCCAGGACACGCTCGCGATGGCGCGCCTCCAGCAGTTCCAGCTCTCCGAGACGATCGAGGAAGAGTCGAGCAACGGCGTGTTCGCCTCGACGTTCCTCGCGAGCGACCCGGGCAAGATCAACGCCTGGATCCGCGCCGCGGCGCCGACGACCGAGCAGGCCCACACGCTGCAGCCCGCCGTGGCGCCGGCGCCGGTCAGCCCCGTCGTCGGTGCGCTCCCCGGCAACCTCGACGCGGCGAGGACCCCGCTCGCGGCGGTCGCGCAGGCATACGCGCAGCTCCGCGCGCTCCTCCGTCCGCAAGGCGCCGCGGTCGGCTCGAACAACTGGGTCGTCGGCGCCGCGAAGTCGGCGTCCGGCGCGGCAATGGTGGCGAACGATCCGCACCTCTCGCTGCAGTACCCGCCGCTCTTCCACCTGTCGGTGATGACGTCGACGACGGCCAGCGACAACCTGAACCTCGCGGGCGGCGCGTTCCCCGGCATCCCGGGTGACCTCGTCGGCCGCGGCGCGCACGTCGGCTGGGGCGTCACCGTCGTCGGCTATGACGTGACCGACCTCTACCTCGAGCAGTTCCTCCCGCAGGGGAGCTGCGGCCAGGCCGTCGTCCCGTGCGTGCTCTTCAAGGGCGCGCCGGTCGCGACCCTCCCGGTCCCCCAGACGTGGAAGATCCGCGTCGCCCCGGGCGCGGCCGGCCTCGTCGATTCGACCACGCTCTCGCTCGGCGCGGCGGCCCCGCCGCCCGTCCTCCTCATCGTCCCGCACCACGGCCCCGTCATCCGGGCCCCGAGCCCGACGACCGGCATCGGCGTCAGCGTTCGGTGGAGCGGGCAGGAGGGCAACACGCAGGACGTCAAGGCGATCATCGGCCTCAACACCGCGACCGACGTGGACGCGGCCATCGCCGCGCTCACCGACTTCTCGACCGGCGCGCAGAACTTCGTCCTCGCCGACGACGCGGGCCACATCGCCTACGACCCGCACGCGCTCGTCCCGATCCGCAACTTCGCGGACCTCCGCCTGCACCACACGCCGCCGAGCGACCTCCCGCTCCCGCCGTGGTTCCCGCTCAAGGGCGACGGCACGGCGGAGTGGGGCGATGGCACCTCCGACTGCGCGTCGGCCACGCTGACGCCGGTCCCGCGCACGTGCTGGACCGCCGACGCCGACCTGCCGCACGGCAAGGACCCGGCCAAGGGCTTCTTCTTCACGGCGAACGCGGATCCGACGAGCCCGTCCGTCTCCGACGACAACAACCCGCTCGCTCACCCGCCGTACCTGTCCTTTGATTGGGACGACTCGAGCGGCTTCCGTGCGGCGCGCATCAACGAGCTCCTCGAGGCCAAGACCGCCGGCGGCGGCAAGGTCTCGCTCGACGACATGGAGGCCATCCAGGCCGACCACGTCTCGCGCCCGGGCAAGGCGTTCGCGCCGTTCATCGCGGCCATCCCAGCGGACCCCGGCCACCCGCAGCTCGCCCTCGCGCAGGGCGTGCTGGCGCAGTGGGCGACGAACGGCTTCGACTGCC
>JANXOM010000089.1 GCA_025353585.1 Deltaproteobacteria bacterium
ACCGAGGCTGCGCTGCGCAAGTGGCTCTCGGAAGTGCGCGGGATCCTCGTCACTGATCGCGGCTCGCAGTTCGGGTTCTGGGCGATGGACCGCCGCCAGATCTGCTGGGCTCACCTGGTGCGCAAGTTCGCCGCCTACGAGGCCCGCGGGGGCGACGCAGGCCGAGTCGGCACCTTGCTGCTGCTCTGGAGCGGCATGGTGTTGCATTACTGGCACGAGGTCCGCGCAGGCACGCTGACCCGCGCGAAGTTCCAGACCGCCGTGGTCCCACTGCGAGCCGTCATCGAACGGCTGCTCGAACAAGGCACAGCTCTGTCCGGAATCGGCGGCTCGTGTCGCGACATCCTCGACCACCGGGCCGCGCTGTGGGGCTTCGTCGACAAGCTCGGCATCGACCCGACGAACAACCACGCCGAGCGTGAGCTGCGCGGCTTCGTTCTCTGGCGCAAGCTCACCTTCGGCAGCCGCAGCGAGCGCGGCACGCGCTTCGCCGCCAACCTCAAGTCGGTCGTACACACCTGTCGCAAGCAACGCCGCCACGTCTTCGACTACCTCACACGCGCCATTCAGGCCTCGCTACGCAATCGCCGCGCACCGTCGTTGCTCGCTGCTGCGTAGTCCGCCCCGTGAACGCGTACATCTCGCCCGCCGCCCCTGCGACGACGTCACCCGGGATGCCACGCAGTTCGTAGGGGCGCATGCGGTCAATTGGCGGAGGTACTGGCGCGTTCCGGACGTTGATCACCAGCGCCCGCATCCTAAACATCGAGTGCCTCCCATATTACGTCGAGGGCCTCGGGCGGCATTAATTCTGGCGCGCGCGCGTCAAGGTGAATGCCGCGATCGTGTATGAAAGGTAGAAGCGTCGCGTCACTCTCGGTATTCGCTACATGCCAATGCGCGCCGGCCGCCGTTGCCAGCAAAGCGCATCGTTCGATAAACGCGTTAAGACGTGGAGTGTGGCGCGTGGCGAGCTCGCGGTTGTCGAACCAGTGCTTGAGGTCGCAGCTCGGATGGGCATGGCCGAGAACGTACGGAAACCAGATGTCGGAATGCAGCTCGCAGCTGAAGCTAGCACTGCCCAATGGCCGCCGCGCGGGTTCTCGCCGATCTGGGTACGCAAGCGCGAGGCCTGAAAAAGCTACCGGCGAGTAGCCTGGCTCGATCAGCTTTCTATCAATGGCGCCCGGTACCGGTTGTAGGCCGGCTAGGAGAGCCGCCAGATCGTCGGTTGGTCGTTCAATGATCTGATTGTCGCCGTCGAACCAGGCAAGTTGCGCCGCAAAGCGAGCCCCCTCCATCGAGCGAAATAACTCCAGCTGGGCCTCGACTTGCCAGCGCTTACGCACGACATCGGCCAGCCTGACTTTGCCTGCACACGAGAGTCCCATCCGGGGGACCTCCACCGGTACGGCGACGTCGCATTCCTCAGCTGCCTCAAGAATCCCACAAACCAAGTCGACGAGCGATTCGGGCTTGTCGAGCAGCGGCGTGATATCGGCATCCCAGGTCGCGAAGGCGCGCTCCGTCTGCACCCAGAGGTTTCTCATGGCGCAAGCTCGTCGGACGTGAAGTCGAACGTTCCCACGTGGTTCTGAACGCGAATCGTGATGTTCTCGCCGGATTCAATGTTTTGCATATTCGTCCGGAGCGATTCGAGAAGCTGGGCGCGATTGGCAGCGTAGAGCATGTTCGCAGGATTCTCGACAATCGCCTTGGCGATCCGAGCAGCACCAGCAGGGGGTCTCTCCTTGTGCGTCCCTCGCAGCTGGGCGAGAGCTTTGTCGAGATTGCTGGACACAGCGCGTTCCTGTTCGCTCGAAACCGTCTTTATTTGCAGCGCTTGGTTGTCGGTGAAGTCAACCACGTCCGCCTGGCCACTGCCCGGATCACGCGACGAGAATTCGCGCCCTCCAAGGGACACGTCGTGTCCCGCGATCGCCCTCGTGGTCGCCTCGCGGAGTTCCTCGCGCTTGCCGTGCGCGCCTTGAGCAACTTCTCTCGCAAGGCCCTGGAGAAAACGACGCAACCCTTTGAGGTTGTCCAACTTGCCAGATCTCACCAGCTCGATCACGTCGGCCTCGACCGCAGCCGTTCTGGCTAGGTCCAACGCATCGAGCGCAACGCGTGGCTCGACGCCCTGTTTGACCATGGCATCCACCGCATCGATCGCTTTCGGCCCATGCTCGGCACGGAGCTGCGCGATTTGCTCCTTACTCATCCCCTTCGCTTCCAGGCGCGAAGCGGCGGCAGCGGCGGGTTCACTGGGCTTCGTTCCCTCGCGAATCTCCTTGGGCTCGTGCCCGAAGCCCGCGCGGTTCGGTTTCCCGGCGTGCTCGTCCACCGGCGGCACCGGCGCCTTCACCTCGAGCTCGCCGGGCTTCGCCGCCGAGCCGCCTTCGACGACGTGCACGGTGAACGGCTTCCCATCGAGGGTGACGCGATACGTCCCGTCGGGCTGCGGCTCGGCCAGGACGGAGAGGCCCATCCGCTTCGCCGTGGCCTCGAGGTGTTTGAGGTGCGCGGCCATGCCCTTGTACACGCGGTCGGGGATCAGGGGCTCGAGCCCTGACGTTTGCAGCGCGACCTGACCGAGCCCCGCCCCGGAGGCCTCACCGAGGGCGCCGCGAGCTTCCCCCTCCAGCCGCTGAATGTCGGCCGCCCCGAGATGCGCTCGCTTCTGGAGCTCCTCGTCACCAGCGAGGGTCTCGAGCGCGCCCAGCTCGCGCTCGAGCACGTGCTGGCGGAGCTCGAGGATGGCCGCCACATCTTCTGGCTTCGGCGCAGTCTGCGCGCGCTCGCCGAGCCGCAACAATTGCCCGTCCAGCGGAGCGAGATCGCCGGCGTGCAGCTCGTTGATCAGCTCGAGCTTCTCGTGCAGCGGTCTGCGGGCCTTGACGAGATCATGTGCGTGGCGGCCGAGCGCGACCGAAGCACCTTGCAGAAACCAGTCTTGCAGGTCCATCGCCAGCGGCGTGACATTGCGGGTCACGACCATGTGGGCGACGTAGCCGAGCGCGGCGCCCGAGACAGTGTGCAACGAGATTGCGGCGCCCTCCCTGAGCACGACCTTGCCCGCGCGCCCGACCTTGGCCCACAGACCAGCTGTCTGCTCCTCGATCTTCGTCGCCAACGACAGGTCTTTGGCGAGCCGATCGATGACGGTCATGCTGCCGACCGTCATCAGCAAATTCTCGGCAAACGCTTCGCCCACATCGCCGCCCTGAACCGCAACCTGGCCGCCGGTATTCACCGCCGCTTCGGTGACGGCCCGGGCGCTCCCGGCGACAAACCGCGCGCCGGCCGAGAGCTCCGTCACGCTCTCGGCCGCCCCTGCGCCCGTCATCAGGCTCCCGATGCTCTCCGCCACCAGCGCGCCCGCGCCGCTGGCGACGATGCTGACCGCGATCAGCGCGAGCATGTCGACGCACGCCGTGGCGAACCGTTGCCACTTGATGATCGTGGCGCCTTCTTTGAGGAAGTCCATCACCTCCGTGTTCGCACGCAGACTCGCGAACTCGGCTTCGGCCGTTTTCAACCGCTCGTGACGGATGGTGCGCCGGCGCTGCTCGCGGTCAACTGGATTGGTGTCCTCGCGATCGAATGCGGCGATCTCCGCTTCCCGCGTCTGGGCGATCGAGCCGACGTCATTCCAGATCGTGGCGAGCGCCGTGTTCAGGTCCTTGAAGCTGCCGTGCAAGCGCGCCGCGATACGCGAGGCCAGCCCCTCCCCCGCTTGCTTCGCCGACGCCCGCAGCTCCTGCGCTTGCGCCAGGAGCGTGCGGGTGCGCGCGTCGAACGTGACCTCACGAGCCCGCAGGGTCACCTCGTCGACGTCCGATTCGTCGACGTGTTCGCCGGCTGCGAGCTTGCTCTGGATCGCGCGCGAGGCGTCCTCGACCTGGGAGGCATCCTTGCCGAGCTGGACGCTCGGGCCATCGGGGATCACTTGCCGGGCGCCCGCGACCGCTGCCGTCATCTCGTTCGCGGTCCCGCGCACAGCCTTCACCGCGAGTCCTTCCTGGAGCGCAGCCGCCCGCGTGATCAGCTGCTCGGCGGTGTCGTGGAGGTGCGAGAGCGCTGCCGCCCGCGCATACGTCCCGAGGATGTCGACGAGCGCGCCCGCGCCCGGCGCATCGGCGTTCGCGATGCCCATGCCACCAGCGGCGTCGACCACCTGACCGATGCCGGTTCCGATCCGGGTGAGCCGCGCTTTCTGCCCCGCGAGGATGGGCTCCCACGTGCCGAGCTCGGCGGGCTCCATCGTCGCGATCTGATGCTGCTTCGCGGCGAGCCACTGGAACAGCGTGGCCGCGCCCGCTCCCTGTTTCCACACGCTCAGCGTGGCGAACAGATACTGTGCCTGCATCGTCATGTCGGCCAAGGTGCCGACGAGCAGCGACGCTTTCGGCGTCGGCGCAGCCGACTTCGTTGCGGCCGGGGCCTGCGCGACCGCGAGACCGTCGCCGAGCGAGCTCTGGGCGAGCGCCAGGTAGCGCGCGCCCTGGCTCTCGTCGCCGCTGGTCGTGGGCGCGAACTCCGACGCTTCGCGAAAACCGCGGGCCCAGCTCGGTGGGAGCCCGAACATCGGGGGCACCGACGTGAGCCCGTAGGCGAAGAACGACGTCGGCTCGCCGTATTGACCTTGCGCGTGCTGCCACAGCTTGGCGGCGACCTCTTCGGGAGTCGCGTCACTCGGGGTGGCCTTGACCCAGTTCCAGAGCGTTCGATCTTTCGCGCCCTGCCACTCGACCGTGACCGGCCGCAGGGCATGCGGTTTGGTCTTCGCCAGCGAGGCGGTCGTGGTCGCGCCGACGAGCTGGCCGACACCCCGCGTGGTGAGGCCGGTTGCCACCGCGCGATCGATCGGCGCGGATTTGACCAGCTGGTCATAGCGAACGAGCGGCTTGGTTTCGTCGAGCGCACCATCGGGAACGGGCTCGTGCTCCGCGACCGCCACCCACCGCGGCCCGAGCCGCGTCAGCGAGCTGAGGATCACGTCCTCGAACAGCTCGCCGATGGCACGCCCGATCGCGGGGACCCAGGTCTCCATCTTGACCGGCAGGAGCGGGTGGACGACCGCGGTCGCCTTGGCGGGATAGAGCGCTTCGTCGAGCTGCGCGGGCTTGTCGAGGTCGACGGTGCGTTCGAGCGAACGCATCAGCGCCGCCACGAACTTCGGCTGATCGGTCCACGCGAAGTGAGGATCGGGATCGGGCCACGGCACCTGCGCGAGGTGCGCCGCGACGCTGCGCCAGAGGACGGTCTGATGGACCGTGAAATACATCTCCGGGCCGGCGGGCTTGGGTGCTGCCGCGTCGCTGACTCGTTGCATGCTCGCCTTGCGCTGCACCGGTGCTGCGTTGGGTGCCGCCCCCCCGCCGGCCTGATCGAGCAGCGCCTCCGCCGATTCGCCCCGCACCACGTGATCGGCCACGGCGTCGGCGTGTTGCTCGTGCGGATCGCCAGGGCCACCGTCCAGGCCGCCGGTGACGGCAACCCCGTGCCGCTGCTGCACGACGTGCGCGGCCTCGTGCGCGGCGGTGTGAAGATCCGGCGAGGTCGCGAACGCCACCTGCTCACCCTGGGTGTATGCGACGGCGCCGAGTGCGTGACTGGCCTCGGCCGCCGCGCCGCCGACGCGCGCCTTCACCGCGGATACGTCGTGGCGCCCGAACATGCGCTGGATGATGTCGAGGTATGGGAGCCGCGTGCTCGCGCCCTCCGTGCCGCGCGCGCCGATCGTTCTCGGGTCGGCGCTCTGGGGCGCCGCGCCATCACTGCGACGCTGCACGGGCGCCGCCGCCGAGTCGTCGCCCCCCGGGCCGGGGTTCAGCCACTGCCACAAGCCTCGTTGCGGCTCCCGCTCGGCGTCGAGTGGTCCGCCCTGATCGGCGTCCCCGGAGTCCTGCGTGCCCGAGTGCGGCCCGCGCCTGAAGTTCGTTGAATCCCCCATCCCCACTTTCGATAGTAGCGAACCTGACGCCGAAGTTCTACAGCGTCGAACCCGACGAAACTGTGCCGCGACGATGCGTTCACATCAGAAGTGAGGCTCCAGCCGACCGTTGCCCGCCTGGCGCGAAGCTCACTACCGAGGCCGAGGCCGCGCTCGCCTTGTGACGCCAGTAGAAGAGGCTTGCGGCGATCCCGATGCTTCCACCCGCGATGAGGCCGATACCCGACCGCGGTAGGGGTGATCGCCGGGCGCGTTGGTGAGCAGCAACGTGTAGACACCGATGCCGACGGCACCCACGCCGCCGCCGCACACAACGACCGGGATGAGCTCGAGAACAGATTCGTCGTCGGTCGCGGCTGGAGCGCTGGGAGCCGGCGGCGGCGACGCCTGCGGCGCAACCGCAACCGGGGGCTCGGGGTGGACGGGGACGACGAGCGCCGGTGCGCGTGGACGCGGAGCGGGGTCCGGGAACGCGACAGGGGTCTCCGGGGCGGGTGGTCGACGACCGTGAGCGCCGCGCCGACGGTGCCGCGGTCGATGAACGCGCCGAGCTGGTCGAGCTTGCCGTCGAGATCCTTGGCCTTGGGATCGAGCGGGCCGAGCTGCGCGCTGCGCAGCAGGCGGAACGGCGCCAGCTCGTAGACGGTTCCGGTCACCGCGCGCGACGAGGCGCAGCTCTGGGGCATCGACGACGGAATGCTTGCGGCGCGCGTGGCACCGACCATCACCGGTTCCATTCGCTGACCATCTCGCTCCACCGAGACGGCTGATCCGGACACCCGCCGAGGCGGCGGAAGAAAGAATGCGCGCCACGAAGAACGAGCATTCCTCGCGTCGCAGGGGACCGGCTTCCGTCGACGAAAAAGATCTCCGCGCGAAACCTCGCGGCCAAGACCGTGCCCAAGAACGGACTTGTCTCGCCCAATGAACGAGCTAGTTCAGCTCGTGATCCGACGGCGCCCGAGGCCCAGCGAGACGCGAGCCCCGACAGGAAGATCGTGCCAAACGGTCTCAAACGCGAAACGGTCGGATTATATGATCAAGGGGCCATTCCTTGTTGCCGCCGACGTTCAGACCGCGGCGACCGGCGGCACACGAACTGTGCCCGCGAAGATCGTACCAACCGCGAACCCGCCACCGCTCGCCGTCATTGCAGAGAGAGGCCGAAGATCCCGCGTCCCCGGTCGAACCGTCCGCACTCGTCAACAAGAGAACGCAGGAGCCACACCATGTTCGAGACGATCTTCTCCAGGATCACCACCGCAGTTCGGCTCGCCGTTCGAGCGATCGGCGCCGCTGCGAACAGCGTGTCATGGCTCGCGCCGACGGCGCTCCTCAGGCTGTTCCCGGTGTGTGTGTGACCGAGTGTCACGCGGGCATAGCCCGCGGCGTGTTCGAGGGTTCGTTCCCCGTCGACAACACCCGCCCTTCCGAGCGCGGACCGAACCTGGGCTCGAGGCAGTCCACGACCCAATCGGGGACGCAATCGAAGGGCCTCTTGAGAGCTGGTCCGAGCCGGCGGGCAGGTCTGACCAGTCAAAGCCATTGGGCGCAACGGCCATGCCAGGAAAATGCGCGACCAACGCGGCAGCGCCGCGTGCGACGGCTTTTTCGCGTTCGATCTCCTGGCGGCGCCAGCGGTTTCGGCAGTGTCGCCGCCCGAGATCTCCTCACGGCGTGAGCGATCGCGTTCTGACCGCCATATCTCTGTAGGAGTTCCCCATGTTGGCAGCGGTCGCCTCGTAGGTCGCCGCCACCGAATCGACCGAGCAGAATCCTTTCGTGGTCGAAATCCGCAAGTCGTCGCAAGAGAGCAATTGAGGAGCCCCATCATGTTCGACGCCATCGTTTCCAAGCTCATCCACGTCGTCCGGCAACGCCGTGCGCGCGATCGGCACCGCCGCCGACCGTACGCCCTGGCTCGCGACCGCGGCGATCCTCGCGCTGTTCCTGGTGTGGTGACGCGATGCGTGTGTCGAACACCAACCAAACGCCCCTGACGGGATTCGAGGAGTCGCTGCGCCAGCTCATCCGCGAGGAGATCCGGCGGCTGATCCGGCCGGATGCGTTTGCAGAGGACGCCGACGTCTCCGGAGACGATCTCGCGTTGCGAGAGCGCGCGCATGGCGTGAGAAACCACGACGCAAGTCGCGTTTCGTCTCGCCGATCGTCTCCTCGTGCGCATCGATAGACACGCGAAGCGCATGAGCAAAGGGCAGCGCGGTGTCGTCTACTCGCGCGTCGATGCCGTCCGCGATCTGCTGACGCAGGCGCTCGACCTCGCCGAGAGCGGCACGAGCAACGGCTCCGGGGACGTGTGCCATGAGTAGGAAACGAGGCGGTTAACGCATCCTCAGGCCGTTCGCCGACCGAGATGGCTGGCGCGTGCTTCAGGTCGATGCATCCGGGCGTCGCGAGTCGGCCGTGTTCGACACCGAAGCCAAGGCCGAGCGCTACATCGAGATCCTGCGGGCAGATCTCACCCGGGAGGAGCAGACCACGGCGACGGCGCTCGTCGTCTACAAGACCTACCTCGTCGAGAAGGGCAACAAGCCGGAGTCCGTCGAGGTCACCGAATGGGCGATCGTGCAGTTGTTCCCGTCGGCACTGCCGCTCCAGCTACTGACGGCGACGAGGTGCACGAAGCTGTACCAGGAGCTCTGCACGCGGCCGAGCCCGCGCACGCACAAGCCACTCGCGGCGGACACCCAAATATCCTCGCGCAGACGAAGAGCTTCCTGGCCTGGTGCGTCGAGCGCAACTGGCTGCGCGCGAACCCGTGCGCCGAGATCAAGGGCATCGGCAAGCGGCGCCCTCGCGGGAAGTCGCTCGGGAAGGACGGCGCGACCCTGCGCGTGAAGGAGGCGCGTGCCTGGTACAGCAAGGCGGTGGAGCTCGCGGCGCGCGGTGACCGTGGTGCAACGGCCGCGCTGACCGCGATGCTCCTGGGCTTGCGGGCGAGCGAGATCGTCTCCCGCCGCGTCTCCGATCTCGATGAGGACGAGGCCCCGGGGGATCTGCTGTGGATTCCCTGCGCCAAGACGCCGGCCGGCCGGCGCACGCTCGAGGTCCCTGGCGTGCTCCGGCCGTTGCTGGTCGCGTGCGTCGATGGCAAGGCGCCGGCCGCCTATCTCTTCGAGGCCGAGGACGGCAAGGCGCACTGGCGCGACTGGATCATCCACGACGTTCGCCGCATCTGCGACCTCGCAAAGGTCCCTCGCGTCACGGCCATGCGATGCGTGGCCTGCTCGCGACCCTGACGGCCGAACGCGGCCTGGCCGGCCGCCTCATCGCGGCGACGTTGGGCCACGAGGACGAGCGGACGACGATGACGGCGTACGCGGCGCCAGGTGCGGCAGCAGCCGGTGCGAACCGGCGCGGCTTGACCCTACCGAACGGCGGACTACTGAACAAAGCTAAGTCCGCTAAGTAACGTGGTCCAATTGTTCCGCAATCGTTCCGCAGACGTTCCGCGGCCAGGACCCGAAAACGGAAGAGGCCCGCAACCTGGCGAGCCTCTTACGTTTTCCGGTGGAGTGTAGGGGGATCGAACCCCTGACCTCTAGAGTGCGATTCTAGCGCTCTCCCAGCTGAGCTAACACCCCTGAAACAGGCGGTATGGGTATCAAGGGCCGTCCGGGCTGTCAAGCGCGGTTGTATGCTGGCGCGATGGGGAAGTTGACCAAGGTGGGGGAGGCCGCGCTGACGAAGATTCGGGCCCGGATGGCGGCGTGGCCGGACGTCGAGGAGCGCGAGAGCCATGGCTCGCCGGCGTGGTTCGTGGGCAAGCGCCAGATCGTGGCGCTCGGCGACAACCACCACGGGGATGGACGGCTCGCGCTGTGGTGTGCGGCGCCCGAGGGGATGCAGGCGATGCTGGTGGAGAGCGAGCCCGAGCACTACTTCGTACCGGCGTACGTCGGGAGCAAAGGCTGGGTCGGGGTTCGGCTCGATCGCGGGTTGCCGTGGGGCGACGTCGCCGGTGCGCTCGAGCGCGCGTACCTGGCGATCAAGGCCAAGACCACGACGCGGCGAGGGCTCGCCCCGTCGCCTCCCCCGCCGCCCGCGCCGACCCGCGCGCGCCGGCCGACGATGAAGTAGCGTCGCGCGATGCGAGCTCCGCCGGTCTCGGCGCGACGGCCCGGCGTCGTGTACACGCCGGCCGCGGTGACAGCGCCCATGGTGGCGCGCGCGCTCGATCCGCTGGCGGCGGGCCGTACGATCGACGAGATCCTCGCGCTCCGCGTGTGCGATCCGGCGCTCGGCGAGGGTGCGTTCTTGCTCGCGGCGATCGAGCGGCTCGCGGATCACGCCGTGGCGGCGGGCGCCGATCGCGACGCGGCCCGCGCGCAGGTCGCCGCTGGGTGCGTCTTCGGGGTGGATCTCGATCCGGCCGCCATCGAGGCCGCGCGCGCCGCCATCGAGGCCGCGACCGGCGTGGCGCCGGAGGCCGCGCACCTGGTCGTCGGCGATGCGCTGACGCTCGCCTGGCCGGCGGTGTTCGGCGCGCCGTTCGATGTGGTCGTTGGCAACCCGCCGTACATCCGGCAGGAGCTGCTCGCGGACGCGAAGCCGGGGCTGCGCGGGTTCGAGGTGTACGCGGGCGGCGCGGATCTGTACGTGTACTTCGTCGAGCTCGTGCACCGGATCGTGCGGCCCGGGGGGCGCTGGTGCCTCGTCGTGCCGAACAAGTGGCTGACGGCCGCGTACGCGCGACCGCTGCGCGCGTTCCTCGAGCGCGCACGTAGCGTCGAGGGGATCGTGGACTTCGCGGAGGCGCCGCGCATGTTCGAGGGCGCTGACGCGTTCCCGGCGATCGTCTGGGGTGAGGTGACGAGCTCGCGGCCGGGCCCGAGCCCGGTCTTGGCGGCGCGCTCGACCCTCCCCGTCGGTGATGCGCTGGCCCCCACCGCGTCGCTCGTCCCGCACGCGCGCGGCCGCTTCACCGCGGAGCCCTGGCATATCGACACCGCGGCCGACGCCGCGACCCTCGCTGCCCTCGCCGCGCGGTGGCCGCCGCTCGCCGCGCTGCTCACCGCCCCGCCCGCCCGCGGCGTGGTCACCGGGTGCAACCGCGCGTTTGTCGTCGACGCCGCGGCCCGGGCGCGCCTCGTCTCCGACGAGCCGACCGCAGCGCGATTCTTGCGCCCGTTCGTCCGCGGTCGCGACATTCGCCGCTTCACCGCCGCGCCGAGCGAGCGCTACCTCCTCACGATCCCCCACGGCACACCCTTCGCCTCGCTCCCTGCCGCCATCCGGGCGCACCTCGAGGCGTTTCGCGCCGAGCTCGCGCCGCGCCCGCCGACGCACGCTGGACCCTGGCCCGGCCGCAAGCCCGGCGCCTACGCCTGGCACGAGCTCCAGGATCCGCTCGGCCCGCTCCTCACGAGCGCCGCGCCGCGCCTCCTCTACCAGGACATCCAGACGCAGCCCGCGTGTGCCCTCGACGCGACCGGCGCGCTCGCGGCCGACACGACCGTATGGATGCTTCCGACCGCCGATCGCGTCCTGCTCGCGATCCTCGGCTCGTCGCTCTACGGCTGGTACGCGCGCCGCCGCTTCCCGCCCGCCCTCGGCGGCGCCGTCCGCCCGAAGCGCGCGTACCTCCTCGCCCTGCCGATCGCGCAGCCCGCCCCGCCGCTACGCGCGCACATCGAGGCGCTCGTCGAGGCGCAGCTCGTCGCACCGACCGCGGCGCGCGACGCGGAGCTCGACGCGGCCGTGCTCGCGGCGTACGAGCTGCCGGCGTCCGCGATCGATCGGCTTGTCGCCGCCGGTCTGGAGGCGATCGCCCGCGAGGTCCGCGGGCTCAAGCCCACGTGACGACGATCTGATCCGCCGTGCACCGTAGCGTGCCGCCGCACCGCCTGAACACGTACGTCGCCACCGTGACCGCCTCGTTCGACGCTCCCATCGCCAGCGCGAACCCGCGCGGGGAGAACGCGACATCGAGCTCGCGCGGCGTGGCGCGGCCCAGCGCACCGTCGAGGAGCAGCGCGACCGCGTGCACCACCTCCGCCGCGGAGGCCACGATCACGAGGGGCGACGGCTCGGTCCGCACGTGCAACGCCGCGCGCTCGGCCGCCCGCGCGAACACCTCGCGCAGCGGGATCGGCGCCGCCGGCGGCTGGCGCGAGAGCTGTCGAAAGTTCTGGAGCTGTGCGGTCATGTCGCGCACCGCCTCGCGTGCCGCCGTCAGCGCGACCACGAGATCTGGATCATCGAGCGCGTCCGCGCGGTCACCGATCTCTTCCAGGGACATCACCAGGCTCTGCAGCTTCGACGCGACGTCGTGCTGGAACCCGCTCGCGCGCGAGCCGACCATCGCCAGCCCGAGGAGAGGGTCGAGGCTCCCGAGCGTATGGCGCGTGCACGGTCCCCCACCATCCCCGTCGTGATCCATGAGCTAGGTCTCGAGGGCTTTGGTCAGGCCCGAGAGCCCGAGCGCCGCGGCTTCCGCCCAAGGATCGACCGGGAGCTCGTGCGGCGTCCCGGGCGACCGCGCGACCTGGGAGATCCCCGGGAACTCGCCCTCGAGGGCGGCCCGCAACGCGTCGCGGCGCTCTCGCCGCTCGCGATCGCCCGACAGCGCCACGAGCTCGTGGTGCCGCGCGACCGCGCCGAGCACCGCCGCGCGCAGCTGCTCGTTCTCGAACGGCTTGCTGAGGAACCGGAAGATCTCGCCCTGGTTGATGCCGTCGATCGCGGTCTCGAGCGTGCGCTTGCCCGTGAGCAAGATGCGCACGGTCTCGGGCCGCACGCGCCGCGCCGCGCCGGCGAGCTGCGCGCCCGTCATCTCCGGCATGTCGTAGTCCGACACGAGGACCGCGACGTCGTACTGGGCGATCTGGGCGAGGGCGTCGGAGGCCGACAGCGTGGCGCGCACGTCGAGCTGCTCGCGGCGCAGACAGCGGACGACGGTCGACAGCATCGCCTCGTCGTCATCGACGCACACGACGAGCGGCAGCGTGGGCCCGCTCACGACGACAACCACTTTCGCCAGCCGCGGCGATCGGCGACGCGCTCGATCTCGTCCAGCGCCGCGATCATCGCGCGCATGCCCGGGAACCGCTGGCCCGGCGACTTCTGCAGGCACGTGGTGATCACGTCTGCGAGCTTGCCGGGCAGCGGGCCGTGCGGGCTCGTCACCGGCGGGATCGGGGCCTGGATGTGTTTCATGCAGAGGGCGCGCAGGTCGGTGTCCTGGTACGGCGGGTGGCCCGCGAGCAGCTCGAACAGCACGGCGCCGAGGCCGTACTGATCGCTGCGGTCCGTCGGCGCGAGGCCGCGCAGCTGCTCGGGCGAGATGTACGCCGGCGTTCCGAGCACGAAGTCGGACTCCTCGGACTGGAACGACTCGCCCGCGAGCTCGGCGAGGCCGAAATCGACGAGCTTGCAGTGCAGGACCTCGTCGGTCGGCGCGCCGACGATCAGCGCGTTCGACGGCGTGACGTCCGCGTGGATGACACCGCAGTCGTGGGCCGCGGCGAGGCCGAGCGCGAGCTGGCGCGCGATGCCGACGACGTCGCCCGGCGGCAGGGCGCCACGCTCCACGCGATCGGCGAGGCTCTCGCCCTCGAGGAGCTCCATCACGAAGTACGGGCGGCCGTCCGGCACGTACCCGAAGTCGAAGACATCGACGATGTTCGGATGCCGGATGCGAGCGGCCGCCCGCGCCTCGCGCAGGAAGCGCTGCGCGGACGTCGGATCGCGATCGACGACCTTGCTGCGGAGGACCTTCAGCGCGTACTTGCGACCGAGCGCGACGTGCTCGACGCTGAACACGGTCCCCATGCCGCCCTCGCCCAGCCGCTCGAGGATCTTGTAGTTGCCGACCGTGTCGCCCTTCTCGACGGAGCCGGTCCCCAGCGGGGGCGCCTGGACGCGGCCACGCCCGCGCGCCATGACCATGACGTCGGCGCGCAGGGACGAGCCCGGGCGAACGGTGATCACGACGTCCGCTTCGCGATCGCCGCTCCGGACGGGCACGATGCCGCTCGAGGCGCTCGTCCCGGCGAGGTCGAGCTGCGCGAGGTAGGCGAGGCGCGCGATCACGGCGGCCCCGAGGTTCGCGGTCAGGTTCGTCGTCCCGAGCACCTGCGAGCCGCGCTCGAACGTCACCATATAGGTGTCGTCGGCGAGATCGCCGAGCGTGAGCATCGGCTCGAGATAGATGGCGTCGGCTTGCGCGCGCACCGCGGACGCAAGGACCACATCGGCGACGCGCCGAGGGTCCGCACTTGGCTCCTGATAGACGTTCCCCATCTCTACAGCTGGCGCCCCGCGGGAGCGCGGTCGATACTACCACACGATGTCGGGCGAGCCGGGACCGAGCTCGGAGACCGCGATGCAGCCAAGCGCCGTCCGCGTCCTGCTGGTGGACGACGATCGCGCCCTGTGTCGGAAGGTGGCGTCCTCGCTCGCCGCCGCCGGCTACCAGGTGATGACGGCGAACGATGGTGATGGCGCCATCACGCAGGCCGCCGACACCCCGCCCGATGTCCTGGTGGTGGATCTGGGCATGCCGACCTCCGGGCTCGAGGTCATCCGGCAGGTCAAGGCGGTGCACGGCAACGCCATCTACGTGATGGTGCTGACCGGCTCCGACGAGGAGAGCTCGCGCGCCGAGGCGTTCGCGGCCGGCTGCGACGACTACATGGTCAAGCCGGTCATGCCAGCCGAGCTCAAGCGGCGGCTCTCCGTGGCAACGCGGACCCAGCGCGCGTACGTCGAGGTACGCCTGGCCAAGGAGGCGGCCGAGCGTCGGATCGTGTACGGCCACGAGGCGAGCGCGCTCCTGGCCCATGACCTCAACAATGGCCTGGCCGTGTCGCTGTCGAACCTGCAATTCCTCATCGATGTCCTGAAGGTGGACGAGGAGCAGAGCGACGCGATCGGCGCCACGCTGCGCTCGCTGCGCCGGATGTCCGGCCTCGTCGCCAACTTCGTCGATATCGCGCGGTTCGAGGACGCGGCCGTCAAGCCGATCGTGACCCGGCAGAAGGTGCGCCCCCTGCTCGAGTCCGTCATGCAGATCAACGCAGCGTCGGTGACGCGGGGCGTGACCTGGCAGGTCGACTGCCCCGAGGACCTCGAGAGCCGGTTCGACAGCGGCCTCGTCGAGCGCGTGCTCCACAACCTCGTTGGTAACGCGACGCGCTATTGCAATCCGAACGGCGTCATCACGGTGAGCGGGCGGCGCTGGCACGACACGGACAATGACAACGTCGAGCTCGTCGTCGTCAACACCGGGCCGCTCGTCCCCGAGAAGGTCGCGGCCAACCTGTTCGGCAAGTACGTGCGCGGCACGGGCGGCAAGCGCGGCATGGGGCTGTACTTCTCCAAGCTGGTGGCGGAAGCGCACGGTGGGAGGATCGACTACGCCAGCACGGCGATCGGACCGAGCTTCGTCTTACGCCTACCAGGTCGCGCGTAATGGCCGATGATATAGACTGAACGCCGTGCCCGACGCGATCCTCATCTGTGACGACGATCCGGACATCCGGGCCGTCATGAAGCGAACGCTGCGCGGGTACGACCTCACCGAGGCGAGCTCGCCGCGCGAAGCCATCGACGCGATGAAGGCGAAGAAGTTCGACGCCATCGTCAGCGACTACTCCCTCGACGCCGACAGCGACGGCCTCGACCTCCTGCAGCACGTGCGCGTGCAGCACCCCGACATGGTCCGGTTCCTCGTCACGGCGAGCCGCGATCTCACGGTCGCGTTGCGGGCGGTCAACGAAGGCGCGGTCCACCGCTACTTCTTGAAGCCGTGGGCCGATGACAAGCTCCGCGACGCGCTCGACATCGTCCTGCGCTCGCGACACACGCCCGCCGGCGACGCGGGATAGGCCGCACACCGTGGAGCGGCGGGGGAGTCACCTGGGGCGGGTGCTGGTCGTCGACGACGACGCCGCGATGCGGCGCCTGTGCTCCCGGATCCTCGTGCACGAGGGCTGGCACGTCGCCACCGTCAATAACGGGCGCGAGGCGGTCGCGTACCTGGCGTCCGAGCGCGAGCAGCTCGACTGCGTGCTCTCCGACATCCAGATGCCGGAGCTCGATGGCTTCGCGCTCGCCGCGGCGGTCCACGCAGACGACGCGGATCTGCCGGTGCTGCTGATGACGGGCGATCCATCGCTCGACGGCGCGGTCAAGGCGATGGACAGCGGCGCGGTCTCGTATATCGCCAAGCCGTTCGACCAGGAGCAGCTCGCGGCGGCGGTCGCGCGGGCGGCCCGGCGGCACGGCACGGCGCGGATGCGGCGGCGCGCCGAGTCCGTTCATCGCGGCCTGTTCGGCGAGACCGAGGATCGCGACGACCTCGGCCGCCGGCTGAGCGCGGCGCTGGCTCAGGTGTGGATGGCGTGGCAGCCGATCGTGGACGTCTCGACGGGCGCGATCTTCGCGTACGAGGCGCTGATCCGGACCGAGGAGCCGACGCTGCGGCGCCCCGACATCTTGATCGGCGCGGCGGAGCGGCTCGGGCGGATCCACGACCTCGGTCGCACGGTGCGCTCCGCGGTGGCCGCGGCGGTCGCAAGCGCGCCGCCGGACGTCCTCCTGTTCGTCAACGTGCATGGCCTCGAGCTGACGGACGAAGACCTGTTCACCGCGAGCGGGATCCTGTCGTCCCACGCATCGCGCGTGGTGCTCGAGATCACCGAGCGCACCGGGCTCGATCCCGCGGTCGGGCCCGCGCGGGTCGCGATGCTGCGCAAGCTCGGCTACCGGATCGCGATCGATGACCTCGGCGCCGGGTACGCGGCGCTCGGCGCGCTCGCGACGATCGAGCCGGAGATCGTGAAGCTCGACATGTCGCTCATCCGCGGCATCGAGGAGCACCCGACGAAGCGCCGCGTGGTGGGCGCGATCGCGACCTTGTGCCGCGAGCTCGGGAGCCGGGTCGTCGCGGAGGGCGTGGAGACGCTCGCCGAGCGCGACGCGGTCATCGACGCCGGCGTGGAGCTGATCCAGGGCTACCTCCTCGCTCGACCCGCGCGCGGATTCGGCGCGCTCTAGCCGCTTACCGCCCCGGGGGGGTCGGCGTAGGGTTCGCGAGAATCCATGGGCTCCCACGTATCTCGCGAGAGCGCGACGGCGAAGCCGAGCGATGACCGTGCCGCGACGGCCGTCATGGTCGCGCTCCGGCGCATCGTGCGCTACCTGCGGCTGGCCGACCGCGAGGCGGAGGCGGCGCTCGGGCTGTCCGCCGCGCAGCTGTTCGTGTTGCACGCGCTCGGCGAGACCACGGCCCCGTCGCTCGTCGAGCTGGCGCGGCGGACGCTGACCGACCCGAGCTCGGTCTCCACGGTCGTCGACCGGCTCGTGACACGGCGGCTCGTACGGCGGACGCGCGCGCGGACCGATGCGCGGCGCGCGGAGCTGCGGCTGACGGCGGCCGGCGAGCGCGTGGTGCGGAGCGCGCCGCGGGCCCCGCAGGTGATGATCGTCGCGAAGCTTCGTGCGATGCCGGCGCCGCGGCGAGCGGCGCTGGTCCGCTCGCTGGACGAGCTGGTGCGGCTGCTCGGCGCGACCGAGCTCGCGCCGCGGATGATGTTCGAGGACGACGCGGGCGATCCGCCGCCGGCGCGGAGGCCGCGCCGTGAGCGATAGGTCCTCCTCGGCCGGGATCCTCGTCGCGCCGTCGCTGGCGCCGACGCTCGCGCGCGACCACGTGGCGGGACCCCCGGCGATCATGGACCGGCGCGCGGCGGTGATCGCCGGGCTGAGCGTGGTGCTCGCGGTGATCGCGACCGGCGTCGCGGAGGTGCTCGTGCGGGCGATCGCGCTCGTCACGAACCTCGCGTACTACGGACGGCTATCGCTGGACGCGGTGTCGCCGGCGGGGAACCGGCTCGGGGCGCTCGCGGTGGGCGTGCCGGTGGTGGGCGCGATCCTCGTCGGGGTGATGGCGCGGTACGGCTCGCGCGCGATCCGCGGTCACGGCATCCCGGAGGCGATGGAGCAGATCCTCACGAACGAGAGCAAGATCCCGTTCCGCATGACGTTCTTGAAGCCGATCTCGTCGGCGATCGCGATCGGTACCGGCGGACCGTTCGGCGCCGAGGGGCCGATCATCGCGACGGGCGGCGCGCTCGGCTCCGCGCTCGGGCAGCTCGTCCGCGTGACAGCGGGGGAGCGGAAGACGCTGCTCGCGGCGGGGGCGGCCGCCGGCATGACCGCGATCTTCGGGACGCCGATCGCCGGCGTGCTGCTCGCGATCGAGCTCCTGCTATTCGAGTACAAGCCGCGCTCGGTGGTGCCGGTCGCGCTGGCGTGCGCGGCCGCGGCGGCGCTGCGCTACGCGCTGCACGGCGGCGAGCCCTGCTTCGCGATGCCGCTGCTCGGCGCGCCGACGCTGGCGACGGTCGTGGTGTCGACGCTCGCGGGCGGGCTGATCGGCGTGGTGTCGACGGTCGTGACGCGGCTCGTTTACTGGATCGAGGACCGGTTCGAGCACCTGCCGATCCACTGGATGTGGTGGCCGGCGGTCGGCGCGGTGGTGGTCGGCGCGGTCGGGCTCGTCGCCCCGCGAACGCTCGGCGTCGGCTACGACAACATC
>JANXOM010000110.1 GCA_025353585.1 Deltaproteobacteria bacterium
CGATCGCGGCGCGGGCCCCGCCGCCGTCCGGCAGCGGCGCGAGGGCGTCCGCGGCGTCCGTCGCGTCGTCGGCGAACGCGGCGAGCACGGCCGCCATCCCGCCCGCGACCCCGTCGAGATCGTAGCCGCCCTCGAGCACCGCGACGACGCGTCCCGCGCATAGCCGATCCGCGGTGCGGCGCAACCGGCGCGCCATCGCCGCGAACCCGGCGTGCGTGACGCGCATCCCGGCGAGCGGGTCGTGCAAGAACGCATCGAAGCCGGCGCTGACCAGCAGCACGTCGGGCCGGAAGCGCGCGAGCGCCGGGACGAGCACGTGATCGAACACGGCCGCGTAGTCGGTGTCGCCGCAGCCGCTCGGCAGGCCGCAGTTGATGGTCGCGCCACGCGCGCCGTCGCCGCCGATCTCCGTCGGAGCGCCGGTGCCGGGGTAATACGGATACTGGTGCACCGACGCGTAGAGCACGCTCGGGTCGTCCCAGAAGATGTCCTGCGTCCCGTTACCGTGGTGCACGTCCCAGTCGACGATCGCCACCCGCTGCGCGCCGGCGGCGCGGGCGGCGGCGGCGGCCACCGCGACGTTATTGAGGAGACAGAAGCCCATCGCGCGCTCGCGGGTCGCGTGGTGGCCGGGCGGGCGCACGACGGCGAGGCCGCGGGACAGCGCGCCCGAGAGCACGTCGGTCGCGAGCTGGCTCGTCGAACCGGCGGCCGCGCGCGCGGCGTCCCACGTGCCGGGCGAGTAGTACGTGTCGGGATCGAGCCAGCCGCTCCCGCCCGCCACGGTCTTCGCGAGATCCTGCAGGTGAGAGACGCCGTGGACGCGGGCGAGCTCGTCGTCGGTCGCCGCGCGGACGGGCACGTGCGTGCCGCGGGTCGCGATGCCGGCGGCCGTGAGCGCGTCGCGCACGGCTTCGGCTCGCGCCGGCCGCTCGGGGTGGCCCGACGGCGCGACGTGGTGGACGAAGATCTCGTCGAGGACGTAGCCGAGCATCGCCGTCAGTCGCGCTCGCCTTTGGGGGTCCGCGCGAGCAACTTCTGGATCGCCTCGCGCACCGGCACGCCCTCGTGCATGATCGCGTGCATCACGTCGGTGATGGGCGCGTCGACGCCGATCTTCTGCGCCAGCGCGTGGGCGACCTTCGTGGTCTTGACGCCCTCGGCGACCATCTTCATCTCGCCGAGGATCTCCGGCATCGTCTTGCCGCGCCCGAGCGCGAGGCCGACGCGGCGGTTACGCGAGGCATCACCCGAGCACGTCAGCACGAGATCGCCCATGCCCGACAGGCCCGCGAAGGTGAGCGCATGGGCGCCGAGCGCGAGGCCGATGCGCGTGATCTCGGCGAGGCCCCGCGTCATGATCGCGACGCGCGCGTTGCTGCCGAAGCCGAGGCCGTCACTGACGCCGGCCGCGATCGCGATGACGTTCTTGAGCGCGCCGCCGACGAGGACGCCGAGGACGTCGTCGGTGGTGTAGATGCGGAAGTGGAGCGTGCCGAGCGCCTCCTGCGCGGCCTTCGTGGAGGCGGCGTCGCGGCCGGCGAGGACGATCGCGGCCGGGTCGCCGAGCGCGATCTCGTTCGCAAAGGTCGGTCCGGACAGATAGGTCGCGCGCGCGGCGATGCGCGGCGGCAAGATCGCCGCGTACACGCTGTCGATCGTCTGGAGCGTGGACTCGTCGAGGCCCTTGCTCGCGTTGATGACGATGGCGTCGGGGTCCATCCACGGCGCGGCGGTCCCGAGCACGTCACGGATGCCGTGCGACGGCGTCACGCCGAGGATGAAGCGCTTGCCGCGCACGGCGCTCTCGAGGTCGGAGGTCACGCGCACGGACGGCGGCAGGGCGTGGCCCGGCAGATAGCTCGACTCGCGCGTCGCGATCATCTCCGCGGCCTTGTCGGCGTTGCGGCAGTAGAACGAGACGTTGTGGTCGGCCTTGCCGAACAACAGCGCGAGGCACGTGCCGTAGCTGCCAGCGCCCACGACGGCGATGTCTTCGACGCTCATGCGGGGCGCGAAGCTACCACGCAGTTAACGCTCCGCGGCCAACCCCGAAAGCTGGATCGTGCAGGTCGGGACGAACCCGTCGCCGCTGTTCGGGATCTCGATCCGGTCGAGCGCCCCCGGGTCCCCGCCGGTCAACCAGATGGTGACCTGTCGGTGAGAGCGCGCCGGCAGGTTGAACGGCATGAACCAGTCGTCCTCGCCGGGCCGCATGTCGGCCGCCATCACGGCGCCGTGCGCGTCGACAAACGACGCCTGCGGGCTCGCGCCGACCTCGATGGTGTCGTCCTGGATGTTTGCGATCTCGAGGGTGACCCGGTGGCCGGAGGCGCCGAGGACGCGGACGGCCGCGCCGCACGAGCCGTGGCTCTCGAACGGGTTGCGGTTCCAGCAGCCGGCGGCGGGGAGCGCGGTGAGCGCCAAGATGAGGGCGAAGAGCTTGGACATGGAGCGCGTATCGACCGCAGCAGCCAGCGGTTGCTTCATGTCCTCTCCGTAAGCACGGCGCCCCCCCCGATGCATGGGGTCGATCCACCTACATCGAGATGCCCTACCGTGGAGGCATGCGATTCGCCGTCGGCGCGATCTGTCTCGTCACCGCGTGCAGCAGCAGCCAGGGGAGCGGAGGGGATGCGGGCCGCGGCGGGATCGACGCGGCCACCGTGACGCCACCCGGACCGACGTGCGACGCGCCCGTCAGCGCGGTCTCCACGACCTCGCCGGACCACGTGGTCGGCGACGGCACGCCCGGCTCGTGTACGGAGGCCGCGCTCGCGGCGGCGATCGCGGCCGGCGGCACGATCACCTTCCGCTGCGGCGCGGCGCCCGCGACGATCGCGGTCACGCAGACGCTGAGCCTGCGCACCGACGTCACCACGACGCTCGACGGCGGCGGGCTCGTCACGCTGGACGGCGGCGACGCGGTCCGCATCCTCGACTTCGACCACGAGGACTATCGCAAGAACACGACGGTCTTGACGCTGCAGCACATCGCGCTGGCCCACGGGCACGCGCACGGCACGCTGGCGTACGACCCGGCGCCCGCCCCGTGCTCGCAGGGCTACTACGACGGCTACGGCGGCGCGCTGCAGTTCCGCGACGGCGTGCTCGTCGTGATCGACACGACGTTCCGGAGCAACACGGCCGAGGTGATCGGCCCCGACGTCGGCGGCGGCGCCATCTCCATCCTCGGCGCGCTCCACGCGACGGTGGTCGGCAGCGTCTTCCAGGGCAACGAGGGCGCGAACGGCGGCGCGATCGAGAGCCTCAACTCGGAGCTCGACATCTACAACACCGCGTTCGATGGCAACACGGCGACGGGGACGGGCGCGAACAGCGACGACGCGTCGAAGTGCTCGGTCGTCGCCAGGACGAACCAGCATCAGGTGGGCTCCGGTGGCAACGGCGGCGCGGTCGCGATCGACGGCGGCGACGACGGCACGCACACGTTCTGCGGTAACCACTTCACGGGGAACCACAGCGGCGAGGGGGCGCTCGGCGGAGCGATCGGGCGCACGCCGGACGGCGCGACCCAGACGACGGTGATCGACCGCTGCACGTTCGACAGCAACACGGGAGACTCGGCGGCCGTGGGGTACTTCCACAACAGCACGCTGGTCGTGACGGCCTCGACGTTCTCGAACAACGTCGCCACGCACGGCAGCGGCGCCCTGCAGGCGGATGGCAGCCAGCTGCAATTCCTGAACGACACGTTCTCCGGCAACCAGGCGCTCGCCGGCCTCGGTGGCGCGGTGTCGCTGTTTGGCGGCGGCGGCACGATCGCGTTCACGACGTTCGTCGACAACCACGCCGACGGTGGCGACCCGTACTTCGGCGCGGCGATCGGCGGGAACCCGACGCTGACGCTGACGAGCGACCTGTTCGCGACCAACACGGCGCAGAACCCGGGCGCGCCGATGCAATGCCACGTGACGGGCACGGGCGACGGCGATCTCCAGTGGCCCCGCGGCCACGTGGTGGGCGGCGGCGACGACGCGCCGTGCACGCCGACGACCTTGTTCGCCGACCCGCTGCTCGGCACGTTGGCCGATCACGGCGGGGCGAGCCCGACCGCCCTCCCCGCCCCCTCCAGCCCCGCCCGGGGCGCCGGCGTCACCTGCCCGGCCACCGATCAGCGCGGCCTGCCGCGGCCGTCGACGGCATGCGCGTCGGGCAGCGTGGAGCCGCAAGCAGCGGAGTAACGGGGAGCGGGGATGAACCGCTCGAACTAACCGGCGGTCTGGCCGACGGTCTGGGCCTCGGTGGCCAGCACCACGCGGTTGCGGCCGGCGCGCTTGGCGACGTAGAGGGCGGTGTCGGCCGCGCGCACGAGCGCCTCGGCGTCGGTGCCGTCGTCGGGGAACGTGGCCACGCCGATCGAGACGCCGAGCTTGCCGGCGCGCGGGGCCGCGTCGCTGAAGTCGTGCGCCTCGACGCGCTCGCGCAGCCGCTCCGCGACCTTCGCCGCCGTGAACTTCGCCGTATCGACGAGGATCACCGCGAACTCCTCGCCGCCGTAGCGCGCGACCACGTCGTTGGCCCGCCGCGCGTCCGTCAACACGCGGGCGAACTGGCGCAGCACCTCGTCGCCCGCGGGGTGACCGAACGAGTCGTTGAACTGCTTGAAGTGATCGACGTCGAGCATCAGCAGCGACAGCGGCAACCCGCTCCGCTGGCTCCGCTCGACCTCGAGCGCGAGCCGCTCGTGAAAGTGGCGGTGGTTGTAGAGGTTGGTGAGGCCGTCCGTCACGGCGAGCTGCCCGAGCCGCGAGTTCGCCTCCGCCAGCTCGTGCGTGCGCTCGTGGATCTTGGCCTCGAGCTCGCGGTTCATCTCGAGCAGCGCCTGGTTCTTCGCCGACAGCGACGCCACCAGCTGCTGGTTCTCGTGCAGGAGCCGGTACTGACGCAGCAGGCTCTCCACGCCGAGGAGCAGCGCCGTCTCGTCCCATGGCTTGCCGACGTACAGGTTCAGGTGCGCGCGGTTGATCGCCTCGATCACCGCGTCGAGGCCTGCCTGCCCTGTCAGCAGGATCTTCATCGTCGACGGGAGCCGCCGGTCCACGATCTCGAGCAGCTCCACGCCCTTCATGCCCGGCATGATCTGATCGGCGACCACGAGCGCGATCGACTCGCCGTCGCGGGACAGCTCGTCGAACAGCGCCACCGCCTCGTCGCCGCTGCGGGCCGTCGCGATCTGGCACTCGTGCCCGAACCGCGCGCCGAGCTGGGCCCGCAGGACGCGCAGCACGCCCTCTTCGTCGTCGACGCAGACGATGACCTCGCGCCGGCTCACGCCGCGAAGTCCCGCCGGCTTCTTCGATTGCCGCCGGCGGATGGCGGTGCGGTTGGATCGATCGGCAGGCGCACCTCGAAGCAGGTGCGGCCCGGCTCGGAGACGCAGGTCATCTCGCCGCCGTGCTTGGCCACGATCTGGCGCGCGATCCCGAGGCCGAGCCCCGTGCCCTCGCCCTTGGGCTTCGTCGTGAAGAACGGCTCGAAGATGCGCGGCAGGACGTCCTCGGGGACGCCGGGCCCGTCATCGATGACGCGCACGATCACCCACGCGTCGTCCACGTCCGTCTCGATCGCGATCGTGCCCCGACCCGGGCGCGCCGCGAGCGCTTGCTGCGCGTTCGAGATCAGATTGGTCCACACCTGGTTCAGCTCGTCCACGAACACCGGCACCCGTGGCACCACACCGTACCTGCGCTCGACGACGATATCACGCAGCGCGTGGTGAAGAAGTGTGAGTGTCGTCTCGAGGCCCTCGTGGAGATCCGCCTCGCTCCGCGTCGCCTGCTGGTCCAGGTGAGAGTAGCTCTTGAGCGCGCCGACGATGCGCTGGATCTGGCTGATGGCGTGGCGCACCGTCGAGGCCGTGCGGTGCAGGTAGACGTAGTCGACGAGCGCGGCGACGACCTGCCCCGCGATCGGCTGGTCGCCGCCGAGGGCCGCGACCAGGGCGCCCGCGTCGGCCGGCGTGGCCCCGAGATCGGCGAGATCCGCCGCCACGCCGCTCGCGTCCGGGAGCCCCGCCGCCTCGAGCGCCGCCCCGACCTCGCGGGCCAGCTTGCGCGCCGCCACACCCGTGGTCAGCGGCCGCTCGGCGAGGAGCGGCGCGGTGCGCTCGAGGTAGTCCGTGATGACGCGCGCGGCGAGCGGGGCCCGCGTCACCAGCTCGGCGCCATGCCGAGCCACGCGCCCGAGCGCGGCGGCCAGGCCCTCGATCGAGCCGCGGATCGCCGCCGTCGGCGAGTTGATCTCGTGGGCCACGCCCGCCACGAGCACGCCGAGCCCCGCCATGCGCTCGCTCAGCACGAGCTGCGCCTGCGTCTCGCGCAGGTCGGCGAGCGCGCGCCCGAGCTCGGAGTTGATGGCCGTCAGCTCGGCCGTGCGCAGGCGCACCTTGTTCTCGAGCTCCTGGCTCGCGCCGCGGACCTCTTGATAGAGGAGCGCGTTCTCGACGGCCGCGCCCGCCTGATCGGCGAACGTCGTGAGCAAGTTCAGGTCCGCATCGCTGAACTGCCGCGCATCCTCGGCGCGCGCCACCGCGAGGACCCCGACCACGCGGACCTTGCGATCGAGCGGGAGCGCGACGAGCGGCCCCGGCGCGCCGGCGGCGCGCGCCACCGCGCCGTGCTCGGGGTCATCGCCTGCGCGGTCGAGTCGCAGCGGCACCTTCGATGCGCGCGCCAGCTCGGCGAGCGGTGACAGCGCGCCCGCCGCCGCCACCGCCTCGTCCATCGCGAGCGCGCTCGAGATGTCGGGCCGCCGCGAGCGCACGGCCGACGCGCGCAGCGGCGTGGTGGTCGACGTGAAGCCGGGCTCCACGATCCACAGCGCCACGAGCTGCACGTCGAACGTGCGCGCCACGGCGTCGACGATCTTGCGCGACACCTGGTCCAGATCGATGACGGACGAGACGGCGCGGCCGGCGTCGTGGAGCGCCACGATCTCGCGCATGCGCGCGGCGAGGCGGGCCTGGTTGTCCTTGAGCGTCGACGTCATCTGGTTGAACGCCTCGGCCAGGTCGGACAGCTCGTCGCCGCCCGGCAGCTCGATGCGATGGTCGAGGTCGCCGCGCGAGACCGCGATCGCCCCGCGATGCAGGCCCTGGATCGGCGAGCCGAGCCGGCGCGACCAGAACAGCGCGAGGACGAGGGCGAACGCGATCGCCACGATGCCGCCGCCGATGAGCGACCGGATCGCGAGCGCCTTCGTCGCGGCGAGGCCCGCGCGGTCCACGCCGACCGCCACGATCCCGACGGCGTGGTCGTGGTGGTCGAGGAGGCCGGTGGCCGCCACCGCGTAGTGGCCCGTCGACTCGTCGACGTCACGCACCACGCGCGCCCCGCCGAGCGCCGTGTCGCGCTCGGCCTGTGTCAGCTGCACGACCTCGCCGCGCCGCCCGAGCGTCGAGCGGAAGGTCACCTGGAGCTTGCCCGACGTGCCGCCGATCATCACGTCGGCCGCGAGCGCGCCCTTGATGCTGTCGGCAAACTCGCCATCGAGCGGCGTCGAGAGCACGAGCACACCGCGCAACGTCAGGCTCGCGTCCACGATCGGCGCGGCGGCGCGCACCACGACGCGATCGCCGATATCGACGAGCGAGACGCGGCGGCTCCACGTGTCGCCGACGGCGAGCGGCTCGCCACCGGCGATACCGACGGCGGCGAACCGCTGGTCCGCTCCGCCGATGACGCGGTCGAAGATCACGGTCCCGCGCGGATCGAGGAGCTGCAGCCGCGCCGACGCCACGTGCGCGGACTCGTGGGCCAGCCAGCTATCGAGCGCCGGCGGCGACGAGATCGCGCCGGCCAGCTCGCTCGTCTCCGACAGCTGCACCGCCTCGTCGCCGACGCGCTCGACGCTGCGCAGGATGAGGTTCAGTCCGACGGTCAGCTGCCGGTCGGCGTCCTCGCGGAGGCCGGTGTCGAGGCTCGAGAGAATGACGCTCGTGGCGAGGGTAGCGAGGATCGCGACGGGCACGAGCGCGGCGAACAGCATCGCCACGACGAGCTTCGTGCGCAGGCGCAGCCTCAGCTTCGGCGGCGCCGCGTGCACGATGCGCGGCATCTTCAGCGTCGGGAGCCGCAGCCGCCGGTTGCCGCCGCTGTCCTCGAGGGGCCCCGGAGCCCCGCCGGCGGGCGGTGCGGTGCGATCGCGGTCGCTCACCGGTCGCTCTTCTCGACCCGCTCGACCCGGTGCATGAGCGCGTAGACGGGGTGCCCGAGCGGCGAGATGACCACGCCCTGCACCTCGGCGCGGCCGGCGATGACGAGATCGCTGTGGGCGATCGGGACCCACGGGGCGTCGGTGGCGAGCTGGTCCTGGACCTCGGCGTAGAGCGCCGAGCGCGTCGGCTGATCCGCCGTGGCCTGCGCCTGCGCGAGGAGCTCGTCGACGTGCCGGTTGGCGTAAAACGCGACGTTCTGGGCCTCGCCCGGGTGCGCGTTGTCGCCGTCGAACAGCACGTATAAGAAGTTATCCGGATCGCCGGTGTCGCCGATCCAGCCGAACAGGCAGAGGTCATGCTCGCCGCCCTGAACCGCGGCACGGTGGACCGGGTACGGCTGCAGCACGAGCTCGGTGTGCAGCCCGACGTGCTCGAACGCCGCCTGCAGGAACCGCGCGACGCGCTCGGGCTCCGGCAAGTACGGGCGCGGCGTCGTCGGCGCGTAGAGCTTGTACGTCTTGTTCGGATCGAAGTGCCCGTCCCGCGCGGCCGCGGCGAGCAACGTCTTCGCGGCCTCCGGATCGTACGTGTACCGGATCTTCGCGGCGTGGCTCCCCCACATCGCGGGCGGGAGCGGCCCGTCGGCGGCGACCGCGAGCCCCTGGAACGCGAGCTTGACGATCGGCTCCTTGTTGATCGCGAAGTTCAGCGCGCGCCGCACGCGCACGTCATCGAACGGCGGGCGTTGCGTGTTGAACGCGAGGTAGCTGACGTCGTCGCCGGGTGCGCGGTGGAGCAGCAGATCGGGGTGCAGCTCCACGAACGAGCGCTCGTCCGGCAGGATCGCCGCCGCGAGATCGACCGACCCCGACTCCAGGTCGACGAGCCGCTGGCGCGCGTCGACGACCACGCGGAACACGATGCGATCGAGGGCGGGTTTTGGCCCCCAGTAGCCCGGGAATCGCCGCACGACGACCTGCTCACCGACCTCCCAGGCCTCGAACGAGAACGGCCCGCTGCCGACGGGGTGCTTCTCGAACGCGTCGCCCCACTTCGCCACCGCCGTCGGCGAGACGATCGGAAACTGCGCGAGCTCGCCGAGGAGCGGCGCGTACGGCCGTCGCATCACGATGTCCACGGTCGCAGGATCGCGCGCGGTCACGGTGGCCACCTCGCGGAGCAGGCCGCGCCAGTAGTCCGCGCCCGCGCCGACGTAGCTCGGGTTCGCGGGCTCGATCAACCGCGCGAACGAGAACGCGACCGCGGCTGCGTCCAGCGGGGTGCCGTCGTGGAACCGGACGCCCGCCCGCAGGTGAAAGGTCCAGCGCCGCGCATCGGGCGTGACCTCCCAGGTGGTGGCGAGACTCGGCTCGATGTCGGTCGTGCCCGGCGCGAGCTGCACGAGGCCCTCGAACAGGAGCTCGCCGACCTCGATCGACTCGATGTCCGTGACCCGGACCGGGTCCAGGGCCAGCACGTCGGCCGGCTGGGCGACCACGAGCGCGCCCGGGTCGCGGTGCCTGCGGATGGCGTCGCGCCCGATGTCACAGGCCGACCCTCCGCTCACCGCGGCCAGGGCGAGCGCGGCGATCGCGGCCCGGCACATCCGGGACATCATAGCACCCGCGGCGCGGCCCCGAATGCTCGCGTTAGCGAATCACCCCGAGGGGTTTCCGGGTTAGCGTGCGCCGCAGCGTTGAATCGCCAACGCGTACCTACGTCGAAGGGAAGCTTCCGCATGCGCCCACGCCTCGCCCACCCCCGCCTCCTGGGCACCCACCTCGCGCTCGTCGCGACGCTCGGCGCCACCCTGTTCTCCGCGGCGGGCTGCGACATCGGTCGGATCACGGTCGGCACCACCGCCCAGGTCTTGAAGCGCGGCCAGCCGGCGCTCCAGCAGGAGTCGGACTACGAGATGGCGCGCATGGCCATCCCGGGGGCGCTCAAGACCGTCGAGACGTTCTGGGTCGTCAAGCCGGACGACGAGAACCTCATCGGCATCCTCACCGAGGGCTACTGCCAGTACGGCACGGCGTTCGTCGAGGATGACTGGGAGGTCGCCCAGTTCGCGAAGAAGATCGACGACATCGAGTACCACGACGCGCGCGCCACCAAGATCTTCACGCGCTGCCTCAACTACGCGCTGCTCTCGCTCGGCGACCGCTGGAAGAAGGACATCTTCGGCACGCCCGAGGTCACGAACAAGCTCGTCGCCGACACCGGCGCCGACGACCGCACGCCGCTGATGTGGGCCGCGCTCGCGCTCGGCTCGCTCGTCAACCACAACCTCCGCCGGCCCGACGCGCTCGGCGAGGTGCCGCTCGTCCACCAGATGATCGACCGCGTCATCGCGCTCGACGCGGCGAACCCGCCGTCCGATCCGCAGCTCGCCGCCCTGCCGCACATCGCGCTCGGCATGCTCTACAGCGCCGCGAGCGCGCAGTTCGGCGGCGACGACAAGAAGGCCCAGGCCGAGTTCGAGACCGCCCTCAAGTTGACGGGCGACAAGATGCTGCTCGCGCGGACGCTCATGGGCTACCGCGTTGGAAAGATGCGCAACGACGAGAAGTTCTTCCACGCGCAGCTCGTCAAGGTGCTCGAGACCCCGCCGTCGGTGTGGCCCGAGCAGCGCCTCGCGAACGAAGTCGCTCACCGCCGTGCCCGCCGCTACCTGACGCACGAAAAGGAGATGTTCCAGTGATCAACACCTCAAAGCTCCTCACCGCCTGCGCCGCCGCGGCGGTCGCCCTTGGCCTCGGCGCTGCGCCGGCCGCCCACGCCGATAACGTCGAGCTCCGCGTCGCGAGCCTCGCGCCGAGCGGCAGCCCCTGGATGGACGTCCTCAACAAGGCCGCCTCCGACATCAGCGACAAGACGAGCAAGCGCGTCACCCTGAAGTACTTCGAGGGCGGCCAGCAGGGCGACGAGCGCGACTTCATCCGCAAGATCAAGCTCGGTCAGCTCGACGGCGCGGCCGTCACGGCGATCGGCATGTCGATGGTCGACGAGTCGATCCGCGTGCTCGAGCTGCCGATGATGTTCGACAACGTCGACGAGCTCGACTACGTCGCCGACAAGATGTGGCCGATGTTCCAGAAGCGCTTCGAGAAGAAGGGCTTCAAGCTGACGGACCGCGGCGAGGTCGGCTGGATCTACTTCCTCTCGAAGAACAAGGTCGAGTCCCTCGCGGACCTCAAGGGCCAGAAGCTCTGGCAGTGGGGCGACGACCAGCTCGTCGGCGCGATGTTCAAGAAGCTCGGCCTCGCGGGCGTCCCGCTCGGCGTGCCCGAGGTCGACCCCGCGCTGACGTCCGGCAAGATCAACGCGTGCTACGGGTCGCCCGTCGCCGCCGTGGCCCTCCAGTGGCACACGAAGATCCGCTACATGACCTCGATGCCGATGAGCTTCGCGATCGGCGCGACGGTGTTCTCGAACGACGCGTACAAGAAGCTGTCGGCGGAGGACGCCAAGGCGGTCGAGGAGATCGGCAAGTCCTCGAGCCGCAAGCTCCGCAAGACGATCCGCGCCGCGAACGCCGACTCCAAGGAGACGATGACGCGCAAGGGCGTGACGATCGTCCAGACCCCGCAGCCGATGGTGGACGAGTTCACCAAGCAGTCGCAGGACATCTGGAAGGACCTCGTCGGCAAGATCTACTCGCAAGAGGATCTCGACATGGTCATCAAGACCCGCGACGAGTACCGCGCCAAGCACAAGAAGTAGACCGCCCGGGCGGTTGTGGGCGCCGGGAGCCGCGCCTTACCATCGGGACGTGGCGAAGAAGCGGAAGGCGACGAGAGAGGCGGACGCGGTCCCCCTGCCCTCGACAGACATCCCCGAGACGCGACAGCACGCCAGTGCCGCCGCCGGGGCCGTCAGCCCGGCGGACCTGATCGCGCCGCAGACATTCCCCGACGACGGGCCGTTCGCGCAGGGCGTCCGCAAGCTCGACGGCTGGATCGGCCTCGCCGAGCAAGCCATCCTGTTCGGCGTGCTCGCGGCCGTGGTCATCGTGGCCGCGTCGGCCGCGATCTCCGACAAGGTGTTCGGCTCGCCGATCGGCCGCTGGTGGCACTACATCGTCCGCGGCGGCACGTTCACCGTCGCGCTCCTCGGCGCGGCCTTTGCCACGTACCAGCAGCGCCACCTCGCGATGGACCTCGTCTCGCGGCGCCTCAGCCGGCGCTCGCGGCTCGTCCTCGGGATCGTGCTCAAGCTCTTCACGATCGTGGTCGCGTGCGTCCTCGTCCGCACGGGCACGCACCTCCGCGAGACGGCGAGCGGCATCGACAAGGAGCACCTCGACCTGTTCGGCCTCGCCATCACCGACAAGGAGATCGTCGCCACGATCCCGCTCGGCGGCGTGCTCATCATCCTGCACTCGGTCCTGCATCTCCTGATCGACGCCGATTACCTGCGCCGCAACAAGCTGCCGCCCGAGCGGGAAAGGTCGGGGCACTGAGATGAAGGTCAGCACGGGAAGTATGGTTCGAGCCGGCATCCTCGCCGCGATCCTCACCCTCATCGGCTACTTCGTGAGCCTGCCCGTCGCCGTGCTCACGCTCGCCTTCGTGAGCGGCGCGCCGCTGTTCACGATCATGCTCGGCGCGGCCGTCCTCGGCGCCGCGAGCCTACCGCGCGCGTTCGACGCCGAGTTCGACGGCATGTCCGCGAGCATCCTCAACGTCGGCCTCGGCGACCAGGTCGAGGTCATGTCCACGATCCCGCTCTTCATCTACGCGGGCTACCTCCTGGCGGAGGCCGGCACCGCCGACCGCCTCGTCCGGTTCGCGAACGCGCTCCTCGGCTGGGTCCCCGGCGGCCTCGCGATCGTCACCATCGGCACGTGCGCGCTGTTCACCGTGTTCACGGGCGCGTCCGGCGTCACGATCATCGCGCTCGGCGGCGTGCTCATGCCGGCGCTCGTGCGCAACGGCTACCCGGAGCGGTTCTCGATGGGCCTCATCGCGGGCACCGGCTCGGTCGGCCTCCTGTTCCCGCCCGCGCTGCCGCTGTTCATCTACGGCACCGTCTGCGGCCTGAACGTCCAGCAGGAGTGGAAGGACTGGGAGTGGGACACGGGCCGCTTCATCTTCGCCGGCATCGTCCCGGGCCTCGTGCTCGTCGGCATGCTGTCGGCCGTCGCGGTCACGGTCGCCATCGTGAAGAAGCTGCCGCGGCAGAAGTTCTCCGGCTCCGAGCTGATGAAGAGCGCGGCGCTCGCGCTCCCCGAGCTGTGCATCCCGTTCGGCGTCATCATCGGCCTCGCGAACGGCTTCGGCTTGCCCGAGATCGCGTCGCTGACCGTCGTCTACGTCGTGGTGCTCGAGTGCGGCGTCGCGAAGCTGCTCTCGAAGGCCGGCGTCGGCTGGGGCAAGTCGCTCGACCTCATCACGCTGTGGCGCACGAGCCGCGAGGCGATGGCGATGGTCGGCGCGATCTTCATCATCATCTTCGCGTCGACGGCCCTCACGAACTACATGGTCACGGCGCAGGTCCCGCAGGCGCTCGTCGACTGGACGACCACGCACGTCGACTCGAAGATCGTGTTCCTGCTGGCGCTCAACGTGATCCTCTTGATCGTCGGCACGGTCATGGACATCTTCTCCGCGATCGTCGTGGTGCTGCCGCTCGTCCTGCGGATCGCGCACGCCTACCACATCGACCCGTACCACCTCGGCGTGATCTTTCTCTTGAACCTCGAGGTCGGATACCTGCACCCGCCGGTCGGGTTGAATCTGTTCATCACGAGCGTGAAGTTCCAGCGGCCGATCACCGAGGTGATGTGGGCGACGGTGCCGTTCCTGCTGACGATGATCGTCGCGCTCATCACGATCACCTACGTGCCGTGGCTGACGGTGGTGCCCGAGGCCGAGAGGACGGGGACCGCGCATAACCTGGTCGTGCTGGTCGACAACGCGTTCGAGGAGAAACGCGCGGTGAGAGAGGTCACGCTCGTGGCGACCGATGGCACCGTGCTGCAAGACGAGACCGGCAAGCCCGTCGTGGTGAAGGCGGCGGAGTGCGAGGCCCTCGAGGCCGGCGACAAGAAGGCCGCCTGCCAGAACGTCTTCTTCTACGCCGACCAGTGCAAGGCGGAGGGCGCGAAGGCCGACGCGTGCACGCACAAGAAGATCGGCGCCTGGACGGCGCGCAACCGCGACATCGTGGTGGTGCAGTCGATCCCGCTCGTCGATGACGACAAGAACCCGGTCAAGGACGCGAAGGGCCAGCCCACGGTCCTGACGTACGCGGCGTGCCAGGCCGAGGCGGACGCCGACAAGAAGACGGCGTGCCACGAGCTGTTCCACGCCGTGTCGAGCTGCAAGATCGATCCGCAGGACAAGTCGGTCGACGGCTGCACGTTCGACGAAGTCAGCAAGTGGGTCCACGAAAACCTGTCCCCCTGATGTCTCCGCCGGTGGCCCTGCTCCGCACGCTGCGGCCGCAGCAGTGGATCAAGAACCTCTTCGTCGCGGTCCCGCTGGTCTTCGCGCGTCACCTCGAGGACCCGGCGTACGTGCTCCGGACGGCGCTCGCGGTCCTGGCGTTTTGCGCGCTGTCGGGGGCGGTCTACGCGTTCAACGACGTGCGGGACGTCGAGGGCGACCGCGCGCATCCGAAGAAGAAGCTGCGGCCCATCGCGGCCGGCGCGCTGGCGGAGCGCGACGCGCTGGTGGCCTCGGGCGTGCTCGCCGCGCTCGCGCTGGGGGGCTGCTCCGTCCTGTCCTGGAAGCTCGCGGCGGTCGCGGCCGCGTACCTCGCGCAGAACGTCGCGTACAGCGTGAAGCTCAAGCAGGTCGCGTTCCTCGACGTCGGCCTCATCGCCACCGGGTTCATCCTGCGCGTCCTCGGCGGCGCGGCCGCGATCGACGTCCCCGCGTCCGGCTGGCTGCTCGCGTGCACGGCGCTGCTCGCGCTGTTCCTCGGCCTCGGCAAGCGCGCGCACGAGCTCGCGTGGGCCGAGCGCACCGGCGGCGAGACGCAGGCGACGCGCGCCGCCCTCGCCGGCTACCGGCTCCCGGTCGTGCGCGTGGCGATGTTCGTCATCGGCGCGGCGACGTGCGCGGGCTATATCGCCTACACGCTGGACGCGCGCACCGTCGCGTTCTTCGGGACAGACCGGCTGGTGTGGAGCGCGCCGTTCGTGGCCCTCGGCATCGTCCGGTTCTTCGGCCTCGCCCTGTGGTGGCCGCGCGACGACAGCCCGACGGAGGCGATGCTGAAGGACCCGTGGTTCCTGCTCGACCTCGCGGCGGCAGGCGCGTTGATCGTCTACGTCATCTACGCGCGCTGAGGTTGACCGCTACGGCGGTCGGTCTCGGTCAGTTTGCGACGCGGAACGTGTAGCTCGGCGTCTCCGAGACGCCGACGGGGTACGTCGGCGTCGTCAGGTCCCCCTGAGCCACGCCCGCGTAGCCGGTCGCGACGCCGACGAACAGCTGGTACATGTGGCCGGCGACGAATCGCGCGCGGTCGAGGACGAACCGGGGCGCGGCGCTGACCTGCATGCCAACGAGGACGCGCGCGCCGGACGTCACGTCGTCGAGCTCGACCTGGTAGCGGTCCGCCCCGCCCGCTCCGACCGTGACCGCGACGGTGACGGGGGCGCTCGCGTCGAGCACCATCGCCTGACGATCCGCGGTGAGCGCCACGCCGTCGAGGGTCACGGTCGAGAGGAGGGCGGGGGCGGCGGGGACGGTGACGGTGTCCCCGGCCGTGCACGCGTGGGCGAGGCCGGCGACGGGCGCGAGCGAGATCAGCGTCGCGAGCTCCACGAGGGAGGCATTGCCGCCCCCCGGCTGGTGCGTCGTCGCGCGCGTGACCGATAGCATCGCGAGGAGCTGCTCGTTCGGGAACGGCTCGGCGTACGGGTGATCGGCCGTGCCATTCGCGGTGACAGGCGCCGACGCGATCACGAACGCACCCGGGGTCACCCGCAGCGCGGCCGGCTGCGATGCGACCCCCGTGAACGCCGTGAGGCTCTGCCCCGAGACCGCGGCGCCAAGGCGCGCGCGCTCGGTGGCGGCGCGCGCGGCGATCCGCAGGCAGCCGGTCGTGTCGATCTTCAGGAGCGTGCCGGACACCGGCAGCACGTCCCCATCCGTCTGCGCGACCTGCAGCGCGAGCGCGCCGTCGAGCGCATTGCGGCTCTCCGAGTCGGCGACGAAGTGCACCAGCCACAGAAGACCGCCCGCCGCCCCGTCGAGGAGACCGCCCGGGCCGCCGGTCAGCGTGGTGCTGGTCCGCCAGTCGAGGCTGAACGAGAGGTCGTTCGAGCCGGTGTTGACCGCGAACGCGCGCTGCCCCGTGGCGACGAGGACCGTCGACCCGGCGGCGTGCTGGCCGAACGCGTCGAGCGTCACCGCGATCGGAGCGGCCTTCGTCATCGGTGTGACGTTCGTGCGCCCGAACACCGGCGGCATGTACACCAGCGCGGACGTGGTCCCGACGACCTGCGTCGAGCCGGACGTGATCCGGTACGCCTGATCGACGGCGGCGCGGTGAAACTCGACGCTGCCGTCCGAGGTCTGCGCGAGCTCCGGGCTCGTCCCATCGGCGAGGACGACGGCCAGCGCCGATGGCTCCGTCGCCTCCTGCAGCGTGCCGTCGGCGGCGACCACGGTGACCCCGACGCGGGCGTGCACGCGGAGGAGATCGCCGCCGGACGGGCCGTCCGCGCCGCCATCGCCCGGGCCGCCGGAGCCCCCGTGGGGGGCGCAGACATCGTCCGCGGTACACAGGAAGCCGTCGGGGCACGACCCGTTCGGGCTGCACGGCGCCCCGCCAGGCGGCGACGGGCGAAAGCAACCCGCAGCCGCGGCCATCCACACCAGCCAGCCACGTTTCATCGCGGGCGATCGTACCGCGTTCCCCGCGGGCCGAACCGGGGTAAAAGAACGTGGTGACCGACGAGCCGCTGATCGCGCGCCGCAAGGCGGACCACCTCGAGATCGCCGCGTCGGGCCGGGCCGAGTTCGCGCGCAGCACGCTCCTCGAGGAGGTCCACCTCGTCCACCAGGCGCTGCCCGAGCTCGCGCTCGACGACGTGGTGCTCGCGACCGAGCTCGTGGGCAAGCAGCTGGCGGCGCCGCTCGTCATCACCGGCATGACGGGCGGGACCGGGGAGGCCGCGCAGGTCAACCGCGACCTCGCGCGGGCGGCGCAGGCGGCGGGCGTCGCGCTCGGGCTCGGTTCGCAGCGCGCGATGGCCGAGCACCCGGACCTCGCGGCGAGCTACGAGGTTCGCGACGTGGCGCCCGATGTCGTGTTGTTTGGCAACGTCGGCGCCGTGCAGGCGCTCGCGATGGGGCCCGCGCGCGTGGTCGAGCTCGCGAAGCGGATCGGCGCGGACGCGATGTGCGTGCACCTGAACCCGGCGCAGGAGCTGATCCAGGAGCGCGGGGACCGCGACTTCCGCGGCGTGCTCGCGGGCATCGCGCGGCTGGTCGACGCGTCGCCGGTGCCGATCATCGTGAAGGAGACGGGCTGCGGGCTGTCCGCGGAGGCCGCGCGGTCCCTCGTCAACGCGGGCGTGCGGACCGTCGACGTCGCGGGCGCGGGCGGGACGAGCTGGGTCGCGGTCGAGGCCGTGCGCGCGGCGGAGGGTAGCGGCTCCGCGGCGCTCGGCGGCGAGCTGTGGGACTGGGGCGTGCCGACGGCGGTGTCGGTCGCGCTGTGCGTGCGCGCCGGGCTCGGCGTCATCGCGTCGGGCGGCGTGCGCACCGGCTACGACGTGGCGCGCGCCCTGGCCCTCGGGGCGCGGTGCGGCGGGATGGCCGCCCCCATGCTTCGCGCGCAACGCGCCGGGGGAGCCGAGGGCGTGGCGATGGCGATCGCGCAGGTGCTCGCGGCGCTGCGCGCGGTCTGCGTGTTGACCGGCTGCCGCGCGGCGAAGGACCTGGCGCGCGCACCGCGGCACCTCGGGGCGCCGCTGCGCGCGTTCATCGACGACCTGGGAGCACTCCGATGAGCCACATCCGATGACGACGAGCCACGCTTTGGGCTGGGGCAAGGTCATCCTGCTCGGCGAGCATGCCGTCGTGTACGGCTTCCCCGCGCTCGCCGCCGCCCTCGATCGCGGCGTCTCCGCGCAGGCGCTGCCGACGCCGGCGGGCGGCCGCTTGCGCCTCGACGTGCCCGCGTGGGAGCTCGCCACCACCGCGAGCGACGAGCATCCCACCGGGCGCGCCCTCGCCGCGATCGCGGACGAGCTCGGGATCGGGCGCCCCGCGCTGACGTTCGTGGCCGAGGCGCAGGTGCCGCCGGGCGCGGGGCTGGGCTCGTCGGCCGCGCTCGCCGTGGCCGTGACGCGCGCGCTGATGGCGCACTACAACCGGCGACCCGACGTGGCGGCGCTGACGGCGGCGGCCGGCGCGGGCGAGATCGTGCACCACGGCAAGCCGAGCGGCATCGACGTGGCGATCGCGATCGCGGGCGGGTTCGGCGTGTATCGCAAGAGCACCGGGCTGCGGGCGATGACGGCGCCGCCGCTGCGGCTGCTGGTCGCGCCCGGCGAGACGCAGGCGATCGGCGGCAGCGGCGCGACGGAGATGCCGCGCGAGCTGATGCGCTCGACGGCGAAGATGGTGCAGCACGTCGCCGAGGTCACGCACGGCGACCCCGACGACCCGCGGCTGCGCGAGCTCGGCGGGCTGACGGACGCGGGCGCGCGGGCGCTGCTGGCGCGCGACTTCGCGGAGCTCGGCGCGGCGATGAACCGCGCCCACACGGTGCTCGGGGATCTCGGCGTGTCGACGCAGCGGCTCGACAACATGTGCTCGCTAGCGCGCGGCGCCGGCGCGCATGGCGCGAAGCTCACGGGCGCCGGCGGCGGCGGGGCTGTCATCGCGCTCGCCCCGCCCGACCGCGAGGCGGCCGTGCTCGCGGCGTGGAAGGCGGCCGGGCTCGCGGGCTTCGCGGCGGACGTCGGGCGATGAGCGGAGCGGAGCGCCGCCGCCGAACGGGGCGCGGGCCGTCTGGCGCGGGCCCCCGTGCGAGACGGGCCGTCGGTCGATGAAGGCGACGGCGCGGGCGTGCGCGAACATCGCGCTCGTCAAGTACTGGGGCAAGCGCGACGCCCGGCTGAACCTGCCGGCGGCGGGGAGCCTGTCGCTCACGCTCGATGCGCTCGTCACCGAGACGACCGTCGCGTTCGAGGCGGGCCTCGCGGCGGACGAGCTCGAGCTCGACGGCGTGCGCGCGAAGGCGGCCGACGCGGTGCGCACGAGCGAGTTCCTCGATCTGGTTCGCGCGCTCGCGGGCACCACGATGCGCGCGCGCGTGACGAGCGCGAACCACTTCCCGACCGCCTCGGGCCTCGCGTCGTCCGCGTCCGGCTACGCGGCGCTCGCGCTGGCCGCGACGACCGCCGCCGGCGTCACGCTCACCACGCGCGAGCTCTCCGTGCTCGCCCGCCGCGGCTCGGGGTCCGCCGCGCGCTCGCTCTTCGGCGGCTTCGCGCGCATGCACGCCGGCGAGCGCGCCGACGGCACCGACGCCTATGCCGAGCCGCTCGCGTCGCCGCTCACGAGCCGCGTCCGCATGGTGATCGCGGTGGTCGGCGGCGGCGTCGCGAAGGCGTTCGGCTCGCGCGACGCGATGGAGCACTGCGCGGAGACGTCGCCGCTCTACGCCGCCTGGGTCGCGCTCGTGCCGGCCGACCTGGCCGCCGCGCGCGCCGCGCTGGTCGCCGGGGACCTGGCCGCGCTCGGCGAGCTCGCCGAGGCCAACGCGCTCGCCATGCACGCGACCGCGATGGCCTCGCGGCCGGCCGTGATCTACTGGCAGCCGACCACGCTGGCCCTCCTCGCCGCCGTCCGCGGCCTCCGCAGCACCGGCGTCGCCGCCTGGGCGACCATGGACGCCGGCCCCCACGTCAAGGTCCTCACGACCGACACCGACGCGCCCGTCGTAGCCCTCGCCCTCCGCTCCGTCGCCGGCGTCACCGCCGTCACCACCGCCGCCGCCGGCCCCGCAGGGACGGTGTCGTAGTTGTCAACCCGCCGCCGAAAACTTCCTCCACAGTTTCAACTGCTTGACTGGGGACGGTGTAACACCTGTCCGGGGTCGTGGTTGACAAGTACTACACCGTCCCCGTCCGGCCACCGGGTAGGGCGGACACGATGAGTACGGCCAGCGCCCCCGGAAAGCTGATCGTCAGCGGCGAGTACGCCGTGCTGGACGGCGCGCCGGCGCTCGTCGTGGCCGTCGATCGCCGCGCCGTCGCGCGGTTCCACGAGGGGCCTCGCGGGTCGTCACCGTTCCTCGCGGCCGTCGCGGAGGAGGTCGCGGCGGCCGGCGGCGATCCGGCGCGCGCGCTCGCCATCGTCGTCGATAGCCAGGCGTTTTACGTCGGCGCGATGAAGCTCGGCCTCGGCTCGAGCGCCGCCGTCACCGTCGCCGCCACCGCCCTCGCCCTCGGCTCGCCGCTCGACCGCGCGCGCGTCCTCGCCATCGCGTCCGCCGCCCACGC
>JANXOM010000123.1 GCA_025353585.1 Deltaproteobacteria bacterium
TGCACATCAACCCAATCTTCACGGAGGCAGTCGAGGTCACGGTACCGCCCGCGGTCGAGCACGGCGTCACGTCGATGATCACCGCGCTCGCGTCATAGAATTCCTCCACCCGCTGTCTCAAACGCGTTGACACGTTCCGCACGATGTATCGCCTGCTCGCCGAGCGCCACGAGCTCCGCGAGCGCCGCGCGCAGCTCATGCACCCGCGGTACTCCGCGCCCGAGTTACTCGCGACAGCCCCCAACCAGCTCTGGTCGTGGGACATCACCAAGCTCAAGGGGCCGACGACTTGGTCGTACTTCTACCTGTACGTGATCATCGACGTGTTCAGCCGCTGCGTCGTCGGCTGGATGGTCGCGGACCGCGAAAGTGCGACGCTGGCCGAGAAGCTGATCGGCGAAACCTGTGAGCGCCAGGGCATCGTACGCGGCCAGCTGACGATCCACGCCGACCGCGGCAGCTCGATGCGCTCGAAGCTCGTCGCGCAGCTTCTCGCCGACCTGGGCGTCACCAAGACCCATTCGCGACCGCACGTCTCGAACGACAACCCGTTCTCGGAGGCCGAGTTCAAGACCCTCAAGTACCGACCCGACTTCCCCGAGCGCTTCGGCTGTCTCGAGGACGCCCGCTCGTACTGCGTCGACTTCTTCACCTGGTACAACGACGAGCACCACCACAGCGGCATCGGCCTCCACACACCAGCCGACGTCCACTACGGTCGAGCCCAGCAGCGCAGCGAGGCCCGCGCCGCCGTGCTCGCTGCTGCCCACCTCGCGCATCCCGAGCGCTTCGTCCACGGCGTACCTCGCCCGCCAGCACTGCCGTCGGCGGTGTGGATCAACAAGCCCAAGACAGGAGCCGATGACAAGCCGACGATCGATTCACTAAACTGATGCTCTCCGGTGTCTCAAACTCGTTGACAGGTTCCGCCAGCCGGCGGAGATCGTGCAGCTGCTCGCCGCCGAGTCAGTACGTGGCCTGCGCGAGCGGACCGCGACGGCGGATCCGGCACACTCATTCTCGATGGCACGCGCGGGCAAACAGTTCGGCACGTTGGAGCAGCTCTTCGCCGATATCTGGTGGACGTGGGGCACGGTGATCATGGGGCCCGGCGTCACGATCTCGCGCAACATGGTGCTAGTGCGCGAGGCCAGCGGAGACCTCGTCGCGATCCACCCGGTCATGATGCCGCCCGCAGAACAGGCGAAGGTCGATGCGCTCGGGCCGATCCGACACATCGTGCGCCTCGGGAGCTTTCACGGCATGGACGATCTGGCCTACGTCCAGCGGTACCAGCCGCAGACCTGGTCGCACCCTGGTATGCGCCTCGCGGCCGGCGTCACGCGCGATCACGCCATCGACACCGGCTCGGCGACGCCGATCGCGGGCGCGTCGGTCCACGGGTTCACGGGCGCGAAGCATCCCGAGCTCGTGCTGCACGTGCCGCGACATGGCGGCGTGCTGATCGCGTGCGATGCGATCCAGAACTGGGTCGGCGTTCCAGGCACCTCGCTCGTGGCGCGCGTGATGACGCCGTTCCTTGGCTTCAAGGGTCCCTCGGTGCTGGGTCCCGCGTGGCGCAAGGCCGCGGAGCCGGCGCCGGGCGTGACGTTCCGCCCGCAGTACGACGCGCTCGCGAGCCTCGACTTCAAGCACGCAATCGGTGGCCACGGGCCGCTCCTGCGCGATCACGCGCGGGACCACCTGAAGGCCGAGATCGAGAAGATCTACAAGCGCTGACGAAGCGCGCGCTACCGGGGCTCGGCCGGCAGCTCGAACGACCTCCGCGAGCGGATCGACAGCATGCTCTACGAGCGCACTGCCTCTCCAAGAAGCCCGAGGCGCGCATCCGCGTGGAGCTACCGCGACGAGTGAGCGTGGCGAGGCCCGCGCAGAGCTCGATGTGACGGCCGGTGCCGCGGAGCTCACTCTCGCGCTCACACCGTGGGCCTCGATCGCCGGGACAGCGGTCGACTCCGCGGGCCACCCTGTCGTCAGCGCGAGGGGCGTGCTCGAGGACCGTCGCGGCGACTACCGGGAGGCGTACTCCGATTCCGCGGGGCACTTCGCGTTCTCGCAGGTGACGAGCGGCGACTGCGTGGTGGTGTTGTTTTCACGGATGGGCGAGCCGCGGCGCATGCAGGTCACCCCCAGAGCCGGCGAGCATGTCGAGCTCGGATCCGTTCGCCTCGTCGGGTTGTAGGACATGCAGCGGTCCCGCACTGCTTCGGAGGGGGCGCGCTCCCCGAGCGGTACGGCTAGCGATTCGGGATTCCGTGCCCCCCGCAGGCCGCCGCGCGACCGTGGTGGTCGCGCGTGGGAACAGGGCGCGCTACGTCGGCGTTGATCATGCTAGGTCTCCATCATGATTCGCTCACTTGCCTTCGTGCTCGTCCTCGCGGCTGGTTGCTCGACCTCTTCGAGCCCGCATGGCGCGCCCATGCCGACCACGGGCACGCGCGATCTGACCGCGGCGTCGAAGCGGTTCCGGACCGCCCTGGCGGCCGGGCGGGTCGACGGCCTCCTGGGCGCGCAGGTCACGTTCGAGAACGGAAATGCCGAGACGGGTTGCAAGGAGGCCGCCGAGCCCTGCGTGAACGACGCGCTGAACGCAGCGGACGCGGCGAAGCGGCTCACGCAGCAGGTCGACGGCTTCACGTTCGGCGGCCCCGACGAGAGCGCCGCGGAGCTCGGCTGCGATGCCGCGTGCTGTCACTACGGCCCCTTCCGGCACGGCGATACGCGGGTCGCGATCGCGACCGTCTGCTTCGACGCGGCGGTCGAGCCCAAGGTCATCAAGGTCGTCGGAGGCTGATCGCGAAGCGCGGCAGAAACTGTACAGCTGTACAGTAACTGATAGGATGCGCAGCCAAGGAGCCCTGCCGCATGGACCTCGACCTGTCGCGCTTCCCCGGCCGCGTCATCGCCACGCGCACCATCCCCGCCCGGCCGGCGGCGTATGCGCCGCTGCCCGAGGACCTGCACCCCGCGCTGCGCGACGCGCTCGTCGGTCGCGGGATCGCGCAGCTCTACTGTCACCAGGCCGAGGCGTTCGCGGCCGCGCGCGCGGGCGACAACGTGATCGTCACGACCGGCACCGCGAGCGGGAAGTCGCTCGCGTACCTCCTGCCCGTGCTCCAGACCGCCGTGGCGGATCCCACGGCGCGGACGCTGCTGCTGTTCCCGACGAAGGCGCTCGCGCAAGACCAGCTCCGCGGCGTGCTCGGCCTCGTCGATCACCTCGTCACGCGCACCGATCGCGCGGCGCCCGCGCTGGTCGCCGGCGTCTACGACGGCGACACGCCACCCGCCGAGCGCACGCGGATCCGCGATCGCGCGAACCTCGTCCTGACGAACCCGGACATGCTGCACAGCGCGCTCCTGCCCAACCACGGCCGGCGCGGGTTCGCCCACCTGTTTCGCAACGTGCGGTACGTCGTCATCGACGAGCTGCACGCGTACCGCGGCGCGTTCGGCGCCCACCTGGCGAACGTGCTGCGGCGCCTCCTGCGGATCTGCGCGCACCACGGGAGCACGCCGCAATTCCTGTGCAGCTCGGCGACGATCGCCAACGCGCGCGAGCACGCCGAGACCCTCTGCCATCGGCCGTTCCGGCTCGTCGAGCGCGATGGCTCGCCGTCGGCGGGCAAGGTCGTGCACTTCTGGCAGCCGCCGGTGACGGAGCGCGGCACGCGCCGGCCCGTGACAGCAGAGCTCGCGCTGCTCCTCCCGCACCTCGTGGTCGCCCGCCACCGCACGATCGCGTTCTGTCGCAGCCGCAAGGAGACCGAGATCGTGCTGAAGGAGTCGCGCGATCGCCTGCGCGACGTGGCCGGGCACGACGAGACGCACCTGCTCGCCGGCTACCGCGGCGGCTACTTGCCGGAGGAGCGACGCGCCGTGGAGCGCGCGCTCGTCGACGGCACCCTGCGCGCCGTGGTCTCCACGAACGCGCTCGAGCTCGGCATCGACATCGGCGCGCTGCAGGTGGTCGTGCAGGGCGGATTCCCCGGCACGCGCGCGAGCTTCTGGCAGCAACTGGGCCGCGCGGGCCGGCGTGACGAGGTTGCCCACGGCGTCATCGTGCTGGCGGTCTCGCCGACCGACCAGTTCATCGGCGCGAACCCGGACTGGCTCGTCGGCCAGCCGAGCGAGCGCGCCGTCGTCGACGCCGATAACCTCGCCATCCAGCTCGCGCACGCCCGCGCCGCGGCCGCCGAGCTCCCGCTCTCGCTCGACGATGTCGTCCTGTTCCCGGACCTCGGCGAGATCGCCGCCGTGCTGGCCCGCGCGGGCGAGGTGCGCGAGGTGGCCGGGAGCTGGCACTGGACCGGCGGCGCGTTCCCGGCCGGCGAGGTGAGCCTGCGCAACATCCACAACGACCGCTTCAAGATCGTCGATCAGCAGACCGGGACGACGATCACCGAGATGAGCCGCCCCCAGGTCTACCGCGAAGGCCACCCCCGCGCGATCTACCTCCACGATGGCGTGCAGTACCAGGTCCTCGCGCTCGATCTCCTGCAGCACGTGGCGACCGTCGCCGAGGTGGAGCAGAACTTCTACACGCAGCCCGACGTGCGCTCGGCGATCGACGTGCTGCTCACGCAGGAGAGCAAGCCGCTGCGCGAGACCCGGGCGCACTTCGGCGACGTGCGCGTGGACGACGTGGTGGTCGGGTACAAGATGCTCGAGTTCCACAACCACCAGAACCTCGGGTACGAGGCGCTGCACGAGCCGCTGCGGCTCGCGCTGGACACCGAGGCGGTGTGGCTCGTCGTGCCCGAGCCCGTGCTCGCGGTGCTCGGCACGGCGCGCGAGGACACGCTCGCCGGCATGGTGCACGCGCTCGGCGCCTGCGCGCGCATGGCGACGATGGCCGAGCGGACGGATCTCTGCGGCTCGAGCTTCCACTTCACCGACGAGGACCGCGGGGAGAGCGCCACCGCGCTCGTCCTCTACGACAGCCACCCCGGCGGTCTGGGCTACGCGGCCACGGCGTACGAGCAACTCGAGGACGTGCTCGCGCGCGCGGCCACCCTCGTCACGAGCTGCCGCTGCGGGACCGGTTGCCCGGCGTGCGTCGGGAGCTGGGCGCGGGACCCGGAGCGCGTCGCCTGGGCGCTTCGACGGTTGCGCGAGCCGCTCGGGCCGCTCGGGCCGCTCGAGCCGCTCGCGGGTCCTGCGCCCGCGACGCGCGCACAGGTGGCGTGGACAGAGGTCGTCACGCGCTGGGACGAGGTCGTGGCGCGGCTGCGCGCGGCGGGCACGCGAGGCGCGGAGCTCCTCGGCCAGCAGGCGCCCGAACGGCACGGGCTGCGCCTGGTCCTGCGCGTCGGCAGCCCGGGGCTCGCGGCGTGGCTCGGCACCGAGGCCGCCCGGCGGCAGTTGTGGCAGGCGATCACGGCCGAGGTCGCCGCGCCGGCGGACGCGATGCTCGCGATCGAGATCGCGCCGGAGCTCCACGAGCGCGGGCTGCGCGTGGCGAGCAAGCTGCGCCGCCGCCACGACGATCTGATCGCCGACCGGCCCGCGAACGAGACGGCCGCCAACCGCAAGCTCGCCAGCGGCTACGTGCTGCCCGACGGCGGCCCCGCGTCGCGCGAGCCGCTGCCGTGAGCGAGGTCGCGGACGGCCTCGCCGCCGCCCGCGCGACGTGCCCCGCGCTGCATGCGCGCCTCGCCGCGCTCGATCCCGCGCAGCAGGCCGCCGTGGTCTGCACCGAGGGCGCGACGCTCGTGCACGCCCAGGTCGGGAGCGGGAAGACCACGGTGCTCGTCCATCGCGCGGCGTACCTGCACGCGGTCCGCGGCGTCCCGCTCGCCCGCATCGCGCTGCTCACGTTCACCACGCGCGCCGCCGCCGAGCTGCGTGCGCGCCTCGACGCCGCTCTGGGTCGCGTCACGTCCGCGCGCGAGCGCCCGCTGGTCGGGACGTTTCACGGGGTGGCGTGCGCGCTCCTGCGCCAGGCGTTGCCGGTCGAGCAGCTCGGGTACACGCGCGGCTTCACGATCCTCGACGACGACGCGGCCGCCGCGCTCGCGATCACCGCCGCCCGCCGCCTGAAGCTCCGCGCCGGCCGCCGCGCCACGCTGCGCGATCGCCTCGCGCGCGATCCGGCGCTGGCCGAGGTCGCGGCCGCCGCGGCCGTCGCCCGGCGCGCCCAGGATGCGATGGACTTCGACGAGCTGCTCGCCCACGCCACCGCGCTGCTGCCGGCGGCGCCGCACGCCCGGCCCGCGCACGTGCTCGTCGACGAGGTCCAGGACTGCGAGCCCCGCGACCTCGCCTTCCTGCGCGCGCTCGTCGGCCGCGACGCGCAGTTCTTCGCGGTCGGCGATCCCGCGCAGACGATCTACGGCTGGCGCGGCAGCCGGCCCGCGCTCATGGCCCACGCCGCCGCGGCGCTCGGCTGCCAGACGCGCGCGCTGCCCCACAGCTACCGCAGCACGCGCACGATCCTCGAGGCCGCGCGAGCCGTCCTCGGGCCGCAACCTGTCACGAGCGGCGAGCTCGCGCCGGTGCGGCCGCATGGCGAACCGCTGACGATCCTGCGCCACCATGATCCGCTCGCCGAAGGTGCGTACCTCGCCGCGCGCCTGACCGAGCTCCACGCGACCGGCGTGCCGTGGCGTGACCTGGCGGTGCTGTGCCGGCTGCGCGTGCAGGTCACGGATCTCGTGGCCGCGCTGACGGCCGGCGCCGTGCCGTGCGTCCACGCCGTGGAGCTGGTCGTGGACGGCCCGGTCCCCGAGCCGCTCGGCGACGAGCACGACGCTTCCGCGCCCGACGCCGTGCGGGTCTCGACGATCCACGCCGCGAAGGGCCTGGAGTTCGCGCGCGTGTTCCTCGCCGGCGCGAACGTGGGGCTCCTGCCGCTCCACGTCGCCGACGAGGACACCGATGTCGCCGAGGAGCGTCGGCTGCTGTACGTGGCGCTCACGCGGGCACGCGAGGCCGTGGAGATCTCGTATCAGGCGCGCCCGTACCACCACCACGCGCTCGGCGTGCCGAGCCATCTGCTCGCGCCGCTGCCGGCTTCCGTGCTCGGCCGCGACGAGCGCCGCTCGATGTTCGAGCCGCCTGCGCCCGTGCCGGTCGTCGCGGTCGCAGTCGCAGCGGGCTGGTGCGTCGGACAGCGCGTGCGCCACGCGCGCTACGGCACCGGAACGATCACGGCGCTCGGCGCCGATGCCATCGACTGCGATTTCGGCAAGCTCGGTCCGCGCGTCTTCCCGCGCGCGCTGTGCCCGCTCGTCGTGGCGCACTGACGTCACGCGCGCCGCTCAGAAGTATCCGCCGAGCCCCCCGCCGCCGTCGTCGTCGCCGCCACCGCCAGACGTCGGGATCTCGTTGTTCAGGTCCGCGATCTCGTCCACCGGTTGCTCGCTGGTCGTCGTAATCGGTCCGTACGCGGCGAGCCACGCGTAGCCCTCCGCCGTGACGACGTCGAGCCGGAACGTGCCCGTGCCCGCGGGGACCGCCATCGAGGTGTGGCCGACCGCGCAATCGAGCGTCGCATCGCCCACGAACGCGTCGGCGGTGCCGATCACGACCTGGAGATCGACCTGCACGACGTTGTCGCCGACCACGCTCGGGCACGGCCGGGGTGGCCCCGTGAGCGTGCGCGGGACGCGAGAATCCTCGGGGTTCGCCGAGATGACGTCCTGACCCGACCAGGACACGAGCACGGTCGCCGACCGCGCGGGCGGGGGTGGGGTGGCCGCATCCGGGGCCGCGGTCGGCGCGGAGTCGAGCGCACAGCCACTCGTGACAAAGAGGAGGACGCCGAGTACCGATCGCATCATGACGTGCACCCGAGCAAGCACCGCACCAAGGCTCCAAGGTCCACGAATCGCGCGGCCGCGGTGCGCTGGAGGCGCCCGGGGGCGGGCGTGGGCGGCAGGTATCTGGCACCGCCGTCCAGATCACGACGCCAAGGTGACCGTCGTCGGTCGCTCCGCCGTCGGCTTCGTGCGCCACAGGATGAACGTGCTGCCGAGCACGGCGAGGCTGAGCACGGGCCACATCGCGGCGAAGCCGTGGCTCGCGGGGAAGTAGGGGGCGAGCAGGTCGATCGCGAACCCGACGAGCGTCGGCCCGAGCAGGGTCCCGACGCCGCTGCTCGCGTCGAACAGGCCCGCCACGATGCCGTTCTTCTTGTCCGGCGTGAGCTCGAGGAGCAGCGCGTACGGCAGCGCGACCGCGGCCCCGCCCGCCAGCGCGATGAACGGGAACGCGATGGCGAGCACGGGCACCGAGGTCGAGACCGTCCCGACCGAGAGGCCGACGCCGAACACGCACAGCGAGAGCGACAGCACGCGACCGGGCCCGAAGCGATCGCCGAGCTTGCCCGCGATGAGCGCGCCGACGACGGTGCCGACGGCGACCACCGTCATCGCGCCCGCGGTGAACGTCATGCTCTTGCCGAGGCCCTCCGTGAGCCACAGCACGACGAAGCTCTTGAGGCCGCCGAGCCCGAGCGTGAGGAGCGCGTTGCCGATGACGAAGCGCAGGACCTCGTGGTCGTCGCGGAGGAGCGCCCACAGCTCGGCGAACGGCGAGGCCTCGTCGCCCTCGACAACGACGTGCTTCGTCGCGCGCTGCCGGAGCGCGGCGACGACGACGAACGTCGCCAGCAGGAGCACCGCGGCCGCGAGCAAGTACGGCAGCGGGCGCCACAGCGCGAGGAAGAAGCCGCCGCCGACCAGCGCGACGCCGAGGCCCGCGCCGTTGAACACGCCTTGAATGCCCTGCGCCCGCGCGTTCGCCCCGCGCGAGACGAGATCCGGGTAGAGCGCGCGGTACGGGGAAAAGTACGTGAAGTACGCGACGTAGAACGCGAAGACCTCCACCGCCATCAGGAGCAACGACGGCGCGTACGGGAGCAGCGCGATCGCGAGCGCCGCGATGGGCGCGGTCACGATCAGGAAGGGCAGTCGCGGGCCCCACCGCGTGCGCGTGCGGTCGGAGAGGCGCCCGATCCAGATCGGGAGCACCACCGCGATGAGCCCCTCGCCACCGACGAGCAGCCCGATGACCGTGGTCGACGACGTGAAGCGATGCGCGAGCACCGGCAGGTAGGTCGACAGCGTCGCGAGGCACAGCGCGAGCGCGAACGCCGGCAGCCCGAGCAGCAGCGCGAAGCGGCGGTCCTCCTGCGAGAGGGCGGCGGGGCTCGACTTCGTGGGCACGAGGACGGCGAACCATGGCACGACCTTCACGAGCGGCAGCTGCGCGGGCGCACGTTGCTACCGCCGGCGACAATTAAACCACTTTGTCTGTCATCAGTGATTGCGACGTGCGTTCCGTATCATGAGACCGGCGAACACCACCGCGCTGCTCGGGCTCGCGAGCAAGGGCCTCGTGCGCGCTCGTGACTCGACACGGCCAGGATTCCCCGCGCGGATCTCGGCCGCATGCGCGACCGCGGCCTGCTCGAGAAGGTAGATCGCGGGCTGGACCGGCTCGCGAGCGCATCGGTGACCGAGCTCAGCTCCGTTGCCGAGGTGGCCACGCGTGCCGCACGCGATCATCTGTCTGCGCACGGCGCTCCAGATCCATCCGCTCACGACGGAAGCCCCCCATGCGGTGTGGGTGAGCATCGAACGCCGCGCGCGCGCGCCGAAGCTCGCGTCTCCGCGTTCGCGGCGGCCTCGCGCGGCGTGTGGCGCTACATCGAGGAGACGCGCGGCCGCGAGCTCGAGTCGATGACAGACTGAGCTGGACGCGCTCGGGCGCTACTGGCAGAACGGCGCGAGATCGCCCGGCGATGCGGAGCCGACCACGAGCCCGGTCGCGTAGTAGTCACCGGTCTCCGTGGGGAGCGACAATCCCGGTTCGGACACGACGTTCATGCAGTAGTCGAACCACGGCGTCCCCGGCGCGATGAGCTCCTGGACGTCGCCCGTGATCGACGTGGCGTACAGCGTCTGGCCCGCCAGGTACACCCGCGAGCTGTTCGAGCTCCCTGCCGTACAGATCATGTCTTCGACCAGCGGCCCCTCCATCACATCGGTCAACCGGCACGGCGCGGTGACGCACTCCTTCGAGCCCACCGGATAGCTGGTGAAGTAGCACTGGTCACTCGAGGCCGTCGGTTCCACGACACCGAAGCTGGTGCCGCTGCCCGACACGTCGTCGCACACGGTCGCGACGTCGGGCGCGGAGGCGCTGTCGTACGCGAGTCCCGTCGCGTAGTACGCACCGGAACCCGTGGGCAACTCGTCGAGACCAGGCCCCGGCCCCGCCACGCAATCCGGGAACGTCGTGCCCGCGTCGCGATAGACGATCGATGTCTCGTGCACCCCGCGCGTGGCGTAGATCGAGTCCCCGTCGCGGTAGCCCGTGAACGTACCGTGGCCATCCGACCCGCTGCACGTGGGCTGCTCGGCGACGCTCTCGACCATGTAGCACGGCGCCAGGAGGCAGTGCTTCGAGCCAACCGGATAGCTCGTGAAGTAGCACTGGCTGCCGGGCGGCGCGGGGGCCTCGGCTCCGCCGCCGTCGACCGCGCTCCCGACCGGCGCACCAGCGTCCGGCGTTCCGTCAGAACCATCCTCGTCGGGGTTCGCCTGGTCGAGCGCGACGCGTGAGCAAGGGCCGAAGCCGGAGAGCGCGAGCAGCGGAGCGACCAGAGCGAGTGTGCGTGGCGTCATGGGCATTGAATGGCAGCAGGAGAACAAAGCTTTCGGATATCGCGGTCGCGCGCGCCATGAGCGAAGGCCGCAAACCGGCCGTCCGGGTAGCGCTGCAGGTAGGCGTCGATGGCGTCGCCCGGGTCTCCGAGCGCGAGGGTGGCCTGGATCGCGAGTGCCATGGCTTCCTCGGCGACCGGGCCGTCAGGCGTCGCGTGGAGATAGTCCGTGACGAGGGCGAGCGCGCCGTGCGGGTCACCCCGGCGGAGCAGGACGCGCGCATGTGCAACGAGAACGGCGTAAGGGACTTCAGGTGATGCCGGCGTCGGTGCATCTACCGCCACGACAGCCGGCGCAGGCGCGATGCGTGGACGGGGAGACCGCGCTTGCGGCGCGATGACGGTCGCCGTCGCGAGCGATCGGCTCGGCGGCACGATGGCGGCGGCCGGCGGCGGCATGGCGACCGTCATCTCGGGGACCGCGGCGACGGGCGCGGCGACGGCAGACGGTGCGGCGGCGGCGAGCCGGGCTGCGGTCGCCGGTGCGGGTGCGGCTGCGGGTACCGCCGGCGCGGTCATCACGCTCGCGGCACCCCGCGCGCGCCATGCGGTGCGCACGACCCAAGCGCTCGCGACCGCCGTCGTCGCGAGCACGATCGCGATCACCGCCACCAGTCGGTGCCGGAGCATAGCGCGACTCACCGTCGTCTCGGTCAGCCGCGTGCGGACGCGGTCCGCGGCGCCTATCGGCGGGTCGCCGGCCGGCGCGAGCGCCAGCAGACGGACGACCTCCGCTGCGACCTCGTCCGCCGGAGCGGCTCCGTCGATGAGTCGCTTCGTCATCGCATACCCTCCCGCCGCATGCGCGCGGCCACGAGCCCCGCGAACTGCTTGCGCGCGCGGTGTAAACGCGTCCACAGCGCCTCGACGCTGATGCCCTCGAGCTTCGCGATCTCCTCGCCGCTCACACCGTCGATCTCGAACAGGACAAACGCGCTGCGCCACTTGGCGCTCAGCTTTCGAATCAGCTCGTGGACGGCGCGGCGGTCTTCCAGGTCGACGAGTTGCTCGAGCGCGTTCGGGGTCGCGGTATCGATCGCATCGACCGCGTCGGCGGCGGGGCGCGCGAACAGGTGACGGAACCACGCGCTGCGCCGGTGATCGCGCACCGTGCGCGCGGTGATCCGGTACAGCCACGCATGGAGGTGCCGACCGTCGAAGTTCGGGAGCTTGCGCTGGACGACAACGAACACGTCCTGCGTCACATCCTCGACGTCCGCGGGCGCGCAGCCGTGCGCGCGGACCCACGCATACACCTTCCGAAAGCAGGTCGTGTAGACCTCGTCGAAGGTTGGCCGCACCTCGTCGACGACCGCGCCGGCGGCCGGCTGCAGAATCGTCGACAGAAGTGCCATCACGTGCGGATCGAATGGATTGGCCGCAGCCAACCTTTCAGAAAACCGTCGCCTCGACGCCCAGCGCGACCCCGATCCAGACGACCGGCGAGGACCGGGTCACATCCGTGCTGGTGGCGAGCTCGTGCCGGGTGTCGGCGACCACCTCGAGTCCGGCGAACGGGACCCAGCTGCGCGTGCGGCGCCATTCTGCCCGCACCGCGGCTCGCAGCCCGAGGTCGAGGGTCGTGCTCGACGCCGGGTGGGCGACGCCGCCGCCGCGCACGAACAGCGGTGATGCGGTAGCGCCGAGCTCGCCCGCCACGCCGAGCTCACCGCCACGGAGACGGACGCGCGCACCGATGTCGAACGGGATGCGCTGGAGTCTCGCGCTCTCCATGCCGACCGTGAGCGTGGCCGGCGACAACACCGCGACGCCCAGGATGGCCGCGACCCGCTCCCCACCGAGCGCGCCTCGCAGCTCGCCGCCTCCCGAGACCAGGCCGCTCGCCGGTGCCGCCGCGACGATGCCGCTCGCGTCGAGCGCGGCACGCCATGCCGAGTGGTCCAGTCGCGGCGCGGAGGGCCTGGGTTGCCTCGGCGCGGCCGGCGCCGCGCGCGGTGGGACGATGTCCGGTGCAACCGGCGGCTCGAGCACGAACGAGGCGAACACGGCCGCGGTCACCGCGCGCTCGGCGCAGGTGCGCGCCTCGTCGTCGACAACGCGGACCTGACCGGCTACGTCGATCTGGAACGACGTGCCGCGATCGGTCACGCGCACTTCGACGGGCGCGCCATCGTCGATCCGCGTGCCGGCCAGGAGTGGCGCCAGGGCCTCGCTGACGGCGCTCGCGCTCGGACAGCTGTCCGCGGGCGCGACAACCATCACTGCAGCGGGCGGCACGGGCATGCGCGAAGCGTATCGTCACGGCGTGTGTCGCAGGCCAGGCCGTGCGCGCGATATCGGCAGCATTGCGGTCGGGCTCGAGCTGCTCGGATGCAGTGGACGGCTGGACGTGGCGTGGGCAGACAGCGCGATGACGGTGACACCCGCAAGATCGTCGTGTTCGGAGACGCCGCGCTCGGTCCGCCGACCGGCTACGGGGTCGCCGTGCTCGCGAGCGACTTCGATGGCGACGGGTTCGGCGAGCTGACCGTGACTGACGACGCCGCGCGCGGGGTGGCCGTGCTCTTCGGTCCCGACCTCGCGACGCCGCGCTTCGTGATCCCGGGGACGCTCGCGGATGCGGACGCCGTCGACATCGATGGCGATGGTCGCCCCGATCTCGTCGTGATCGCGCGGGGCGGCGACGTGGCGTGTACCTCGGCGGGCCCTCGATGCACGCCACGCCCGACCTCGAGCTCGCCCACCCCGACGGCGAGTCGTTCGCCTCGGTCGCCTACCTCGGCGCGGGTGCGGACGCGCTCGTGGCCACGTACGCGGGCTGGCGCGCCGAATGGCCGAGCCCGGGCTTCGTCAGAAGTCGGTCGTCGTAGTCGCGAACACGAGGCCATCGCCGGCCACGATCGTGTTCGGGTTCACCGAGCCGATGTCGAAGCCGTAGCCGCCGACGACCGCGTCCGGATAGAGCGCCTGGAACGCCGCCCACGGCTGCGGATGGCTCTGGCTTCCCGGGGCCGGGTTCGCGACCTTGCTCGACCACCACAGGCCATCGCCGATCGTGGTCGCGGTCGCGTCCCACGGCTGCCACGCGTCGACGAGGATGCCCGCGGTCTGGCCGCTCTGGACGTAGGGCTCGTAGACCAGGGTGGCGAAGTTGTTCGGCACGCTCGCGCCGCCGATCGTGACGTTCAGATCGAGATCGAGCGCCGCGCCGCCGGTCGATGCGGATGACCGATAGGCCCAGTAGCTGATCGTGGTGATCGAGGCGAGCGGCGTGCCCGCGAGCGCGAAGGTGATGAGCTGCGCCTTGTCCGCCGACGGGGACGGCGTGCTGTCGCCGGTGACGAAGTGCGCCGACGTGCAGCCGAAGCTCGGCGGCGCGATGAACGTGTTGTCGACGGTCACGGCGCCGTTCGCGCGCGTGTCGTCGGACCACCAGCCGGCCGCGGGCGCGGTCGTCGGGGCGCCGGGCTGGATCACCGTCACCGTGTCCGAGCAGGTGTCGAACTTCGTGTCGACCAGTTGCTGGGTATCGACCGGAAGCGCCGAATCTGTAGAGGGGACCGTCGCATCGACCGCCTGACCGGGGACCGTGTTGTCACCGCATGCAGCGAGAACTACCAGAGACACCGTGACGGTTAACCGCATTACCGACCATGGTCACCCCGATGGCGACGGGGTCGCAAGCGCTTGCGCCGGGAACCCCCGAGGAGCGCCGCCGCGATGACACCGCCCGCCGCGGCGCCAGATGTAGGCGAGGAAGTACAGCCACCGATGGCGGGCGCGAAGGCGGGCACGATGTCGATGTCGATGTCGGTGTCGGTGTCGGTGTCGGGATCGGTGTCCGCGACGGGCGTGATCTCGCCCTCCCCGGCGGAGCCAAGGCGCGTCAAGAGGAGCTGCACCGAGCTCTGCATGGCGCCGCACGCGCACGGCCGCGCCGTGGTCTCGCCGCACGCGGCCTCGACATCCTGAAACGCGCGCGCGCCGCTGAACGGTAGGTAGCTCATCGGATCCGCGGCGAGGAGCTCGTGATCGAGGCCGTAGAGGTGCCCGAGCTCGTGCGAGGTGACCGCGCAGACCTGGTCCGGATCGGCCGGCAGGATCGCCGTGAAGGTCAGCGCGATCCCATCCTCGATGACGCTGCAGTCCGCGGCCTGGGGCGCCGCCCCCGTCACGTTGGACGGCAGGCCCGCGTCGTCCGGTGAGCCGCCGAGGATCGCCTCGAGGTGATCGACCGACCCCGGATCGACGTCCGTGATCTCGACATCGAACCGCGACCAGGTCGCGCGCATGCACGCGACCGTCGCGGCCCAGGCGTCCTCGCTCCCCTCCCACGGCGGGAGCGCGCGTGGCTCGGCGACGACCGAGGACCGCTGCGTCCGCGAGTCGTTGACGCCGGGGCTGAGCGTCGCGCCGTGCCGGTTGAGGTAGATGATGCGGCTGCGCGCGTGCGGGGCCGGGGCCGCCGCGGCCGGCGCCGATGCGAGCAGCGCGACCAGGGCGAGCGAGCGCATCCAGGCGAGGGGTTCGACCGCCCGCGCCGCGCGTACAGGCCTCGCGGTCGACGATTCGCCCGCAAAGTGGGCGCGGTCGCCCCCACACCACGGCATGCACCTCGCTCGTCTGCTCCTCGCGCTCGCGTGCGTGCCCGCGGTCGCCCTCGCCGCCCCTACCACGTCCCACGATCCGCCCGAGCGGCTCGCGCTCGCGCAGGTCGACTTCCTGGTGAGCGAGGGCGGGACGCACTCGAACCATGGCGGCGGCGACCCGCAGTACGACGACTGGGCCGACCACGTGAAGGTCCCCTCCGAGGACTTCGGGTTCGGCGACGCGTTCAGCAACTACTACTTCCACCTCGTGCGCGACG
>JANXOM010000127.1 GCA_025353585.1 Deltaproteobacteria bacterium
CCTCGGCCGACGCAGCGTGAAGGGGGGAGGTCACGCCGTGCCGCGGGTGAGCGGAGTCGACGTGACGCCGCCGCCGTCCACGCCGTCGCCGTTCACGCCGATGCAGCTCACGCCCTCCGGCGCGCCGCAGCCCGTGGAGGACGTGGAGCGCACCGTGCTGACACCGGTGTCCGTGTCGAGGGTGCTCGGGCGGCCGCTGCCGCAGCCAGCCGGTCAGCCCAGCACGCCGACGTCGGTGGGCGCGGGGGTCGGAGAGATCGCGAGCGCGCCGGTCGTGGCGGCGCCCGCGACGCGCGGTCGGTGGATCGCGCTGGCGGCGGCCGCGGTCGTGGTGGTCGGCGGTTTCGGGATCCTGGCGTCTGGCGGCGGCGGCGGCTCGGACCGCACCGGCGGGACCCCCGTGCCGGCCGCCCACCCGGCGCCCGCCGTGGGCGCTCCCGCCATCCCCGCGCCCGGGGTGGCCGCGCCCACGCCACCGCCCGGGGTGGCCGCGCCCACACCGTCGCCGGTCGAAGTCGCGCCGGTCATCGCGCCGCCGGGCGTCCCCGCCGTGGTCGTGACCCCGAAACCGCTCGTCGGCGCGCCGAAACGCACCATCGCGCCGCCGCATCCGGCGGTGCCCGCCCGCCCGCGCCCGCCCGCCGAGCCAGGCGTCGACATCTACACGAAGCGCCAGTAGCCGCCCGTCGCGTTGCGATCGGCAGCATCGTCCCGGTCCGGGTGCGCCTAACTCATCGAATGCACTGGGCCTACATCTGGCACAGACGCTGCGTAAGAGCCGCGCGTGCGCCGCCTCGTCTCGCTCCTCTGCCTCCTCCCGCTCGCCGCGTGCATGACCGACGACCTGGCGACGTCGACCACGGCGGACCAGCCGCTCGTGGGCGTCGACGGCAGCACGGACGCCGCCGACCGCGGGTGCAACGTCATCCTCCGCTCGCTCGAGCGGCAAGAGAACTTCGATGGCACCGGCACGCTGAAGACGAACGGCACGAGCTGGGTCTGGTCCGGCGCGCTCGAGATCTCGACGGCCGCCGCGGTCGACGGCCTCGCGCCGCAGGTGATGTGGGCGCCGGCGGGCGCGCACACGTGGCAGGTCGCGACAGGCGTCCCCGTGACGGACGGCTCGGCGACGCCGGGCTACGCGAAGTACACCGTCACGATCGACCACGCGGCCGCGGGCCCGTCCAACACGAACGCGTTCGTGGTCGCCGCGTACCTGCCGATGACCGGCGGCGGGCGCCTCTTCGATCACAACCGGAACCCGGGCGACTTCGACAACTACCAGCTCGCGAGCCCCGACTTCGCGATCTGGGACGCGCAGGGCACGTGCAAGCCGCCGACGTCCACGCAGCAGGCGACGCTCGCGTTCACCGCGGACTTCACGCAGACGCGCCGCGGCGTCCTGGCCGCGGGCGGCTCGCTCGTCGTGCACTACGACTCGCAGCGGCTCGCGCAGTGCTCCGACACGCAGGGCGGCCACGTGCGGTGGGGCATCACGGCGTGGGTGAAGTTCGACAGCGGCCAGCTCATCTCCGCGAACGTCCTCGAGACCGACGCGAAGTTCTCGATCCCGACCGACGGCGCGCGCAGCGTGGCGCTGTGGTTCGAGGCCACGAGCGCGACCGGCTGCCACGCGTACGACTCGAACCTGAACGCGAACTACGTCTTCGCGCTCGCCACGCCGCCGCCGTGGATCGGCAACGCGACGAACCTCATCACGCGCGACTCGGACGACCCGTGCCGCGGCGGCGCCCCCGCGACCTCGGCGTTCGCTTACGACACGTGGGCCCGCCAGCGCGCGGTCAAGACGAACCTCTGCTTCCAGGTCTACCAGCCGGGCGAGACCGATCGCGACAACCCGACCCTGTGGCAGGACCTCGACACGAAGCTGCGCTACCGCTTCATCGGTCAGAACGGGTCGGCGACCGACTGGCTGACGACGCCGGTGAGCTTCGACAGCCGCCAGGGCAACAACGCGCAGTACGCGCTGACGTGGCGCGCGCTCGATCCGTTCCGCGACTACCACTGCCCCGAGATCGCGCCCGTCGCCGAGGCGAGCGGTGGCAACCCGATGGTGACGATCAAGCTCGAGTACGTCGTGGTCGTCAACGGCGGGCAGTACCCGGTCACCGGCGGGGCCCAGCCGCCGTTCACCGGCACGTTCGCGGACTACCCGACGAACCCGTGGCGCACGGCTAACTGCCACTGATTCGCGCGCGGTAGCATCCGAGGGTCGTGCCCGGTTCCGCCGTCGCGCAGCCGGACGCCGCGCTGCATCGCATCCTCCAGGTCGTCGGCGCGCGGACGCTCCACAGCTTCGGCCGCACGATCCTCGCGCGCACCGTCGGCTGGGAGCTGTACGAGCGCACCCACGACAACCGCGTGATCGGCGTCGTGGGCCTCGTGCAGGTCCTGCCGGTGATCCTGCTGTTCGTCCCGTCGGGGCAGCTCGTCGATCGCTCGGACCGGCGGCGCCTCGCGATGCTGTGCGCCCTCGCGGCAGGCGGGATCGCGCTCGCTCTGGCCGTCGCGTCGGGCACCGAGTCACCGCTGCCGGTCTACTTCGCGATCCTGCTCGCGATGGGCTGCGTGACGAGCGTCAGCTCGCCGGCGTCGAGCTCGCTCATCCCGATGATCATCCCTCGGGGGGATCTCCAGCGGGCAAACCGGATCGGCAGCAGCCTCTCGGAGCTCGCGTCGATCGGCGGCCCGGCGCTCGCGGGCCTCGCCCTCATCGTCGTGCACCCGACGGCGCTCTACGCGGCGGTCGCGGTCACGTCGTCCGTCACCGCGATCCTCTATCGCGGGCTCCCCGCGCCGCGTCCGCTCGAGGGCGTGACGCCGGGCGCGGCGGCGGCGGCGCGCAAGGACTGGCGCGCGGGGCTGCGCTTCATCTTCCGGAACAAGCTGCTGCTGCCGGCGCTGACGCTCGACATGTTCGCGGTGTTATTCGCGGGCGTGACGGCGCTCCTGCCGGCCGTCGCGTCGGACGTGCTGCACGTCGGCTCGCTCGGGTACGGCATCCTGTGCGCGTCGGAGGCGGTCGGCGGGGTCTTGATGGCGGTCCTCGGCTCGCGGATCGCGGCGTGGAAGCGCCCGGGGCGCGTGCTACTGATCGTGGTCGCGACGTTTGGCGCCGCGACGATGGGCTTTGGTCTCTCGACGTGGTTCCCGCTGTCGGTGCTGCTGCTCGTGGTCGGCGGCGCGCTCGACAACATCAGCGTGGTGATCCGGTTGACGCTGGAGCAGATGGTCGTGCCCGACCGGATCCGCGGGCGGGTCAGCGCCGTGCACTTCGTCTTCATCGGCATGAGCAACGAGCTCGGCGCCGCCGAGAGCGGGTTCGCGGCCGGCCTCGTGGGCACGGTGCCGGCGATCGTGGGCGGCGGCGCGCTCGCGATGCTCGTCGTCGCGTTCGTCGCGTTGCGCTGGCGCGCGCTCGCGGCGATGCGGCCGCTGGCCGAGCTCGAGCCGGACGCGGAGGCGGCCGTCGAGGTCGCCGCGGCGCCGCCCACCTGACCGGTCAGGCGAGGTCGCTGCCGCCACCGTCTCGACGCCGGCCTTGGCTGTACCCCCGGGCCAGGGGTGTCGTCAGCGAGGGGCCGGGCTCGACGAAGCGACGTACGAGATCGACGACCGCCATGACCGCGGTCGAGGACCCCATGACGAACAACATGACGAGCGTGGTGTCCGTGACCGAGCCGATCATGTCGGGCTCGGTCGAGTAGGCGTTGAAGAGCTCCCACGTCTGCAGGAACCAGTACGCGAGCGCACCGGCTCCGGCGAGCCCCCACGCCCCGAGCCCGACCCAGCTCGGCTTCCACCAGACAAGGAGGCCAGGGACCAGAAACAGCGCGAGCAACGCCGCGCGGTCCGGAGACTGTCCGTGGGCCGTGCTGACGAGCTCGTGAATGTCCTCCGGCTCGCGGTGCTGGACGGCATGATGTTCGGTCAGGAAGACCCTCCCGAGATCGCCCAGATCGCCATGGGTCCGATACGTGAGCTCGGTCCGGCTCCAGCCCGTCGCGATCGCGGTTTGGCCGAGGAGCAGCGCGAGGAGGACAAGGACGCGGATGAGCTTGATCTCGAAGTAGGCAGGGTTGTGCATGCCGCGCGTATCGGCACGCCTTCCCGCGGGTTGCTAAGCCGCGATTCGCGTTTGAAATCAATGGATCCGGGCGCTGGCGACGCGTCGGCCCATGAGCTCCGCTTCTCGTTCGGCGAGCTCCCGGGCCCGCCCGCGCCACGTGTCCGGCGCGACGTCACGGGCGAGCGCGAGAAAGACATCGCGATGACGGACCTCGGCGTCGGCGAGCGCGGCGTACAGCGCGGCGCTCTTGTCATCGGGGAGCGCGCCCGCGAGCAGGCCGAGGCGTTCGGCGCTGCGGCCCTCGATCACGGCGAACACGAGCAGCCGATCGAGCAGGCGCTCGGGCTCGCGCGGCCGCACGAGCGCGCGGAGCGCGGCGGCGTAGTCATCGCCGTGATCGAAGCTCGGCGCGGCGCCCGTGCGCTGCATGAGCTGCGCGACCTGCACGACGTGGCGCGTCTCGTCGTGCGCGAGCCGGGACATCTGCAGCACGAGCTCGCCGTGCATCGGGTAGCTGCGGATGAGCGAGAGCGCCGACTGCGCGGCCTTGCGCTCGCAGTGCAGATGATCGGCGTGCACCGCGTCGAGATCCGCGAGCGCCACGGCGAGCCAGCGCGGCGCGCTGGGCACGAGAGGGAGCGCATCGCCGAGCAGGGGAACTTCCATGAACGAGTGATGCTACATTCGATCGCGGCGATGAACGAACCCACGAAGTTCGCGGAGCTGTGCCTCGCGGGTCTCCGCCGCGCGCAGGCGCTCCGGCCCCAGGTCACCTCCCGCGCCGCGCCGCGCACGGTCGCCGGCACGCTGGCGCTGTACAACGAGCTGCTGGTCGCGGCGAGCGCCAGCAACGCGCTGGCCGGCCTCATGTCGGAGGTGCACCCCGAGGACGCCATCCGCGACGCCGCGCGCGAGTGCGAGCAGGAGGTCTCGCGCTTTTACTCGGACCTCGCGCTCGATCGCGACATGTACGACGCGCTCGCCGCCGTCGACGTCGCCGCCGAGGACCCGTCCACGCGCCGCTTCTCCGCGAACACGCTGCGCGACTACCGCCGCGCCGGCGTCGATCAGCCGCCCGAGATCCGCGCGCGGCTCAAGCAGATCGACGAGGAGCTGACGAAGCTCGGCCAGCAGTTCAGCAAGAACATCTCCGAGGACGTCCGCACCGTCGAGGTCCGCGATCCCGCGCGCCTCGCCGGCCTGCCCGCCGACTATCGCAACGCGCACCTCGCCGACAGCGCAGGCGTCATCCGCATCACCACCGACTACCCCGACTACAACCCGGTGATGCAGTACGCGGGGGACGACGACCTCCGCCGCGAGCTCTACGTCGCGTTCCGGAGCCGGGGCGGCGTCGCGAACGAGGCCGCGCTGCGGGACATCCTCTCCCTCCGCGCCGAGAAGGCCGCGCTCCTCGGCTACGCCGACTGGGCCGACTACATCACCGCTGACAAGATGATCAAGTCGGGGGAGCGCGCGGCCGAGTTTCTCGACAAGGTCTGGAGGCTCGCGGCGCCGCGCGCCGATCAGGACTACGCCGAGCTCCTCCGCCAGCTCCGCCTCCACCACCCGGACGCGACCACCGTCGCCGACTGGCAGAAGACGTGGCTCGAGCACCTCGTCAAGATCGAGCGCTACGAGGTCGACGCGAGCGCGGTCCGGCAGTACTTCCCGTACCAGCGGGTGCTCGACGGACTGCTCGCGATCACGTCCGAGATCTTCGCGATCGCGTACGTCCCGGTACCTGACGATCCCGCCGCCTGGCACCCGAGCGTCGTCACGTACGACGTGGTCCGCGGGGAGGCCAAGCTCGGCCGCATCTACCTCGACATGCATCCGCGCGAGGGCAAGTACAAGCACGCCGCGCAGTTCCCGCTCAAGGACGGCGTCCGCGGCATCCAGCTCCCCGAGGGCGTGCTCGTGTGCAACTTCTCCGCGCCGTCGCCGGGGCACCTCGCGCTCCTCGAGCACGACGACGTGGTCACGATGTTCCACGAGTTTGGCCACCTCATGCACCACGTGCTCGGTGGCCACCAGCGGTGGATCACGCAGAGCGGCGTCGCGACGGAGTGGGACTTCGTGGAGGCGCCGTCGCAGATGTTCGAGGAGTGGGCGTGGCGCGCGCCGACCCTCGCGCGCTTCGCCCGGCACCACGAGACCGGCGCCGTGATCCCGGCCGAGCTGGTCGACAAGATGCGCCGCGCCGGCCAGTTCGGCCTCGGGACCGCGACCGTGCAGCAGATCTTCTACGCGGCGATCTCGCTCGGCTTCCACCGCGCGCACCCGGCGGCCCTCGATCAGCTCGCCGAGGTGCAACGCCTGCAGAAGCTCTACACGCCGTTCGCCCACGTGCCGGGCACGCGCTTCCACGCGAGCTTCGGACACCTCGTGGGCTACTCGGCCATGTACTACACGTACCAGTGGTCCCTCGTGATCGCGAAGGATCTCCTGACGCCGTTCGAGGCGGGCGGGCTCATGGAGACCGCCGTGACCTACGCCTATCGCGACAAGGTCCTCGTGCCGGGTGGCAGTCGCGACGCGGCCGATCTGGTCCGTGACTTCCTCGGTCGCGACTACGACTTCCGCGCGTACGAGCGATTCCTCGTCGAGCCAGTCACGTAGTCGGGCCGCTGGTAGCGAGTCGTCGCGACTTGTATCCACTTGTAACTAGAGATCTTCTGCTGCGATCGCGGATGAACGTCCGCCTCGGCGCAATTGACGCTAAGGCCCCTTCGGCCCGAGCCTGCTGTCCATGAAGAAGACCTCGATCCTTTTCGTCTCGCTCCTCTCGATCGCTGCCCTTTCTGGTTTGGGCGGGTGCAAGAAGAAGGGCGGCGACTGCGCCGGCACCATCAACGGCATGATGGACAAGATGATGGCGGACGGCATGAAGCAGGCCGGCTCGGCGGTCACGCCGGAGATGAAGAAGCAGGCCGAGGAGATGCAGAAGAAGATGTCCGAGCCGATGATCAAGGTCTGCACGGACGACAAGTGGTCGCCCGAGGCCCTGAAGTGCATGGACGAGTCGAACGGCAAGGACGACGGCAAGAAGTGCGAGGCAATGCTGTCGGCAGAGCAGAAGGCGCACATGGAGAAGGTCATGGGCGAGGCCATGGGCATGGGCGACAAGGCGGAGCCGAAGATGGACAAGCCGGCGATGGACAAGCCGGCGGACGGCTCGGCGGCGATGGCGGGCTCGGCAGCCCCCGCAGCGGCGGGTGACCTCCCGGCCGAGTGCAACGATTACAAGGCGGCGATCGACAAGCTGTCGTCGTGCGACAAGATGCCGAAGGAGGCGCGTGACGCCATGAAGTCGGCGTTCGACCAGGCGTCGACGTCGTGGGCCGGTCTGCCGGCCGAGGCGAAGGCCTCGCTCGCGACGGCTTGCAAGGCGGGCGCGGACGCCGTCAAGCAGTCGTCGGCCGCGATGTGCCCCTAAGCACTCTCTAGCTCCGAGAAGCTAGCCTCGCTTGTGAAACAGCTCGCCCTTGCGGCGGGCTGTTTTGTTTTCGTGCTACGCCGAAGCATGACGAAGATGCGTTTTGTCGGGCTTGCGGCCGTGCTGCTTGTCGTCGGCTGCAAGAAGTCCGATGACGCCGGTGCCGCTGCTGCGGGCGACACGAGCACGTGCGCGGGCGCGATCGAGTCCGGCCTCAAGACCATGATGGACGCGCGCGGCAAGCTCATCGACGCGCGCCTCGGCTCGGCGACGGACGGCGGCGAGAAGAAGGCGAAGATGCTCGAGCGCAGCCAGAAGGTCGTCGAGCAGCTCCGCGCGCCGCTGACCACCCGCTGCACCGAGGACAAGTGGAGCGCCGAGGTCGTCACGTGCTTCGCGACGGTGACGAAGCGCGAGGAGATCCAGGCGTGCCTGGCCAAGCTGCCGCACGATATCGAGAAGAAGGCGAACGACGACGTCATGAAGGCCATGACGGCCGGCATGCGCACGCGCGGGGACGGCGGCATGATGGGATCGTCCCACGGGGCCCCGCTCGGCGGCCTGCATCCGATGACCGGCGACCCGGTCGCGCCGCCCGCGCCGGCTCCCACGGGGGCCACGCCGGCTCCCGCTGCGCCGCCGCCCGCGCCTGCGCCTGCGCTGCCGCCGGCTACGAAGTGATCAGCGCGTCAGATCGCGGGTGATGTTCTTGTGGTGCGCTTCGAGCGTACCGCCGCCGATCTCGATCAGCTTGCTATCGCGCAGGAACTGCTCCACGCGGTACTCCGCGCAGTAGCCGTAGCCGCCGAGGACCTGGACGGCCGCGTCCGCGACCTCCTTGGCCGCCGTCGCCGCGAATAGCTTCGCGGCATCCGTGCCGAGGCGATTGCGCTGCGTCGGGCCGACCGTGGCCGCCACGTTGTACGTCAGCGCGCGCATCGCCTCGACCTTCGCGAACGACTCGCCGATGTAGCGCTGGATCTGGCCGTGCTCGTGGAGCGGCTTGCCGAACGTTCGCCGCTCGGTCGCGTACCGCGTCATCACGTCGAGGCAACGGCGCGCCATGCCGAGGCTCATCGCCGCGAGGCCGAGGCGCTCGATCTCGAGGTTGCGCATCATGTTCGTGATGCCGCCGCCGGCCGTGCCGAGGAGGTTGCTCGCGGGCACGACCGCGTCCTCGAAGACCAGCTCGCACATCGACGACGCGCGCATGCCCATCTTCGAGATCTTGGGGCTGGTCGTGAAGCCCGGCGCGCCGCGCTCGATCACGAACGTCGTGATCCGGTCGTCGAGCTTCGCGTAGACGCAGAACACGTTGGCGTCGACGCCGTTCGTGATGAAGGTCTTGCGGCCGTTGATCACGTACGTGTCGCCGACCTGGCGCGCGACGGTCTGCATACCCAGCACGTCGGTGCCGACGGCCGGCTCGCTCATGCCCATCGCGCCGATGGTCGTTCCCGCGAGCGCGCCAGGCAGGTGGCGGGCGCGCTGCGCCGCGTTGCCGGCCCAGTAGAAGTTGTTGACGAAGAGGAGCGCGTGCGCGAGGTAGCCGAGCGCGAAGCCGGGGTCGCAGTACGCGAGCTCCTCGTGGACGATGCACGAGGCGACCGCGTCCATGCCCGCGCCGCCGTCGGCCTCGGGGATGGTCACGCCGATGAGGCCGAGCGCGCCGACCTCGGCGAGCAGCGCCGCGTTGAACGTGCCGGACTCGTCGTGCTCCATCGCTTGCGGCTCGACGCGTTGCTGGGCGAATTGCCGCACCGTCTGGCGCAGCAGCGCGTGGTCGTCGGTCTCGCTAAGAGAAGGAGGTTCGGAGCGCAGGGCGACCACGCCTCATTCTTAGCCGGGAACCCGGAATTGCGCACGCCCGGGCGGTACATTCGCCGCGTGCCTGGAGTCGAACGCTGGATGCGCGGACAGCCGGCCGTCCTCGTCGCAAACCCGACCGCGCAAAGCGGTAAGGCCGCTGACTGGATCCGCGTGGCCCGGGCCAAGCTGGACGAGGCGCACGTGCCTCACCGGTTCGTGTCCTCCGAGCCGCACGGCGGCACGATCGCGGTCGTCCGCAACTTGATCGACGCCGGGACGCGGGTGGTCATCTACATGGGGGGCGACGGCACGTTCGCCGAGGTCGCGAAGGGCGTCCTCGGGAGCGAGCACGCGGCCGACGTGGCGATGGGCATGCTGCCGACGGGGACGGCGAACGACCAGGGCAAGTCCTTCGGCCTGGCGTCGGGGCCGGCGTCCCTCGAGCACAACGTCGCGGTCATCGCCGCCGGCGCGGTGGTGGGCTGCGATGTCGGCGCCCTCGAGATCGAGCGCAGCGGCCGCTCGATCCACCGCGACCTGTTCTTCGACTCGTTCAGCGTCGGGCTCGGCGCCGCGAGCCTCGAGACGCGCAACCGCGACCGCGAGCTCGTGGGCCGCATCCCGGGCCTCGGCGCGATCTACCGTGACCAGCTCGTCTACGCGGGCGCCGTGCTCAAGCGCTTCGCCGAGAGCTACCTCGTCGACATCAAGTTCGAGCTCGAGGCCGTGGTCGATGGCGCGGTGCATCAATTCGGTAGCGTGCTGGACGTCATCGTGAAGAACACGAAGATCTTCGGCGGCGAGTGGGTCCTCGATCCTGCCGCCGAGAGCGACGACGGCCGCTTCGAGCTCGTGCCGATCCTCGGCCGCCGCGATTTCGGCAAGAAGATGATGGGCACGCTGCGGCGCTCGCCCGTGGGCCTCGACGACCTCGCCGAGCTCGGCTTCGAGGCCGCGGCCCCCGTCCACGGCGCTCGGTTCGAGCTGATCGTGCGCGGCGACACACTGCCGTCCGCCCAGTGCGATGGCGAGGAGCTCCCCGCCGGGGACCGCTACCGGATCGACGTCGCCAAGCGCGCGTTGAGACTCATCGTTCCGCGCGAAGAGGTCGAGGCCGCGGGCACGGATGTCAGCGGCGCGGCCTGGCAGAAGGTGCACGGCTAACCCGGGCGCGCCTGGGCCAAGGGCCAGTTGCACCCCGCCGGGCGGTGAGCCATCCTGCGCCCCGGAGGATTCCCATGGCTGACGTCTTCATTTACGACGCGATTCGCACGCCCCGCGGGCGTGGCAAGGCGGGCAAGGGCGGGCTGTCGATGCACCACCCCCAGGAGCTGCTCGCGCAGACGCTCAACCAGATGGCGGAGCGCTCCAAGCTCGACAAGTCGCTCGTCGATGACATGGAGATCGGGTGCGTCACGCAGGTGAAGGAGCAGGGCGCGTGCATCGCACGTAACTCGCTCATCGCCGCGGACTGGCCCGAGGACGTCACGGGCGCCACCGTCAACCGCTTCTGCGGCTCGGGCCTCGAGGCGATCAATGGCGTCGCGGGCAAGATCGGCGCGGGCTTCATCGATGGCGGCATCGGCGGCGGCGTCGAGTCCATGTCGCGCGTCCCGATGGGCAGCGACGGCGCGATGATCGACGGCCTCAACGAGAAGATGCGCGCGCGCATCTTCATGGTCCCGCAGGGCATCTCGGCCGATCTCATCGCGACCCGCGAGGGCTTCACGCGCGCCGACGTCGATGCGTTCGCGCTCCATAGCCAGCAGAAGGCGTCCGTCGCGATCGAGGAGCACCGCTTCGACAAGTCGCTCTTCCAGATCACGAACGACGACGGCACGCCGGGCCTCGCCCGCGACGAGCACCCGCGCGCCGACACCACGCTCGAGGGCCTCGCCGGCCTCAAGGCCGCGTTCGCCGAGCTGGGCGCGATGCCCGTGGGGCCGGGCGGCAAGACGCTCGACCAGGTCGCGCTCGATCGCTACCCGGACGCGAAGCAGATCCAGCACGTCCACACCGGCGGCAACTCGTCCGGCATCGTCGATGGCGCGGCCGTCGTGCTGATGGGGTCGGCCGAGTGGGGCAAGAAGGCGGGCCTCAAGCCGCGCGCGAAGATCCGCGCGATCGCCACCGCGGGCGCGGAGCCCGTGATCATGCTGACGGCGCCGGCGCCGGCGTCGCAGAAGGCGCTCAAGCGCGCGGGCATGACGGCGAAGGACATCGACCTCTGGGAGATCAACGAGGCGTTCGCCGTGGTCCCGCTCCAGACGGCGCGGGAGCTCGGGATCGATCTCGACAAGGTGAACGTCAACGGCGGCGCGATCGCCCTCGGCCACCCGCTCGGCGCGACCGGCGCGATCCTCCTCGGGACGGCCCTCGACGAGCTCGAGCGGACCGGCAAGAAGACGGCGCTGATCACCCTGTGCATCGGCGGCGGCATGGGGATCGCGACCATCATCGAGCGCGTGTAGACTCGGGGGCCCATGCGCCCCACCTGCGTCCCGCTGGTCGCCCTCGCGGCATGCGGCTTCTCGCCGAGCGCGGCGGGACCCGACGCGACCGTCCCGAGCGATACGCTCCACGTCGACGCGACCGCCGACACGGGGTCCGGTTCCGCCGGCGACGCCATGGTCGGCTCGGACTGCTTCGGCAGCCCGGGCGGGCTGTTCGCGCTGTGCGTGGCGGAGGCGCCGACGGAGGCCCGCTCGCTCTCGGGCCTGCGCACGCTCGACACCGCGAGCGGCGGCAGCGACTGCACGCTGACAGCGCACCAGGGCGACGGCACGGACGTCTGCGTGCTGACGCTCGCGAGCCTCGACGTGGCGGCTGGCGCGCGGATCCACGTCACGGGGAATCGTCCGCTCGTCGTGCTCGTCGAGAGCACGGTCACGATCGCGGGCACCATCGACGCGTCCAGCGCCGGGCTCACCGCGACCGGCGCGGGCGCCCGCTACATCGGCTGCCCACCGCTCGGCGCGGCTGGCGCAGACTCGGGCGGCGGCGGCGGCGGCGCGGGCGGGACGTTCGGCCACGTCGGCGCCAACGGCGGGACGGGCAACGCCGGCGCCGAGGTCTCGGACCTCGGGACGGCCGGCAGCGCCGCGGCCGTCGTGTCTGTATCCACCGTGCGCGCCGGCTGCGCGGGGGGCGTGGGCGGGACCGGCGCGAACGCGATGGGCGACGGCGGTCCGGGCGGCTTGGGCGGCGGCGCGGTGTACGTGATCGCGAAGGGCAGCATCACGATCGACGCCAACGGCGGCATCTTCGCGAACGGCGCGGGCGGGCGCGGCGGCGGCAAGAACGGCGGGGGTGGCGGCGGCGGCACGGGGGGCTTGCTCGGCTTCGACGCGCCGAGCGTGGTCAATCATGGTGCGCTCGCGGCGAACGGCGGCGGCGGGGGCGGCGGCGGCGACAACGACGACGCGGGCCACGCCGGGAACGCGGGGGCGAACGGCAACGCCACGTCCGATTGTCGTCGAGCGCGAGTATGTCTGTGGCTAGCAAGTGTTGAAGCACCTCGATCACGTGCAATGGCACGCCGCCGGTCGTGTCG
>JANXOM010000187.1 GCA_025353585.1 Deltaproteobacteria bacterium
GCGCTCGGAGATACGCGCGAGATCGAGCCACGCCCACGCGAGCTCCGGCGAGTCCGCCACCACCTGCTCGAGCTGCTTGCGCGCCGCCGCCGCGTCGCCGCCCGCGAGGAGGAGCTGCGCGAGCCGCCAGCGCGGGCCGGGCGCGGCCGCATCGCGCTTGAGCTGCGCGCGGAGCTGCCGCTCGACCACGGCGTCCTCGATCTCGCCGTCCTCGTCGAAGACGTCCTCGGCGAACTCGCCGTCGCCGTCGTAGAGCAGCCCGATCGCGTCGAACACGCCCGCGAGCCAGCGCTCGAGCCGCGTCCCCTCGACGACGTCATCCTCCAGCGACGCATCCGCGCGCCAGACGCGCCCGCGCGCGTCGAGCGAGACCGTCTCGCCGTCGATCGTCCCGAACTTCCAGCGGCCCGCCTCGTCCGGCGCGACGTCCGCCGACCGGACGAGCTCCACCGTGTCGAGGTACAAGCGCGCGCCATCGCACCGCGCGTAGAGCTCGATCAGCGGCGCGGGCAGCCCGCTCGGCAGGCTCGCGGCCGGCGGCTCGATGTCGTGCAGCCCCGGCGGCGCTTCGTCCATCAACGCGAGCACGCGATCGAGGCCCGTGGGCTCGTCTTCGCGGCGCTTCTTGCTCATGACAGCGACTCGCCCGACCTAGCGCGTGATCAGCGCCGCGCCGACGGCGACGAGCGGCTCGCGCGCCGCGTCCACGCCGCGATAGACGGCCACCACGCGCAGGCCCTGCGCCGGCACCGGCACGTGCGCGAGCACGGCCGTGTCATCCCCGCCGCTGATCTGCTGCGCGCCGAGCGACGTACGCACGCCGCGCTCGTCCTCCGCGAGGATCTCGATCGTCCCCGCGCCGAGCCCCTTGCCCGTCACGGAGACCTCGCCGCTCACCGTCACCGCGAGCTCGCCGCGGAGCAGGAAGTCGAGGAGGCCGGTCTCGAACGCCGACACCTCGGGGAGGATCGCGCTGACCTCCTCGAGCATGCAGTCGTCGTCGAGCGAGAACGTCACGACGTCGTGCTCGACGCGGTAGCGCGCGAGGCACACGCCGGCCGCGTCGCGCACGGTCGCGCCGTCATCGCGACTCGCCGCCATGAGGTTCAAGCGCGCGGGCAGGGTCGGCGTCGGCCGCGCGAGCGCGGGCTTCGTATCGCCGCCGACCTTGGCGGCCGCCGGCAGCGTGTTCGGCGAGAAGTAGCTGCGCGCGATGACGTCGGCGAGGCCCGTGCCGTCCGTCGACGTGAAGTAGTCGCGCAGGTGCGTCCGCGTGACGATGCGCCCGGGCGCGGGCGCGCCGAGGCGACCGTACGCGAGCTCGGCGATCCGCTCGAAGCGCGAGCCGAGGTCATCGGGACCGCCGCCGAGCGGCTCGAGCTGGGCCGCGTAGTCGCCGCGCACGCGCGCGGGCGAGCCGAGGTCGCCGAGCGTGTGCAGCATCGCGCCGGCCGCGATCAGCGCCGCCGCCATGTGCCGCGAGCGCTCGCCGGGGGTCTGGGCGCTGACCGCCTTCGCGTACTGGTCGAGGAAGCCCGTCAGGGAGAACGGGTTCTCCTTCGCGACGACCCAGTCCGGCGCGGGGACGCCGCGCGCGGGCAGGGCGCTGCGGCCGAGGAGCTCGCGCACGTGGTCCGTGATGCCGAGATCCGGGCGCACCCAGCCGGTGCCGGTCGTCGGATCGTAGAAGTGGTTCGCGGCCTGGCTCGTCGGCAGATCCGCGAGCGCCGCGCCGGCCGCGATCCACGCGAGGGCCGGCTGGCGGCCGCGCGTGTCCGGCACCGAGCCCTGGCTCGGGGAGAGCAGGTGCAGCGCCTTGCTGAGCGCCTCGGCGTCGGCGGGCGGGATCGTGAGCGGCTCGAACAGGCCACCGTGGAAGCCGAGGAGCTCGAGGCGCGCGTGAAGGCGCGAGGCGAGGGCGGCTTGCTCCGCGAGGCCGGCGTGCGTCGTCTGCGCTTCCCACGCACCGGCGGGACCCGGGACGAGGAGCGCGAGGAGCGCGAGGAGCGCGGCGAGGATCGGTCCAGTGCGCTTCACGGCTTGGCTCCCGGCGCCGCGGGCGCGCTCGGCCCCGGCTGCGGTGGTGGCGGGGGCGGCTGCGGCACCACGATCGGCGTCACGGTCGGCCGGCGCGCAGGCGGCGGCGTCAGGGCGGCGCCGGGCGTGACCGGCACGATCGTCTTGATGCGGCTGTAGACGGTGTTCGCGAGCGAGACCGCGTCCTCGGCGGACGTGCACTGGTTCGTGCCGCACGTGATGAGCACCACGATGCCGCGCGGCCCGTCGAAGAAGCCGACGCCGCGGATGTCGTTCTCCGTCGCCTGGAACGACCGGCTCGCGATCTCGTCCTTCTCGACGAGCGCCGGCAGCGACGTCAGGAGCTCGTCGTAGCGCTCCTGCGCCTTGCCCGGCTCGAGGCGCCACATGCGGAGCGCCACGTCGAACGTCTCCGGCCGCCCGAGCGCCTTGAAGTGCTGCGACGAGTAGCTCGCGCTGTCCGGCTCGTCGGACAACGGGCCCGTCTCGAACTGGCCGTCGAACTTCGTACGCGTCTTGATGTCCGTGTCCGTCAGCAGCTGCGCGGCCACGATGTAATGACCCTCGTGACCGGCGCGCAGCTCGTCACCTTCGCCGCGCGGCCGATCGAGCTCGGCCGACGCATCGGCGAGCTCCCACTGCGTGAGCGCGGCGACCGAGCCGCCGCCGCCGACGAAGCGCAGGTGCCGCGCATGCGAGAGCTCGTTGCGCCAGCGCTCGAGGAGGATCTGGTTCGCCGTCTGCGCGAAGTCCATGCGCGCGCCGAGGTCGGTGAAGCGACGATCGCTGCGGTACGCGATGAAGCCGCGCTTGTACACGAGCAGCGTGAAGTCGGCGACGCGCGCCCCGGGCGGCAGCGCGCCGGTGGTCGAGAGCTTCGGCACCTTGTAGTTACCGGCGGAGTCGGTCGAGCCGACGTACTCGCGCGCTCCGGCCGGCTCGACGAGCCCCGTGCCGCGCTCGAGGGTCCACGCGGCGTAGACCAGGGCGCCGGCGATCGGCGCGTGCGTGGTGGCATCGACGACGCGGCCATCGAACGGGCCACGCAACGAGCCCGCCTCGGCCGCATCGGGACGGACGCGGAACGGGGCGGTGCGCACGGCGGTGTCGACGCACCCGACGAGCGCGACGCACAGCACCAGGAAGCGCAGGGCCCGATGCGAGGCGGAGTTGTTGGTGACCACGAGGGGACGCCGTCTTATCAACCCCTGCTCGGCAGTGCAAACCGGTCGCTTGCCATTCCCGCGAGCCGGGGTTGCTGCGATATTGCCGGTGGGGGTCAAGGACAGATGCGATGTTCGATGTGTGGCCACGAAAGCCCGCTGGGGTCGTCCTTTTGCCTTAACTGCGGAACGTCTCTCGCAGCGGGTCCAGCGAAGACTCCGCAGCCCGCGGCTGGGTTGCCCGTCTTCTGTCCATCGTGTCGGTCCGAAAACCCCGCCGGCATGAAGTTCTGCCGCGCCTGCGGGACCGGGCTGGCCGGTGCGCAGCCGGCGACGCCAGCGCACGCGCCGTACCCGCCACCGCCCGCGGCCGCGGCGCCGAGCCCGTTCTCGAACATGCCGCCGCCGGGGCCGCTCTCGACGCTGGTGCCGAATCCGGCCCTCGCCCCGCCGCCGCCCACGCTGCCGCCGACGCTACCGCCGGGCAGCGCCGCCGCGATCGGGCTCCCGCACACCGCCCCGACGATGATGGCGCCCGTCCCGGCGAACGTCGCGGCGGTCAGCGCCGCGCCCAGCCCGCCCGCGGCACCGCACAACCCGCTCGCGGCCGTGACGCCGGTCCCGCTGCCGTACGGCCAGGACGTCCCGCCCACCTTGCTGCCGGGCTCGCCGGGCGCCGCCCAGGTGGCCGCCGCCGCGCGGACGCACATGCCGCCGGGCTCGATCGCGTGCCCCCGGTGCAGCGCGCCGACGCCGATCGGCTTCGTCTATTGCCAGGCGTGCGGCCTCCACATCCAGGCCGTCGCGCCGACCGATCCCGGCGGGAATGCGCGCCCGCGCAGCGGCTCGCAGCCGATCCCCGCCGCGGCGCCCTCGAGCCCGGGCGTCCGGCCGGGGGCTTCGCCGCCGCCGCCGCTCGCCGCCATCGATCCGCAGGCGGCGACGATGGCGCCGAACCCGCACGCGGCCACGCCGCAGGTGCGCCCGCCGACGGCGCAGCCGCAACCGCAGCCCGGTGGCGTGCAGTGGGGCACGGCGGTGCTCGTCAATCGCGACGGGACGGACGGCGAGCGCTTCAAGCTCGACGCCGAGTACACCGTCATCGGGCGCGCCGGCGCTGACATCGCGTTCGACGAGGACCGCTTCCTCGCCCGCCTTCACGCGCGCCTCGAGCGCGGCGGTGATGGCGTCGTCAGCGTCTCGCCGACCGACACGCTCAACGGCGTCTTCCGCAAGACCGACACGCCGGTCGAGCTGACGGATGGCATGGTCGTCCTCGTCGGCCGCGAGGTCCTGCGCTACGAGCGCGTCGACCTCGAGGAGCGCGCGGTGACGCCGCTCATTCGCCACGGCGTCGCCCTGTTCGGCTCGCCGCCACGCGAGCCGTGGGGCCGCCTGCTGCAGATCCTCCCGTCCGGCGGGCATCGTGACATCCGCCACCTCGTCGGGGAGGAGGTCGTGCTCGGCCGCGAGGAGGGCGACATCGTCTTCCGCGACGACGCGTTCATGTCGCGCCGCCACGCCGCGATCAACTGGGACGGCAAGCGCGCGCAGCTGACCGATCTCGGGAGCTCGAACGGCACCTTCGTCCGCCTGGCCGGCACCACGCCGGTGAAGCACGGCGATCACCTTCGCCTCGGCGACCAGCTCCTGCGCATCGAGCTCGGGCGTTAGGTCGCGCGGCGTGACCGTCGCGCCGCTCGACCTCGCGATCGCGGCCGCGAGCGACGTCGGCACGGTCCGCGAGCATAACGAGGACTACCTCCTCGTCGGTGACCTCGACGCCGGGACGCGCGTCGAGCTCGCGCCGGCCGCCGCCGCGGGCGCGCAGCCGGGGCCGCCGACGTCCTGGCACGATCCCGAGGCGGACCGCGGCGCGCTGCTGGTCGTGTGCGACGGGATGGGCGGCGTCGAGGGTGGCGAGGTCGCATCAGAGCTCGCCGCCGCCGTCATGTGGCGGGAGATGAAGGGCACGCCCGCGACGCGAGATCCCGAGGTCTTCGCGCGGCTCCTCCGGCGCGCGGCGCGCGTGGCGAACCATGACGTGCACGCGATGGCGGAGCGCGAGCCAGGGCTGCGCGGCATGGGGACGACGCTGTCGGCGGCCGGCGTCGTCGACGATCGGCTGGTCGTCGCGACGGTGGGCGACTCGCGCGCGTACATCTTGCGCGCGGGCGCGCTCGTGCAGGTGACGCGCGACCAGTCGCTCCAGCAGGCGCTCCTCGCCGCCGGGCATGATTCGCTCGAGGCCGCCAACGCGGGCGGCGCGATCTTGCAGGCCCTCGGCGTCGGCGAGGACGTCGAGCCTTCCCTGTCGATCATCGAGCTGCGGCGCGGCGACCGCGTGCTCCTGTGCAGCGACGGCCTCCACGGGCTCGTCGGCGATCCGGCGCTCGCGCTGCTGATGTCGCCGCCGCACTCGGTCGCCGATGCCGCGCGGTTGCTCATCGCCGCGGCGCGGGCCGCCGGCGGCTCCGACAACATCACCGCCATCGTGACCGAGCTCGGCGGCGGGCGCCTCGCCGAGCCCGCCGACGCCGACGATCTGCCGCGCTTCCGCGAGTTCGATCCACAGCAGGAAGGCGATCCGGCGCTGACCTCCACGTCGCACGTGGCGCGCCGGCTGGCCCAGCGGATCGGCATCGGGATCGGCGTCGGCGACGACTCGCTCCTGCGCAGCATCCCGGTCACGGGCCAGCACGCGGTGATGCAGTCGCAGAACCGGCTGCCGCGCGTGCCGTCGACCGAGCTGCCGATCGAGCTCGACGGCCCCGCCCGGACCCGCCTCGGCGAGCTCGGTGGGATCGCCTGGTACTGGTACCTCGTCGGCCTAGCCCTCGCGTGCGCCGCCGCCTGGACGCTCGGCGGGCGGTGAACCGAGGTACCATCGATGGCTCGCAATGCGGGTCGTCATCGACCACGTCGCCGGCACCCGGCGAGGGCAGCGCCAGGAGATCCCGGCGACGGCGCGGATCCGTTTCGGCCGCCACCCCGACTGCGAGGTCGCCTTCGACGCGCACCGCGACATCGACGCCAGCTCCCGGCACGCCGAGCTGCGGCCGGTCGAGGCCGGCTGGGTGCTCGTGGATATCGGCAGCTCCAACGGCACCTACGTGGAGGGCCGGCGCGTGACCGAGACGCCCGTGAGCGCCGCGACCCCCACCGGCGTGGAGTTCGGGATGGGCGGCCCGCGCGTCCGGCTGTTCATCGGGGACGACGCCGCGATCGAGGCCCTGGCGCCTGCGGTCATCGAATTGGCGCGACCTGCGTGGCTGGTGCCGGCGATCGCCGCCGGGGCGCTCCTGCTGCTCCTTGTCATCCTTGCAGCTACTTGTTAAGAGCCTCGAAATGCCGAAACTTACGTGCGAAGGGCTCGTCGTTCTGCGAGAATTCGCGCTGGGATGAACTGCCCTTCATGTTCCACGCGTCTCGAACCGAATGCTCGGTTCTGCGGCGTGTGCGGGTACCGGGTCCCGCCGGCGCGCGCGCCGGACGCGCAGGCGCCGCAAGGTCAGCCGGGCCCCGTCGGGCTCGGACCCACGAGCGCGGCGCCGCAGCGGCCGTCGAGCCCGGCCACGCCGAACAGCGCTCGCGGTGGTGCGCCGCTCGCGAGCGGCGGCGGCGGCGGCTCACGTCCCAATGGCCTCGGGCCGCCTGGCGCCGGGGCACAGGCGCAAGCGAAGCCGCAGCCGGCGCGCGCGCCGAAGCCCAAGGTCACGAAGGGCGACGAGATCTACCTGAACCAGGTCCTGAACAACCGGTTCAAGATCGAATCGAAGATCGGCGAGGGCGGGTTCGGCGCGGTGTACCGCGGCACGCAGCTCGCGACCGGCCGCAAGGTCGCGCTCAAGCTCCTGCACCCCGAGATGACGAAGGACGAGAACCTCGTCGCGCGCTTCCGCCGCGAGGGCATGGTGCTGTGCAACCTGCGTGACGCGCACACGATCACGACGTACGACTTCGATCAGACGCAGGACGGCACGCTCTACATCGCGATGGAGCTGCTCGAGGGCAAGAGCCTCCACCAGGTCTTCCACGAACAGGCGCCGCTCGACTGGAAGCGCGTGTTCAAGATCCTCACCGAGATGTGCACGTCCCTCGCGGAGGCGCACGAGCAGGGCATCGTCCACCGCGATCTCAAGCCCGAGAACGTCTACCTCGAGCACCGCCCGGGCAACCCCGAGTTCGTCAAGATCCTCGACTTCGGCATCGCGAAGGTGATGCGCGGCGATGCGATCGATCCGCAGTCGCCACAGCTGACCGCGACCGGCCAGACGCTCGGCACGCTCGAATACATGTCGCCCGAGCAGCTGATGGGCAAGCAGCTCGATGGCCGCAGTGACGTCTACGCGCTCGGCGTCGTCGCCTACGAGATGATCACGGGGCGCTTGCCGTTCCCGGACGCGAAGGGCCCGGCGGGCCTCATCACGGCGCAGCTCAAGCAGACGCCGGTCGCGCCATCGGCGGCGAACCCGAAGGTGCAGCTGCCGCAGGCGGCCGAGCGCGTGATCCTGAAGGCGCTCGAAAAAGACAAGAACAACCGCTACGCCGACGTCACGGCGATGGCGAACGCGCTGCAGGAGGTGCTCGACGCCGCGCGCGATCAGGCGCAAGCGCCGCACGCGCCGTCTCTCGGCGCGCAGCCGCAGGCGCAAGGCCGCGCGCCCAAGCCGCCCGAGATGCTCGACACGCGCCGCGGCGAGGGCCCGGTCGGCGCGCCGCCGGCGATGCCGCAGCCGCAACTGCCGTCGCAACCGCACCCGAACCAGGCGCAGCTTCGCCAGTCGTCGCCACCGCCAGGCGCGCCGCCGTACGGTCAGACGCCCGGCTACCAGACGCCGAACCCGATGATGATGCCGCCGCCGGTGCAGTCGATGCAGCCGCCGCCGGGCTACGGACAGAACGGGCCGTACGGCGGACCGATGCAGGGCATGCCGCCGCCCCCGCACCAGATGCAGTCGGCGCCGCCGCACGCGGCCACCCGGCCGGCGCGCCCGGCCGCGCCGTCGTCGACGCGGTGGCTGTGGTGGGTGGTCGGGCTCCTCGCGCTCGGCGCCGCCGCCGGCGCCGTGCTCGCCGTCGTCATGCGCGGCCACTGATCGCGGCCACTGATCGCGGGCGCTCGTCAGCGCGCGAGCAGCGCCTTCGCGCGCTCTTCGCCCGGCGGGTCGTCGGGCACCCCGTCGAGCCACTGCTGGAACAGCGTGCGCGCGCGCGCCTCGTCGCCGCGCGCCTGCGCGACGAGCGCCTCGAGCTCGAGCGCCTCGGGCAGCTCCGGCGCGCGGGCGCGAGCGCGGGCGCAAGCCTCGGCGGCGCGGTCGCGATCG
>JANXOM010000246.1 GCA_025353585.1 Deltaproteobacteria bacterium
GTCGGTGGTCTGTTCTCCCAGGTGGCCGGCACGTCACGCATGAAGGTGGCCGCGCTGTCTGCGAGCTCCGGCGCGCTGACATCCTTCGCCCCCACCGCGAACAACAAGGTGATGGCGATCGCAGTGACCAGCAGCAGGATCTTCCTGGGCGGAACCTTCACCACCGTCAACGGCGTCGCCCGGGCGGGCCTGGCGTCCCTGACCACGACCGGGACCCTCGACACCGCCTGGCATCCGTCGGCCAGTGCCGCGGTCCGAGCCCTGCTCGCGTCCAGCGACGGCTCGACCGTCTACGCCGGTGGCGACTTCGTCAGCATCAACGCCGACACCGTCCAGAAGCATTTCGTCAGCCTGTCCGCCACGACCGGGGCCGTGCACAGCTGGTTCTTCCACCCCGGCTGGCCGGTCGCCTCGCTCACGGCGAGCAGCACGACGCTGTTCATGGGCGGCAACGGCTCCGGGGGCAACGCGGGCGCCGCATCGCTGACCAACGGCGCCAAGGTCTGGACCGTGCAGACCGACGGCGGGATCCAGGCTGTCACATTGATCGGCACCGTCCTCTACCTGGGCGGGCACTTCGACAACATGTGTACCCCCACCGGGTCGCCTGGCCATCGACGCCACGCCGGTGGTGTGGCTCGCCGCCTCCACGCTCGAGCAGCTGCGCGCGCAGCTCCCGGCGGCTCTCGCGCAGCTCGCGCCGGAGCTCATCGGCGTCGATCGCGTGGCCGCGCTCGTCGAGCACGCGGCGATCGCGTCGCCGGTGCTCGTGCGCGAGGTCGTGCCGCGCGTGATCGCCCTGCCCGTCCTCGCCGAGGTCCTGCGCGGGCTCGCCCGCGAGCGCGTCCCGCTCGACGACCTCGCCGCCGTGCTCGAGGCGATCGCGGTGGCGCCGCTACCAGAGGACGCGAAGAGCTTCGGCGCGCGCGCCGTGCCGGCGCTGATCGAGCACCTGCGCGGGCAGCTGCGCCGCCAGATCAGCGCGCGCTGGGCGCCGCGCGGACAGCTCGCTGTCTACACCGTCGACGCGATGATCGAGGACGCGCTGCGCACGTCGATCGACCGCCGCGATGGCGCGCAGATCCTCGCGCTCGAGCCGGCGATCGCGCAGGACATCGTGGCCGCCGTCCGCGCCGGCGTCGGCACCGGGCCCGCCGTGATCCTGACGTCGGCCGACGTGCGCCGCCACCTGCGCGCGCTCCTCGAGCCCGAGCTACCCGAGATCACGATCCTCGCCGCGCACGAGCTGCAGCCCGGCACGTCGGTAAAGGCCGCGGGCCGGATCACGGTGTGACCCGCGCGCTCGCGGTGGCCGCGCTCGAGCTCGCGATCGCGGCCACGCGTGCGACGGCGGACCCGCGGCCCTGGCACGGCAGCGTCGGCGCCGGCGGTTCAGTCCTGCTTGCCGGCGAGGGCGACGGCGCGCGTCCGCGACTCGACGCCGAGATCGATCTCTTGCCCGGCGGCGCGCTCGACCGTTACGGCGCGCTCGTCGCGCTGCGCGGGGCGGACGGCGATCACCACGGCCTCCTGTGCGCCGGCCTCCTGTTCGAGGCGGCCGCCGCGCGTCCTCGGCTCGCGCTCGCGTTCCACGTCGATGCCGGGGCGGATCTCGACGCGCGCGCGCCGCTCTTCGGCGGCGGTCTGCGCACCACGCTCGGCATCGTCGGCCCGCTCGGCGTCGCGTTCGATGCGACGGGCGAGCTCGTGCTCGATGGCCTCGCTCACGCGCGGTTCGTCATCGGCGCGTCGGCGATGCTCGTCGTCCGCTGGTAGCCCCTACTCGAGGCACACCGGCGCCTGGCCAAACGTGCGGTCCCGGATCGGCGCGGTCCACAGGCCGAAGCTCCAGCCACAGCCGACGGCGAGCTGCGCGCCCGTCGCGGCGTCGTCCGCCACGAGCCCGCCCGGCGTACCGATGACGACCTCGCTATCATCGCTGGCGAACGTAGCGCTGCCGTACGGTGACGACGGCACGCGCCAGCGCACCGCGCCGCGCCGGTCGACGGCGATCGCCTCGTGCTCCGTCAGCACGATCACGAGCTCGCCCGCGGTGCTCACCGCGCCGATCTGCAAGGCGACGACGTCGGCGGGCAGCTTCACCCGCGTCTGCGTCGCGCCGCGCCGCACGAGGAGCGTGTGGTCCTCGAGGAGGTCGTACGCCGTCCCGTCCGCCGTCACGAGCTTCGGCGTCGGCTGGGGGCTGCCGGTCGTCGGCCGCCACGGCACCGGCGCGGTGTTGCCGGGAGCTTCCGTGTACGCGTCGAAGTGGTTGCCGTCCGCGCCGGCCGAGAACGCATACGCGATGACGCCGTTCGCGCGCGCGGGATCCGTGAGCCAGATGTGCTCGACGCCGGGGCGCGTGAGGAGCGGCGCGAGCTTGATGGCCCGCTGCGTCGCGAGATCGACCACGTAGCGCTCGGCTCGCCCGCTCGTCTGCACGAGCATCGTCTTCCGCGCGACATCGAACGAGATCGGCGGCATGCCGCCGAGCGTCGCGATCGGCACGGGCGTGGCGGGGTGCTCGGCGTCGACGAGCTCGATCGTCACCGTGCCCGCGCCCCGCGTGCGCGACACGACCACGTGCGTCGCGTCGAGGGCGACCGCGTCGGCGGAGATCCCGGCGCCGTCCTCGGCGGGGATCTCGAGCCGGCGCCCCTGGACGAGCCTACCGTCGAGCCACACGAGCGCGCCGCCGACCGGCCCGAGGACGAAGTGTCCGGCACCGTCGACCGCGAGGTGCGCGTCGGGAAGCACGCGATAACCGAGCCAGCGCGTGGTTTGATCCGTGGCGAGCACGAGGCTGCCGCCGTTGCTCGCCACGAACACGCCGTCGCCCGCCGCGCCGCGCGCCACCACCTCCACGCCGGCCGGCGTGGTCGCGGCCACCGCGGCCACCGCAGCCCCGAGCGCTCCGGTCGCGCGGCGCCACGCGAGCGTGCGCCCGGCGATCGCGAGGCGATCTTCGTCGATGAAGGCGAGCGTCGGGGCGACGTCGGCGCCCTCCGCCGGCTCGAGCAAGAGGCGCGTGACGGGCGCCGTGGTGAGGTCGACGACCTCGATCGTGCTGTCCGCCGCGGCTTCCAGGGCGAGGCGCTTGTGGCTTGGCGAGAGGGCGAGGTGCGCCGTCGCGGGATGGAGGAGCTCGGTCGCGGCGCCCCAGCGGAGCCCGCCGCCCACGAGGTCGACGACCCGCACCGTGTGAAAGCCGTGCTCGCTGTCGCCCGTGATCGCGACCGCGCCGCCCGCGCGCGCGGCGAGCCCGCCGAGCTGCTCGCCCGGAGGCGCGGCGAGGATCACGCCGCCGCCGCCGCGCGCATCGAACCGCACGAGCACGTGATCGCTGCGCCGCGCGAGCACGCTCTCACCCGCGATCGCGATCTGCTCGAAGTGCGCGCCACCGGGGATCTGCGTGCGACCGAGCTCCGCGCCGGTCGCCGTCAGCCGCAGCAGCTCGAGATCACCGACCGTATCGCGCAGCGCGATCAGCAGGCCCTCGGGCGTCCGCGCGAGCGCGACCTCGGCGGCTTGCGCGATCCCCAGAACAGGGACCGGCGGCGCCGTGCCATCGAGGCTCGGCCACACCCGGAGCTCGCCGAGCTCGTCGATGGACACGGCGGCATCGCCGGCATCGGAGACCGCGACGAGCGCGATCACGCCACCGTGGGGCGCGGGGGCGCGCGGCGCGGGTGCGGGCGACGCGACGCTGGCATCACGACCGGTCGGCGCGACGGCGTCGCTCGACGGTGAAGCCCGCGGCGGCGCGCGTCGCGGGCCGCCGGCCGTCGACGAGCAACCCAACCCGACGGCGACGATCGCGGCCCACGCCGCCCCGGGTGTGCAACCTTTGCCGGGCACGTCACGGCTAGCAAGATGTGACATCGAGGTTCAGAGCGTAGCGTGCGTTACTCGTGTCGTTTCGCGTGTTTCGCCCAGCATGAACATTTCTACCGCCGGGTCGCTTTTCGCAGAAATGGATTGAGGTGAGGTGCGGCGAATGTTTCAACTCGATCAAGCCACCACGGGTGTGGCCTGGTCGAGGAGGAGAAGATGGCGCTCGGTACCGTCAAGTGGTTCAACGATGCCAAGGGCTACGGTTTCATCAGCCGGGCTGACGACGGGAAGGACGTGTTCGTCCATTACTCGTCCATCACCGGCGAAGGCTTTCGCACCCTGAATCAGGGCGCGACCGTCGAGTACGAGGAGGCGAACGGGCCCAAGGGGCTCTTCGCCGCGAAGGTCCTCAAGGAAGTCGCCGCCGCGCCGTAGTCAATGCGCTAGCTGCGTCGCGCGCCAGTCGCCCGACGGCTGTTTCGTGAGCACGACGGCCAGCGCCGTCTTCGTGGTGTGCACCTGCAACACGAGGTTGCCGGCCGGCAACCCGCCGCCGTACTCGACAGGCGTCAGGAGCTTCCAGTCCTTCATCGGACCGGACTCCACGATGATCCCGCTGTACATCTCCTTGAGGTCGCCCGTGGTCTGGGCCGCGACCTTGCCGCCCGCGTAGAACGGCACGGTCGAGTACTTCACGAGCTTGTCGACCTCGGCCGTCGCGAACGCGCTGACGAACAGGTTCGCGGCGAACAGCGCCTGCTTGTCGGTCACCGACGACTCGGGCGAGACCGCCTGCTTGGCGAGGCCGTCGTCCGGCGTCACCGGCTTCTCGCCCGTGGGCGTCGGCTTGTGCTTCGAGCCGGGGACGTGCGGCCCGGTCGCCTGCTGGTCGCCATCGAGCGCGCCCGTCCCGCCGTCGTCGGGCACCTCGGAGAGGATGTACGGCTCGGCGTTGAACGTGCCGCACTGCCGCCAGTTGCGATAAAAGCCCCAGCGCAGGTAGATGCGGCCGTCCACGCTGCGGATGGCCTCCGGCGTCGTCTCGTAGGGACCGGCGGTGATGACCGTGTCGACCGCGGCGACGTCGAACTCCGTCTTGCCGGAGGTGTGGGCGATCGTGACTTTGTGCACCGTGCCGTCGGGGTTGATCGACATCTCGATGTTCACCCACAGGTTCGGATCGTTGAGCGGGTCGTCGGCGCCCTTGCTGTCGAGCTGCTCGAGGAAGCCGAAGCCCCACAGCTCGTGGATGCGGCGGTGCATGCGCGCGATGTAGAGCGCGTACGGGTGCGCGCGCGTCTTGAGCGCGGTCTGGTTACCGGGGCGCACGTCGGGGACGAAGTTCTCGAGCGAGCTCTTGATCGCGTCGAGCTTCTTCTCCCAGCGGCCCTTCTTGCTCGACATCTTGCGCGCCGCGACCTGGCGCTCCTCGTCGACCTTCTCCTTGCCCATGATGCGCTCGTAGTCGTTGCTCGACAGCGGCGTGTTGACGCCGGGCGCGCCGTGCTTGCCGACCTTCTTGCCGTCCTTGCCCTGGTCGGTGATCGCGCCGCGGCCGCCGATCTCGCGCATCGAGAGCAGGCCCGGGTCGCGCTTCTCGCCCGTCCCCTCCTCGCCGTTGTTGCCCTCGTCACCGCGGATGGCGCCCTTCGCGGTGGTGTCCTGGCCGGAGTGGTCGGTCTCCTTCAGGTGCTTGTCGGTCGTCTTGTCCGTCTCCTCGAGCTGGCGGATCTTGTCGTCGGGGCCGCCGACCTCCTTGCTCGAGTGGTCGTCGCTCTCCTTCGAAGCGACGGCCTGTCCCTCCGACTCCTTGTCGAGGTTCGTCTGCGTGGCGCGCGTCTCCTCGTCGGTGTCGCGGTTCTTGTCGGAGAGGAACTTCGCGTCGTCCGGCGCCTTGTCGACGACGTGCTTGTCCTTGACCTCGACCATCGTCATGTTCGGCGGCGGCGGGGGCGGCGGTTGTTTGGGCTTCGCCGGCTCGGGCGGCGGCGGCGGCGGCTGGAGCACCGGCGGCGGCGGCACGACCTTCGGCGACGGCGCGATCGCCACCTCGAGCGGCTTGTCCTCGAGGCGCTCGGGCTCGATCGGCCTCGGCGGCGCTGGCGGCGAGAGCGGCTTGATCAGCTCCTCGATGCGCGGCGTCTCGAGCGCGACGTTGACCTCCTTCGGCTGCTCGCCGAACTCCGCGCTGACCTGCGTGTCGGCGCCGACGGTGATCGGGCAATCGAGCGCATCCCGCGCGCCGTCGGTGAGCGGGTTCCCGGTGGCGACGCACGCGGCGAGCGGATCGCCGAGGTACGGCTCGAGCGCGGCGGGCGTCCGCATCGGGTACTGGTGAAAGCCAGCGAACGTGGCGTCCTCGCCGAGCACCGCGGTCAGATGCACCTGCGTGCCTGGCGCGACCGCGACGTCGCAGCGCGCCTGGCTGCAGCGGAGGATCGGTGCGTTGTCACCGACGCGCGTGACGAGCACTTGCCCGTCACCGGCGCCGTCGAGCCGGATCGTCAGGACCGGATCCGGTATCGGCCGCGTGACCTCGTACGTGACCAAGATCGCGCCTTGCGCGAGCGACGAGAGGAGCAGCGCCGGGATCCACAGCCAGTGGCTGCGGTATGCGCGCTGACGTGGCACTGCGACTGAGTGTGACACAGGGAACCTGGAAAGCCGTTGCCCGGCTTCGGCGCTCCCGCCGGCCTAACGCACTGTTAAAGCTTGCGATACACGCCGACGACGATGCCGATAATGTCGACCGACTTGAAGTCGACCTTGCGCACGATGATCGGGTGCATGTTCGAGTTCGCCGGCTGGAATCGGATGCGGTCACCCTCGGGGAAGTACCGCTTCACCGTGGCCTCGCCCTCGATCATCGCGACGACGATCTCTCCGCTCGCCGCGCTCGGGGTCTTCTTCACGAAGACGTAGTCGCCGTCGAGGATGCCGTCCTCGATCATCGACTCGCCGACGATCTTGAGGCCAAACACGTCCTTACCGTTGCTCCCGCCGCCCAGCAGCATGCGGTCGATCTTGACCGTGTCCTGCACGTTCTCGACGGCGAGGATCGGCTGCCCGGCGGCCACGCGACCGAGGATCGGGATCTCGCAAAGGTCGGCGTCGAGGGTCTCGTGCAGGCCGGTCCCCCGCGCGCGTAGCGGGATCACGTCCGCGCCGTCGTCCGGGGAGATCGGCCGCATCGCGCGCGACTTGAGGTCTTCGCGGCGCAGGTGACCCTTCTTCTCCAGGGCCTTCAGGTGGTCGTTCACGCCGTTCGTGGAGCGGATGGTGAAGTGCTCGCCGATCTCGCGCAAGGTCGGCGGAAAGCCGCGCTCGACGATGGAAGCCGTAATGAAATCGAGGATTTCACGCTGTCGGAACGTCAGAGCATCGGCCACTAGATCACCTGCTTGAGAGAGTACTGAACAGAGACACCGTACTGAACGCATCATCACGCTGTCAATTTTTCTGCGAGGATTCTCGACGACGCGCCGGATTGGCCGCCAGGACGCCGCGACGCCACGACGCCACGAGGGCCGCCAAGGAGTGCGATGATCCTGAGGTGCTGATCTTGGTGGCCGCCGCGGGGATCGCGGCGATGACGGCGGCGATGGAGCGCGGCGATCTCGAGGAGGCCGCGCGGCAGGGCGCGCTCGCGGGGCCGGCCGTGGTCGAGCGCGCGCTCGGCTCGCCGAACCGAACGACGGTGCTCGCCGGCATCGCGGCCGCGCCGTCTACCGAGGACCGCGCCGAGCTCCTCGCGCCGCTCGCGCGCCTGGCCGCCGGCGCCGACCGCCGCGTGGCCATCCCGGCCGCGCATGCCGCGCGCGCGATCGCGGCGAGCCTCGGCCGCGGCGACCTGCCCGATGACCTCGCGCCCGAGGACCTCGCCGATGGCGCCGAGGCCTGGCGCGCCCTCGCCGTGCGCCGCGACCGCTGGATCGAGGTCCGCGCCGACGCGCTCGCGGTGGCCGCCGCGCTGACGCACGTGACGGCGCCCGGCGCGCTGGGCTTCGACGCCACCGCGGTGTTCACCGATCCGGATCCCGCCGTGCGCTCCGCCGGCCTGGCGCTGGTGCCGTCGCCCGTCCCGGCCGACGCGCGCGCCGCGCTCGTCGCGGTCGTCACGAGCGACACCGTGCCGCGTAACGCGCTCGCGGCCGCGCAGGCGCTGTGCGCGGAGCTGTCCAGCGAGCCTTCGGCCGGCGCGCTCGCCGCGCTCGGAGCCGCGGGCGTCGCCGCGATCCGAGTGCTCGTCGTCGATCCGGGCGCGTCTCTCCCCGCGGTCCGCGATGCCGCCCGCTGTCTCGCCGCGGACACGTCTGCCGAGAGCGCGGCGACGATCGCGAAGCTCAAAAGCAAGCTCTGACGTCCCGGCGAGGTATCCTCGTCGCGTGAAGACGCTCGAGCCGACCGACCTTGCCTTCTTCGACACCGCGCCGCTGCGGATCGTCGCGACGGCCCGGTTCGCGGTGCCCCCGGCCCACGTGTTCGAGGCGTTCGCCGATCCCGACACGTGGCCGCGCTGGTTCCCGTTGATGACGCGCGCCGCGTGGACCAAGGGCGAAGCACAGGTCGGCGCCGAGCGCGACGTGGCGCTCACGCTCCTCGGCACGTTTCGCGAGCGCATCATCGCGTGGGAGCCGGGGAAGCGCTTCGCGTTCACGATGGTCGGCTCGACCTCACCGCTCGCCGACCGCCTCGCCGAGGACTACCGCCTCGCGCCCGACGCCGGTGGCACGCGCCTCGACTGGGTCATGGCCGGCCACCCGACCGCGGTTGGCAAGCTGCTCACGCCGGCCGTGCGCGCGATGATGAAGCAGATCTTCCGCCGCGCCGGCAAGAACCTCGATCATCTGCTCTCCACGAACTGACGCGGACCGCGTGTGGGTGCATGGGCGCGGCGAGACGAGCGAGTCTCGGAGCCCATTCGTCGGCGCGCCTGAGTTACGCTGGTCGTTGAATGGACGCAAAGAAGACTGACGAGACGCCCCGCGCGAAGACCGGACCCGTGGTCTCACGGGCGAGCACGCAAGGGCAGCCGCCGATGGTGCCGACGGTGCCGATGGTGCGGCCGGTCGCGCCGCCCGTGCCCCTCGCGGCCCAGGCGCCGTCGCCCCCGGCGCCGCCGCCCCCGCCGGGGCCCCCGCCTGCGCAAACGACTCCCCCACGCGTCGAGCCGGCCGCACCACCGCCGCCGCGCGCCGCGACGGTGAAGGCCGCGTCCGTCGCGTCCGATCGCGCGATCGTGATGGTCGGCGCGAACCTCAACGGCGCCGAGCTGCCCGGCGCGCAGCTCTCGCGGGCCGACCTCCGGCGCGCGTCCTTCCATGGGGCGCGGATGAACGGTGCCGTCTTGACGGGCTGCGATCTCGAGGACGCGAACCTCCACCAGACCGATCTCGTCGGCGCCGACCTCACCGAGGCGAACCTCCGCGCCGCGAGCTTTCGCTACGCCGACCTCCGCGGCGCCAAGCTCGCCGACGCGAACGTGGAGAACACGGAGTTCTGGCGCGCGAACCTCGCCAACACCGACCTCCGGTCCACGCAGAACCTGGAGCGCGCGCGGCTCGAAGGCGCGGATCTGTCGTCGGTCGACCTCGCTGCCGCCGAGATCCCGGGCGTCAACCTGCGCCAGGCGCAGCTCAACCACACGAGCTTCGAGCACGCGAACCTCGAGCGCGCCGACCTCGAGAAGGTCGAGGGCGAGGACACCAAGTTCGCCAGCGCGAACCTCGCGCATGCGCGGCTGACGGGCGCCGTGCTCACCGGCTCGACGTTCCAGAACGCGACGCTGGCGTACGTCCACGCGGTCGGCGCCCGCCTCACGCAGGCCAACCTCACCGGCGTGACGGCGAACCACGGCCACTTCGAGAACATCGAGATGCGCGACGCGAAGCTCGACCGCGCGGTCATGACGGCGTGCGACCTCTCGGGCGCCGATCTGCACGGGGCGAGCATGGCGGACGCGGATCTCACCGACGCGAAGCTCGAGCGCACGTCGCTGACGCGGATCGCGGCCAAGCGCATCAAGCTCGTCGCGGTGAAGGCGCGGGACGCGCTGATGTCGCGCTGCGATCTCGAGGGGGCCGACCTGTCGCGGGCGACGCTGGAGGGCGCCGATCTGCGCTTCACGATCCTCCGCGGCGCGAACCTCACCGGCGCGAGCCTGTGGAAGACGAACCTCGCGGGCGCGGATCTGTCGGGCGCCGATCTGACGAACGCCCAGCTCCGCGGCGTCGTCAACTTCCGCGAGGCCCTGCTCGAGCACGCGAACCTCGAAGGCGGCAACCTGAGCGGCATCGAGCTCAAGGGCGCCAAGCTGGCCGGCGCCCGGTTGACCGGGGCGAACCTCGAGAACGCGGACCTCGACGGCGCCGATCTCCGCGGCGCGGATCTGTCCTCGGCGAAGCTCCGAGGCGCGAACCTCCGCAACGCCGACTTCCGCGGCGCGAAGCTGCTCGGGACCGACCTGCGGCACGTCTTGAACCTGCGCGAGGCGAAGTTCGAGGGGGCCGATCTCTCGTTCGCGAACATGACGGGCGCGAACCTGACGTCGGCGGTGATGATCGGCTGCACGCTGGTCTCCGCCGTCCTCGTGCGGACGAAGCTCGAGCTGTGTGACTTCACGAACGCGAACCTCGAGCGCGCGAACCTCTTCGGCGCGGATCTCCAGGGCGCGATCTTCCGCGACGCCGACCTGACCAACGCGGTCGCGCGCGAGGCGGCCAACATCGGCGATGCCGAGCTCATGGGCGCGAAGCTCGTCGGCGTCGACATGAGCGCCGTGCAACTCTCGCGCGTGCAGAACCTGCGCGATGCGCGCGATCTCTCGGGCATCATCCTCCGGCGGGCCGACCTGCGGGGCGCACGTCTGCGCGGCGCGAACCTGGTCAAAGCCGACCTGACAGGGGCGGACCTCAACGAAGCGGATCTGTCCGGCGCGGTGCTCACGGGCGCCGAGCTCGCGGACGCGGAGCTCGGGCGCACGGACCTGCGGTCGGCGGACTTGCGCAACGCGAACGTGCGCAACGCCGACTTCCGCGAGGCGACGATGTCGAACGCCGATCTGACCGGCGCGGAGCACGTGGGGACGGCGCGGTTTGCCGGCGCGAAGGTCGACGGCATCAAGGGCGCGGACCCGACGACGCTGGGCTAAACGCTCCGGCCGCTCGGGGCGCTACGCTCGCGCGAGCGCGGTCGCGAGCTTCGCGTACGCCGCCGTTCGCAGGGCGCTGACCTCGCCGCGCGCGCACTGCTCCGCCATCGTCCCCGCCGCGCCGTCCTCGACGAACAGGCGGTCCCAGCCGAGCAGCAGCGGCCCGGCGGGCCGAACCGCGATGACGCCGGAGCACGCGGCCGCGAACAGCTCGATCGTGCCGTCGGCGCGGCGCAACGCCACGCGCAGCTGCATGATCGCCGGCGTCTCGCGCAGCCACTTGCAGAACCGGTTCTCGTTCTCGGAGTCGAGCTCGAGGCGCAGGCTCTTGCCGTCGGCCGTGGTCAGATCGACGGCCTCGGCGAAGCAGACGCCCGTCGTCGCACGGGCCGCCACCTTGTCACGCGCCTTCTGCTCCGGCTCGGGCGCCGCCGTCGCGAAGCCCGCGGTCAGCGCCTCGACGACGAGCGGCCGCCCCGGGAGCAGCTGCGCGATCTCCGCGAGCCGAAGATCATTGCCGTCGATGAACACGAGCACGCGTGGAGACTACTCGATCACCACGCGATCCGAGGCGCTGCGACCGAACGTCTCGGGCATGTACATCTCCTCCGCCTTCGTCGGCGGCACGACGAAGCTGCCCGGCGTGGTCGCCCGCGCGACGTACGTGTAGTCGTGCACGCCCTCCCACAGCAGCGCCGCGAACGCCTCGACGCGCTCGTCCCGCAGGTTCTGGTGCTCGTACCACGGGCCGTACCACCACCAGTACCCGCCGCGCGACGCCTGCTCCGTCGGATCGAGCGGGATGGGGCCCGTGGTCGCGAGCGCGGCGTTCATCGCCTCGAGGCCGGCCGGCATCGGATCGACGAGGGCGACGTGGTAGCGCCGGTTCTCGTTAACCATCGCGAGCCGGACGCGGACGCGCGCCCCCGCCCGGAAGTGCCACACGCCGTCCGGGTCATGCGTGACGTCCGCCGGGTCGTCGACGGCCTCGTACTTTCGCTCGACGACGAAGCCGTAGTCCGCCGCGTCCATCTTCAGGTTGGCCGGCGCGTACGACATGCCGATCCGGTAGTAGAGGCGACCCGGCCCGTCCTTCTGGATCGTGAGGTCGCTGTGGTCATGCGTCGCGACCTCGCGCATCGGCACGGCGATCGCCGCCGTCTCCGTGGTGTGGCCGCGGAAGGCGTGGTCGCCGGCGTAGTCCGCGCCGAGCCAGACGCGCGCGATGAAGTTCGGCGTCGTCTTCTCGTAAGTGTTGAAGTAGCGGTCGAGCGCCACGAGCACGTACGCGTTCTCCTGCGTGCTCCCCCAGCGGCCGGCCTTCTGGTGGGCGAGGAGGCCGGTGACGAGCTTCGGGATCAGCGTGTTCTTCGGGTCTTCTTCGATCAGCGCGTCGAGCATCACGCCGTCGACGCGGCGATCGCTCGCGAGCAAGAGGTATGCGCCGTCGCCGTAGCCGGTGGTGAAGTTCGCCGCGCCCGCGGTCTCGCTGACGTGGTTCGTCGCGTAGCGCACGATCGCGGCGCGCTCGGTGGCCGCCGCGGGCGCCCCGGCGAACACGGAGAGGAGCCAGCCGTCGGTCTCCATCGAGACCTTGTCCGCGCCGCCGGCCGTGCGCAGGAGGGCCTGGCCCTTCGCGATGTCCAGGTCCCCGAGGTGCTTGCGTGCCACGAGCGCGTAGGCCTCGATCGCCCAGCGTTCTTCGTTCGAGTAGAAGCCCGGAATATGGTTCTCGATCGTCTTCGCGAACTGGAGGGCGTTCGCGAGCATCGGCGCCGGCACCGCGAAGCCCTTGGCCTTCGCGCGCGCGAGGGCCTCGGTCACGTAGATCGAGAGGTACGGCTCCGACGGGTAGCCACGATCCCAGTAGGCGAAGCCACCGTCGCTGTTCTGCATCTGCGAGAGGTGCTCGACATCGAGGGCCACGCTCGCCTCGAGCTCGGCCTGCGCCGGCATGTTCGGTGTGTGGAACGCGGTCAGCACGTCGCGCAGGGCCGCGATCGCGAAGATCCGCGACGACCGCTGCTCGGCGCACTCGAACGGGTAGTGCACGAGGTAGAGGAGCGCGTCCGTGAGCGACGCCAGGTTCGTCGACGTGGTCGAGATCTCGAGGCCGCCGAAGTCCGGCACGACCTTGCCCGGCAGCGCCACCGCCTGCTTGATGACGCCATCGTCTATGACGCCGTAGGTCGCGAACGCCTCCGTGGTCGCCGGGGTCCACACGGGCAGCGAGATGTCGGCCGCGTCCGACGCCGCTCCCGCGACGCCCACGATCTGGAAGCGCGCCGTACCCGCGAGCTCGGCCGCCGCCGGGAACTGCACCTCGACGCGGTCGTTCGGCGGCACCGTGACCTGACGGCCCGCGCCGTCCGTGAGCGCGGCGTTGCTCGTGCGGACCGCGAGGCGCACCGTCATCGGCGCGTCGGTCTGGTTCTGCACGACGACGGGCAGCTTGAACGTATCGCCGAAGTTCAGGAACCGCGGCGGGCTCGGCCGCACCATGAGCGGCAGGCGCGCGGTCACCGCGCTCTCGCCCTTGCCGAACTGCCGCTCCCCTACAACGGCCACCGCCACGACGCGGTAGCGCGTGAGGTTATCCGGCATCTTGACCGTCACGCTCGCCTTGCCGGCGGCGTCCGTCTTGACCGCGGGCGCGAACGCCGCGAGCGGGTTGAAGTTGCTGCGCACCGCGATCGGCCCGGTGTGCGCCTGCTGCGCCGCCTGCTCGAGCTTCGCGGGCGACGGCTTGTCCGCCGCCTCCTCGCGCTCGCCCCCGAGCGCGCCGCTCTCGTCACGCGCCATGCTGTCGCCCTTGGCGCGTGCCATCGGCGCCGCGGCCCCCATCGTCGCCTCGGCCGGCATCGCGCCGCCCCCGGGGCCACCGCCACGCCGCGTCGCCGCATAGCCTTCGGCCGGCGGGCTCGGGTCGCCGGTCGCCGTGAGCCCGGCCAGGTCCGGCTTGGCGAGCTTGACGAACGCACGCTCGTAGACGCTGCGCACGTCGCTGCTGCGGCCGCTGTAGAAGACGGCGGTCGGGTCGGGGAACGTGTAGCCGGTCAACGAGAGCACGGACTCGTCGACCACGATGACCGCGACCTGCGCGTCGGCGACGGGCTTGCCGGCCGCGTCCTTGACGTCGAGCGCGATCGTCTCGCTCTCGGCCGGCCCGAGCTTCGCGAGGCTCGGCGTGGCCGTGACGGTCAGCGTGCGCTGGCGCGGCGGGACCGCGAGCTCGAGGGAGCCCACCGCGTACGCCGGGCGCTTCGGCAGCTTCGGATCGGGCGCGCCGTCATCACCGCCACGGACGGCGGCGCCGACGAGGTCGACCTGCACGCGCAGCCCCGGCACCATCGCGTCCGTGAGCGGCACGTGGAGCGTGGTCGACGAGCCCGTGAGCGTCATGCGTTCAGTCTTGACGATGCCGCTGCGCTGCCACGACACGAGCGCCTCCGCGTCGGGGAACGGCGCGATGACGAGGATGTCGGCGGTGTCGCCGGCGGCGTACTCTTTCTTGTTCGGGATGAGCTTCACGCGCTCCTGCGCGACCTCGCGAGCCGCCGGCACGTCGCCGCCGGCCACGTAGAAGTCGAGCTGCGTGCGGTTCTCGCGGCCCTGCGCGTCGTGCGTGACGGCCGTGATCTGGTACTCGCCGCCCTTGGGCGTAGCGACCTCGCAGTGGCCCGGCGCATCGGCGGCGACGACCGCGCACGTCTGCGGATCGAGCTCCTGGCGGGTGTAGCGGCCCTTCTTGAAGACGTAGTCGACGCGGACGGTGGTCAGATCGATCTTGAGGCCGGGGGCGACCTTGCCGTCCAGGTCGACGCCGATGACGTCGATCGGGAATGGCGTGCCCTGCTGCACGAACGCCTGCTTCGCCTTGAGGCCGACGTACACGCTCGCCGGGTGCACGATCATCGCCGCGGATGCGTTATAGGCCTGGCGATTGACGTCGGTGACCATCACGTTCGTGACGACGGACATCGGCCGGGCCGGGTGCACGGCGAGGAAGTCGAGGTGGAGGACGTGGGCGCCGCTGGCGTCCGTCTTGCCCGCGAGCTGCCACGTCACCGGCGGCTGGTAGCGGCCACCGCGGCCGTAGCGGCCCATGCCCTCGTCCATCTCCATGCCCATGCCCTCGTCGTCGCCGCCGCCGCCCCACCACGGCGTCCACGCGCCGAAGGTGTAGTCGTCGCGGTTCGGCGGCGTGTAGCTCGTCGGGTTCGCCGACACCGTCCACTGGGCCGGCGCGTTCGGGAGCGGGCCGCCCGCGAAGTACTTCGCGTCGACGGTGACATCGCCGCCGCCGCCGACGAGGAACGGGCCCTGGCTCGCGGTCGCGTGGACCTCGAACTCTGGCCGGCGGAACTCCTCGAGCTGAAACATGTGAGCGTAGTGGCCGGCGAGCTTGCCGACGGCGTCCATCTCGATCCGCGCGTAACCGAGGTTCGGCGTGGCCGGCATCACGATCGTCGTCGAGAAGCCGCCGACCGCGTCCACGGTCAGCGTGCCGGTGCCGATCTGGACCTCGCGCGCATCGAGGACCTTGTACGTGATCGAGGTGACCGCGCCGGCGAAGCCGCCGACGTCGCCGCCCTTCGCCGGATCGAGCACGCGCAGCCAGCCCTTGAGCGAGAGGGTCTCCCCCGGCTTGTAGAGGTGGCGATCGTCCATGACGTACCAGGCGAGCTGCTGCGGGCGCGTCTGGTGCCACCAGTCCTCGCCGCCGCCGTAGCCGTGGTCGCTCGGGAGGAACGCGACGTCGTCACCACGCGCCGCGAGGAGAAGGTGCTTGTGCTGGTCCGGCAGCGTCAGCGTCGCCATGCCCTGCGCATCGCTCGTGCCGGTGACCGCCGCGGCCCCGACCGGCGCGAGCGAGAGGGCGACGCCGGCAACGGGCTTGCCGGTCGCGAGGTCCGTCGTCAGCGCGACGAGCTGCTCGGCGTCGACGTGCGCGTCGACGGCGAGCTTGGTGGACTGCGCCCACACGGTGAGGCGCGGCGGCTCGTAGGTCTCGTGCCACGGCTGCGGCTCGACGATGGCGACGACATGCCCGAGCCCGCCCGTCCCGAGCGCGAGCGCCAGATCGACGTGCGTCTCGACGAGCTTGTTGTCACCCGCGGCCGTCTTGACGACGGTGTCGGACACCAGCTTGCCCGGCAGCGGCGGCATGTGGTCGTGGTTCCACTGGTTCTCGACGTAGTGGCGGTACGCGTCGTAGTCGTCCGGTGTCACGTGGAACAACCGCACGTGGAGCTCGGGGTAGTTCGTGCTGAAGACATCGAGCGTCGGCGCCTTCGCGGCCGGATCGAGGACCACGAGGCCCTGCGGGCCGTAGAACGTCGGCTGCGCGTCACCGACGGCGAAGTCGAACGAGTCGCCCTTCGCGAGCGTCTGGCCGAACTCGTCGGCGATGCCGGCCGCGACGCTGGCCTTGTAGTTCGTGCGCGCGGCGGTGGCGCCGTAGACGAGGACCTGCGTGCCCTGCGCGATCGTCTGCATGCCGGGGACATCGGGCGCGATCGTGACCTGGCCGTCGTGGAGCTTGTCGGGATCGATCTGGGTCGAGAACGTGACGACGAACGGCGTTCCCGGCGGACAATCCGCCAGACCACCCCCGCCCCACCCGCACTCGGCCTTCGTGATCTTGAGCGGCGGGTACGTGCGGAAGTCGAAGCCCTGCGCGGCCGGCGTCTTGTTGGGGCCCTCGGCGGACGGCGCGCCCGAGCCGACCTCGACGTGGATCGCCGCGTCGGTGGGCAGCGCCGACGTGGCGCGGAGGGCGAGCCAGCGGCCGTCCTGCTCGCTCGCGTGCGCGGCGGCGGCGAGGTTGCGGAGCGGCTTGTCGGTCTCGACCTCGGCGCTGGTGAGGAGCCGGACCTGGGCCGCGGAGCCGTTCGCCGTGACGTGGATGAACGGCAGCATCGCCGCCGGATCGATCTTCTGGTCGAACGCGAGGAAGATCGGGACGTCGGTGCGCTGCGGCGCGCCGCCGCTCGGCACGGACTGCGCGAGCGTGGGCGCCGGGGTCTCGAACGAGAAGTGGGTGGCCGCGGCGAGCGCCGTGCCGCCCGCGGCCTTCGTGCCGGCCGGGATGTCGACGGTGTACGTGGTCGCCTGCGGGAAGCGGACCTCGGGGTCGAAGAGGATCGTACGCGTGCCGATCCAGCGCCAGCGGCCCTTCGGCTGCGGCGTGAGCTTGACCGGCTGGACCGATGCGGCCGCGTCCTGTGACGTGACGGCGACCATCGGCTGGCTGAACGTCACCGTCAGCTCGGGCGCGAGCGGGACCTTGCCCTCCGGCATGTAGCGCGAGACGGTGAGCGCCGCGGACGCAGCGGTCGCGGCCGGCGGGGGCCGCAGCGTGCTCGCGGCGGGCGGGAACGACGCGGTCTGCACGGTGCCCGTGCGCGGCGCGGGCTGCGAGCCGGGCCGGAGCGCGAAGCTCTTCCTGTCATCGGGCGAGGCGGGGAGCGGCTGCGCGCGCGTGAGGAGCTGCGCGGCATCGGCGTCGGTCAGCTTCGTGGCCGGTGCGAGCTGCGCGTGGTCGAACGCGGGCTTGCCCTGCTTGCCGTTCGAGAGGCGGAGCTCGAAGCCGGAGCCCGAGCCATCGCCGGCGGCGGAGCCCGGGGTCGCGATCGGGGCGTCGCTGCCGGACGGCGGCGGCGGCGGCGGCGCGTCGTCCTTGTGCCCCCCACACGCGACAGCGGCGAGCAGCAACACGGTCAGCAGGCTTCGATGGACGATCACTAGGCTCTCCTCGCGAGAAATCACGCGCACGGCGGCGCGCAGACCCACTACCAACGCACGACCCCGGGCTTGGTGCCAACGTACCGCGTAAAGCCTCGCCATCGCTTGCGTTGACCGCCCCGCGTTGTGAGAGTGCGAAACATGGCGGACAAGGTCGAGCCGTACATCCCGGCCAGCAAGAACCTCCCGGAGCTCACAGCGGGCGTGATCATCCTGGGCTCGGTCCTGTCGGTCATCCTGGCCGGCGCGAACGCCTACCTCGGCATGTTCGCGGGCATGACGGTCTCCGCGTCGGTGCCGGCGGCCGTGATCTCGATGGCGCTGCTGCGCGCGCTGCGGACCGGCAACATCTTGCAGAACAACGGCGTGCAGACGGCCGCCGCGTCGGGCGAGGGCCTCGCGGCCGGCGTCATCTTCACGCTGCCGGCGCTCGTGCTCCTCGGCGTGTGGGACCGGTTCAGCTACCTCGAGACGACGCTCATCGCCGGTTTCGGCGGCATCCTCGGCGTGCTGTTCACGATCCCGCTGCGCCGCGCGCTCATCATCGATCAGCCCCTGCAGTTCCCCGAGGGCGTCGCCACGGCCGAGGTGCTCAAGGTCGGCGCCGAGGGCGGCGGCGGCGTCGGGACGCTCGTGCTCGCGGGCGCGATCGCGGCCGTCGTGAAGATCGGCGCGACTGGCTTCCAGCTGTGGAACGAGGTCGTCGAGACGGCGACGTGGATCGTCCAGCCGGTCACCGGGCTCGTCGGCGGCAAGCTCGTCGTGACGAAGGCCGGCATGCCGTTCTACTTCGGCATCAACGCGTCGCCGGCGCTGCTGGCCGTGGGCGCGATCGTCGGCATCAACGTGGCGGCCGTCATCATGGCGGGCGCGGCGATCAACCGCTGGATCGCGGTGCCGCTGTTCTCCGCGTTCGGCGCCCCGTCGACGATCGCCACGGATCGCGTGCGGCTCGCGAACCCGAACCCGTTCCCGGGCTGGCACTGGAACTTCCAGGAGACGTTCGCGTGGTGGCAGCACACCAAGCACATCCCGCTCAAGCTCGACGAGATCCTCGTCGATCTGACGGCGCTCGAGGCGGCGGGCAGCTACCACAAGTACGTCACGCGCTACCTCGGCGTCGGCGGCATGCTCGTCGGTGGCCTGTGGTCCCTCGTCAAGCTGCGGAAGTCGCTGCTCGGCGGCATCACGGCGGGGCTCGCGGCGTATCGGGACAAGAAGGCGGGCGGCGCCGAGGTGCCGCGGACCGAGCGCGACATGCCGATGAACATCATCCTCATCGCGATCGGCGTGTCGGTCATCCCGCTGTTCTTCATCTTCTGGCACTTCGTCGACTCGCCGCTCATCGCGGCCGTGATGGCGGTGGTGATGATCATCGCGGGCTTCCTGTTCTCGGCGGTGGCGTCGTACATGGCCGGCCTCGTGGGCTCGTCGAATAACCCGGTCTCCGGCATCACGATCTCGACGATCCTCGTCTCGGCGCTGCTCTTGCTCGGCATGGGGCTCAAGAGCCCGGCGGGCCCGGTGGCCGCGATCCTCATCGGCGGCGTGGTGTGCTGCGCGGCCGCGATCGGCGGCGACAACTTGCAGGACCTCAAGTGCGGGCAGCTGGTCGGCTCGACGCCGTGGAAGCAGCAGGTGATGCAGATCATCGGCGTCGTGGTGGCCGCGTTCACGATGGCGCCGGTGCTGAACCTCCTCAACGACGCCTATCACATCGGGAGCAAGAACCTGCCGGCGCCCCAGGCGAACCTCATGGGCTCGGTGGCGCACAGCGTGTTCGACGGCGGCATGCCCTGGAACATCGTCGGCATCGGCGCGGCGCTGGCGGTGCTGATCATCGTGGTGGACAGCGTGCTGGCGGCGAAGAAGTCGAAGATCGGGATCCCGGTCATGGCGTTCGCGGTCGGCGTGTACCTGCCGTTCGAGCTGAACGTGCCGATCTTTCTCGGCGGGTTGATCGCCTACTTCATCGCGCGCGCGTTGCGCGGCGAGAACGCGTCCGAGGAGCGGAAGCAGGAGGTCGAGCGCAACGGGCTGCTCGCGGCCGCTGGCTTCATCACGGGCGAGGCGCTGATGGGCATCGTGATCGCGATCCCGGTGGCGATCGCGGGCGACGCCGACGTGCTGGCGATGAACCCCGGCACGTTCGTGGCCTTGGCCGCGGTCGTGCTGACGTTGATCATGCTGTACGAGCTGGCGATCAAGCCGACGCCGCCGGGCCCCGGCAAGCCGTCGACGCCGGCGGAGTAAGCGGGGCGGCGGCGGCGGGCGGCGGCGGCTCGCGGCGGGCGGCTCGCGGTTCGCGGCGGGCGGCTCGCGGTTCGCGGCGGGCGGCTGGCGGTTGCCGGCTCGCGGTGGCGGCTCGCGGTTCGCGGTTGGCGGCTCGCGGTGGCGGTTCGCGGCTGCCGGCTCGCGGTGGCGGCTCGCGGTTCGCGGCGGCGGCTGGCGGTTCGCGGCTGACGGCTTTCGGTTCGCGGCTGACGGTTCGCGGCTGACGGCTCGCGGTTCGCGAGGCGTGAAGACGAGGCGCCCGTGCCGGGCTCGGTTCGGGGGCCGCCCTCGCCCCGGCCGCGCTGGAATCGCGCCGACCGCCTGAGCGGCGGTGCCCTGCACGCGATCGCCGCGGAGATGGGGGGCGTAGGCAAGAGCCAGCCCGAGGCGCTCGGCTCTTGCGCACGTGCACGCGAGCGGCGGTGACGGCGGTCGTCACGATTCTCGCGCGTCTCGGGGCGGACGGGCGTAGCCCCCGAACCGGCCCGGCGTGGGCGGGGAGCCCTGGGGGCAGAAGGAGAAACAGATCATCTTCATCGCATACGACGTCTCGCTCGAATTGATCGGTCAGCTTCGCGGGGTCATGCCCGCCATCAAGCGATGTGATCGCAACCTCGCCGACCAGATCGGTCGCGCGGCCACGAGCATCGCGCTCAACATCGCGGAGGGCAGCGGACGCACCGCCGGCGATCAGCGGCGCATGTACGAGGCCGCGTACGGCTCGGCCAAAGAGGTGCGAGCCGCCATCGCCATCGGCGTTGCATGGGGCTGGCTCCGCGAGCCCGCGGCGGTGCTCCATACGCTCGACCGCCTGCTGGGCCTGCTCTGGGGCCTCACCCGTGGGGACGATGTCAAACCTGTCAGCCCGCCGTCCAAAAAGATCTGAACAACTTCGACCTCTTGAGTGGGGACGGTGTCAAACCTGTCAACCCGGGCGCTGTCCGAAATCCGGACAGCATCGAGCTAGCAGCGACTTCGCGTGAGACGCCACAGCAGTCCCATCAGGCGATCCAGCGTTGCGAGCAGCGCGGCCGGTTCATCGATCCATCCCCACGCGATGCCCACCGCGATCGCGGCGCGGACCTCGGCGGCGAAGCCATGCGCGATCTCGTACATGCGCCGCCGGTCGCCCGCGGTCCGGCAACTCCCCTCGGCGAGGTTCAGCGCGACGCTCGTGGCGGCGCGCCCGATCTGGTCGGCCAGGTTGCGGTCACGGCGCTTGTTCGCGGGCATCACCACGCGCAGCTCCGCGATCAGCTCCAAAGAAACGTCATAGGCAACGAACATACCGTTCTCCTCTACCCCCAGGGCTCCCACCCTGCCGGGCCGGTTGGGGGCTACGCCCGTCCGCCCCGAGACGCGCGAGAATCGTGACGACCGCAAGCACCACCGCTCGCGTTCTCGCGAGCATGAGCCGAGCGTCTTCGCGATGGCTCTTGCGACGGCCGCTCTTCTCCGCGGCGATCGCGTGCAGACCACCGCCGCTCAAGCGGTCGGCGCGATTCCAGCGCGGCCGGGGCGACGGCGGCCCCCAACCGACCCGGCCAGGGCGGTCCGCACTCTGACTGCGATCTCCGCCCTCCGATCGCCGATTCCGATCGCCGATTCCGGTCTCCGATCCCCGGTCCCCGCTCCCCGATCCCCGATTCCCCGCTCCCCGCTCCCCGCGCCCCGCGCCCCGCTCTCCGACCACCCCACCCCGCGCACTCGACTAGCCATGGCGCCTCGATCCGCCGCTAGGTTGAGCAGATCGTTGCGCAAACAACGCCGTGCCTGGGGCCGCTACCGGCGCCGGCGACAACTGTCTCCAGCCTAATCAGCTGGATCTCCGCGTCCCCACATCGGCGCGGCGCTTGCTCACGGACCACTCATGGTTCGCTTTCGGTCCGCGCTGCTCCTCGCCGTGTCCAGCCTCACGTTCGCCTGCGGTCCGCACCAAGAGGGCGGCGTCGACCAGTGCGACGGGACGGCGACCCAGCCGGCCGCGTGCACGCAGACCTGCGACCAGTCCGTCGGCGCCGCGAACACCTGCCCCGCCGGCTTCCACTGCACCCCCGACGGACTCTGCGGCCAGCAGTGCACGCAGGGCGGCACCGAGTGCGGCGCGACCGCGCACTGCTCGACCGATGGCACCTGCATCGACAACCCGGGCGGCAGCGGTGGCCCCGAACCCGACGCCGCCACCTGCGCCGACCTCCACTTCACCGCCACCGCGGTCATCCCGTCGATCGAGCTCCTCATCGACCAGAGCGGCTCGATGAAGGAGAACTTCGCAGGCGGCACCGGCGGCGAGTCGAAGTACACCGCCGTCCACGACGCGCTCGTCGGGTCCACCGGCGTCGTCACCGAGCTCGAGTCGAAGATCTACTTCGGCGCGATGCTCTATACGTCGGGCAACACGTGCCCCACGACGAAGGCCACGCCGCGCGCGCTGTCGAACCTCGCGAACATCAAGTCGTTGATCGAGGCCAACATGCCCGACTCGAACACGCCGACGCCCGAGGCGATCAACGCCGTCGTCGCGGACTTCGCCGCCAACCCGGCGCCCGCCGGCTCCCCGCCGATCATCGTCCTCGCGACCGACGGCCTGCCGAACACCTGCGACGGCACCGCCGTCCAGACCGGCAACTCGGTGTTCGCCGCCGGCGCCGCGCACTTCGTCGGGATCAACCTGTACATCCTCTCCGTCGGTGATGACGTCGCCGATCAGCACCTCCAGGACATGGCGAACGCCGGCGTCGGCGAGCCCTTCGGGCAGAACGCGCCCTTCTACAAGGGCAACGACCCCGCGTCGCTCCAGGCCGCGTTCCAGCAGATCATCGCGAGCCAGATCTCGTGCGACCTCACGCTGAACGGCATGATCGACCCGAGCCAGGCCTCGAGCGGCACCGTCACCCTCGACGGCGTGACCCTGACCTACGGCACCGACTGGACGCTGACGAACCCGACCACCGTGACCCTGACCGGCACCGCCTGCACGACGCTGAAGACCACGCCGAACCCGAGCGTCGATGCGACGTTCCCGTGCGGCGCTGGCGTCCTGATGTGAGCCGCCCCTGGGCGCTGCTCGTGCAGCGCGGTCCTTCTCCGTGCTGGCAACGCCGCCGGTCCTCGGCGAGCGGGGCCGATCGACAGGTCGCGTGCGCCTGAAAGGCTTACACGCCCTGAGCCCGCGTCTCCGCGGGCGATCTCCTCCGGACAGCCGCCGGCGGCGGAGCCGACAAGCCGATCGACAGAGACCGCGATTTATTCGCGGGCCCTGACAGGG
>JANXOM010000268.1 GCA_025353585.1 Deltaproteobacteria bacterium
GGGCGCCACCGTCAGCGTCACCGCGACGGTGAACAACACCGGCGTCGGCACCGCGTACCGCGTGCTGCCGCGCATCCAGGCCGACGACATGGCGTTCGAGGATGCCGAGCTGCCGATCGGCAAGCTCGCGCCTGGCGAGACCAAGACGTACACCGCGCAGATCCAGTCGCCGAAGGACGCGTTCGACCGCGTCGACAAGCTCGAGGTCGAGACGCACGAGGCGCGCAACGCGCCGGCCCACGTGACGCCGGCGGCGCTGCGGATCGACGCCGTCGCGCGCCCGCTGTTCTCGTACGCGTACCAGCTCGTCGATGACAGCAACGGCGATGGCCTCGTCCAGCGCGGCGAGAAGTTCCGCCTGCAGGTGCAGATCAAGAACACCGGCGCGGGCCCGACGAGCCCCGATGGCTACGTCGTGATGCTGCGCAACGCGTCGGGCGATGGCGTGGCGCTCGGCAAGTCGCGCTTCGAGACCGGCGCGGCGGACCCGGCGCTGGCGCCCGGCCAGACCAAGGACTTCGAGTTCCCGATCGCGACGGACTCGACGCTCAAGAGCGACGAGATGATCCTCGAGCTCATCACGTACGACGCCGCGCTCGATAGCTCGGTCAGCGAGAAGCTGCACTTCAAGGTGGCGCCGGTGGTCCAGCAGGGCCCGGCGCGCGGCGCGGTCACGGCGAAGGCCGGCGTGGCGATCCACGCGGGCGCGGGCGACGACACGAGCGTGGTGGGCACGGCGCCGCGCGGCACGAGCTACGAGGCGGTCGGCATCTTTGGTGGGTACACGAAGGTGAAGCTCGGCACGGCGAAGGTCGGCTTCATCTCGACGGCCGCGCTGACGGGTGGCGCGGCGGGCACGGCCGCGTACGCGCCGGCCTGGAACACGACGCCGCCGCTCATCGCGCTGTCGAGCAAGAACCTCGAGACGAGCACGGACACGTACAAGCTCGCGGGCCTCGTGACGGACGAGACCCACGTGGAGGACGTGTACGTCTACGTGACGAACCAGTCGGCGAAGATCGAGAGCCGCAAGGTGTTCTACAAGAGCAACCGCGGCGGCAAGGACGGCAAGGCGCTCGACTTCAGCGCCGAGCTGCCGCTGTGGCCGGGCTCGAACACGGTGATCGTGGTGGCGCGGTCGTCGGCCGAGGTGCGGAGCACGAAGACCGAGGTCATCTACCGCGACCCGCCGCGCACGGCGCAGGTCCCGTAGCTCGCCGGTTTTGGCTGGCGCGGCGCCGGGTTACACTCGCTGAATCGCCGGCCTCGGCCCGGCGTCCAACCCATGACCATGCGCATCCTGCTCGTCTCTCTCCTCGTGTCGCTCGTCGTCCTCGGGGCGGCCGCTCAGACCGCCCGCGCCGAGGACGGCGTGGCCGGCGTCTACGACATCAAGATCGACGAGATGGCGGACAACTGCTCGCCGATCCCGGTGATCCTGTCGAACAAGACGATCCGCGTGGACGTGAAGGGCACGAGCCTGACCGTCAACCTCGAGACCGTGCCGCAGATGGCCGGCGCGACGGCCAAGAACGGCCGCATCAGCGCGAAGACGGCGAAGGTCCTGCCCACCACCGTCGCCGGCCTCGACGGCACCTACACGATCGCGGGCCACGTGGCGCCCGACAAGACGCTGGAGCTGGTGCTCGTGGCCGAGTACAGCCGCAGCGCGACGAAGAAGGCGTACTGCACGCAGTCCTGGACGCTGACGGGCAAGAAGCAGGGCGCGGCGGCCGCCACCCCGGGCCCGACGAATCCGACGCCGGCCCCACCCGCGAAATAGCGCGTCCCCCACTGCCCGTTCGTCGAATCAAGCGAGACTGATATCCAGCAATCGTGCGAAGCGCTCCATCGCAGCCGTCGTCCTGCTGATCTGTTGCGACCTGGCGTGCGACGGCTCCGTCGTAAATCACGGTCCGGCGGTTCACGCCTCCAGCTGGCATCGCAAGAGTGCTCGCAGGGACGGCTATTTGCGTAGCGTTGGAACCGTCATGTCCTACAGCGAGGTGGCGGCGGCGCTCTTCAATGCGGCACGCGATGGGAACGAACGCTCTGCCGAAGTGGCTGGTGTGGTTCTGCAGCCGCTGACCGACCTGTTATGTGATTGCTGTGTGGACGAGCCGACGTTCGACATCCGCGAAGCCATCCAGGTAGCGCCAGAGGGCCTTGTCGTCGACTTCATGTGCAGCGATCTGAGTTTCGTAGCCGATGCGGGGCATCGGGAGTATCGGTTCGATCCGGCGGAGTCGACATGGACTCGGCTCGAGCCGCGGCGGTGATTCGAACTGGCGTGTCGTCGCAACCACCCGCGGCGCGCCCGCGAGTGGGTTCGCGGTACGCCACGTGCGCGAGTCGCGCCCCGGCGCGAGGCGCGTACGTGATGCGTCCAGCTCTTTGCCTCGCGCTGCGCGAGGCGTACGCCGCTGCGCGGCGTCGGCCCGCGCGAAGCATCGAACCGAATGCCGGGAGCGCCGTCGCCCGCCCGGGTCCGCGGACAAACCCCGAGCGAGGCAGCCGCGGATGGTGCTCGCGCTCTCGTCAGCGCCGCGCGAGTCGCGCGGCGACGCCCGCCCAGCGCCCCGCGCCCCGCACACGCAGCAAAGCCGCCCCCTTAGAACGTCTGGTCGCTGAACGAGAAGTACCGCGCGTGCGAGACCGTCGAGAGCGGGCGCGTCACGATCATGCCGTCGTGCCCGTTGCCCTCGCGGTGCACCAGGTGCGCGCCATCCGTCCCGTAGCCCGTCGCGAAGACGCTGATGTGGTTCGCCGTCGCCAGGTCGGCGCTGATCTCGCTCGTGATCGTGGCGCGCGTCTCGAGCGGCAGGTCGGTCGAGTGCACCTTCTCCGTCGACGGGTAGTCGTTGAGCACGGTGTTACCGGTGTGCCAGCCCTCGGTCCACGGGGCGCCGAGCGTCACGTCCGCGGCCAGCGTGTGGACGTCGTCGCTGCCGCTCTCGCCGCCGACGTTGACCGCGATGTCGTAGGTCTCGTTGAGCGCGCGGACTTGCAGGTGGACGTGGTTCTGGTCGCCGTTGCAGCCGTGGGCGCCGGGCTGGACGATCGAGACCAGGTAGCCGTCGAGCCGACCGAACTCCGTCGTCAGGCCCGTGCCGAGGTTGTTGAGGCATGGCCCGCGCATCGGCGCGCCGTCGTCGGGGTCGACCACTTGCCGCGCGTCGACCTGCGCGTCGATGTCGCTGTGCGGGGCGTCCGGCGTCTCGCTGGAGCTGCGACAGGCAACACCGGCGCCCGCGCCGGCGGCGACCACGAGAAACATCAACTTCGTCACGGCCGCGAGTCTAGGCCGAGACGCGGCGCCCGGCGCGCCAGATCGCGGGTTGACCATTAGAAGGCGATAAACCCGCTGACGCCCCCGCGCCTCAGGTCACATCACCGGGCGACTTGCCACACCTCGGCGAGCACCAGATCGCCGCTCGTCACCGCATAGACCCGCTCGGCCCCCGCCGGCACGGGGCACCGATGCCCCACCGGCGCGTACGCCACGATCCAGCGCGCGGCGGCCGGGTCGTGGGCCAGCGCGGGCCAGAGGTCCTCGCGAAACCAGGCGAGGTGCACCGGCTCGATGCAGTCGCGATAGACCGCGTCCCCCGGCGCCGCGTGCGCGTTCACGTACGCCACGGCGTCGGCCACGCCCTCGCCCCACCACGCCGTCTCGAACCAGCCGCGCGCCGCCACCGCGCCCGCGCCGCCGACCTGCTCGCCGAAATAGTCGAGGTAGTACGGGTGCGTCTGCACGTCCACCACGCCGAGGTAGATGACCAGCGCCGCCGTGCACGCCGCGAACGCCTGCGGTACCCGGCGCGCGAGCCACGTCGCCAGCACGTCCCAGCCCGCCGCCGCCGCGACGGCCAGCGCGAGCACGCACGGCATCACGTAGCGCACGCCGTCCTGGCGCACCGGCGACAGCGCGACCCCCAGCGGCACGAGCAGCCACGCGAGCAGCAGCCAGAACCCACGCGTCCGCGCGCTCCTCGCCGCCCACGCGACCACGCCGACCAGCGCGCCGACCGGCAGCGTCGCGAGCAGGTACACGAGGAAGTAGTGCGGCCCGGGGTGGTTCGTGACCGCGCCGAGGAACGGCTCGAGCGCGTGCGACTTGCCGAGCTTCGCGAACGACTCGCCGAGCGCGGTGAGCGGGTGCCGCCACAGCCGCGGCCACACCGCGTACACCGTGGCCACCGCCGCGAGCGGCATCAGCGCCGCGCCCCACGCGGCCGTCCACCGGCGCCGCGCGGCCGGCGCCTCCACGACGACGATGATCCCGCACAGCACGCCGAGGAGCCCGTTGACGAAGCGCGACGCCACCGCGATCCCCACGACCACGCCGACCCCGACGAGCCGCCTCCGCAGCACCGACACCGACGGCGCGCGGTCGTGCACGCCGAGCGCGAGCAGGATCCCGAGCGTCCACCACAGGACGCTCGGCGACTCGTGCCCCACGATCTGCCCGTGCGCGACGAGCGGCGGCAGGAGCGCCGCGACGAGCCCCGCGAGCACGCCCACCCGCAGCCGGTAGAGCCGCGCGCCGATCGGCACGAGCAGCGCGCAGCCGATCGCCGTCCACAGCGCCGACAGCGCGCGCGCCGGCCCGAAGCCGTCCGCGAGCAGCGCGCCGATGCCCTCGAGGTACTTCATCACCGGCGGGTGCTCGTAGTTCCAGCCCCACGAGCGCGCGGCGAAGTCGCCGCCGAGCAGGTTCGAGACGTAGTTGCGGCCCGCCGCCCAGTTCGTGTCCTCGTCCCACGCCTGGCCGAAGCCGCCGAGATCCCAGCCCCGCACCGCGAGCGCCAGCACGAGCACGGCCGCCATCGCCGGCCACAGCGCGCGCGGCACGTGTGCCAGCCGCTCGCGCACGAGCAGCAGCAGCGTCGCCGCGAGCACGGCCAGGAGCGCGAGCGCGATCACGCCATCGGCCCGCGACGCGCCCGCGCCACTGCCGAACCCCGCGCGGTCGGGCGGCTCGGCGACGAGCGAGCTCGCCGGCACGTACTCGGGATCCCCGCGCCGCCCGACGGGCGACCACACGAGCCGCGCGCCCGCCGGCCCCGCGAACCGCACCGCGGCCGGTCCGGCCGGCAAGAGCACGCGGCACACGACGCCGTCGGTGATCGCGTGGCAGTCCTTGTCCGCGGCGCGGACAACCGTGTACGCGCCGACCACGAGCCGCGCCGGCCCCGCGCTCTGGAAGCCGATCACCACCGGCCCGCCGCGGGCGATGTCGAGGCTCCCCGCGCGCGCCGCTGCGCCCGCCGGATCCGCCGCCTCGCCCGCCGCCGGCGCGAGCTGGTCGAGCGGATCCCCTGCGAGCCCCGCGCGCACGAGCAGCAGCCCCACCACGAGCGCCGCCGGGACCGCGCCCCACCACCGCGGCAGCCGCGGGGTCACGGCCGCACGAGGCCCGGACACGTGAACGCGCGGCTCTTCTTCGCCCAGAACGTGTAGTACTCGCCGAACTGGCGCGCGCCCGGGATGCGCATCGTCAGCTCCTCGTAGCCGAGCCGCGACCAGAACCCCGCGTCGCACGGCGACTGCCAGCTGTTCCCCATCGGCGGCGCCTCGGGCTTGCCGTGCAGCGCGTAGCACGAGAAGACGAACGTCGGGTCGTACGACGCGAGCACCTGCGGCGACGCGAACTTCGTGTGCCCGGCGCGCGCGCGGATCCGCGGCTCGTCGTGGGCGATCTTCTCGCTGACGAGCCCGAACACGTCGATCGCGCGCATGTGGCCGAAGTACGGCTGCGCCCCGGCGCCGCCCACGATGCTGAAGTCATCCTCGTGAAAGCACGGCGCCATCGCGCGGCCGATCGCGGCGCGGTCCTCCGTGTAGAGGATCAGGAACGCGGGCGTGTCGATGACGCCGTGATCCGCGGCGAGGTTATCCGGCCGCAGCGACGCGCGCGTCAGCAGGATCTGCGTCACCGCGAAGCCGAGCACCACGAGCGTCGCCGCCACCGCGCCCGCCATCACGCGGTTCGTGTTCGGCAGGAGGCCGCTCAGCCACTCGAGGCCGAGCGCGACCGCGATCGCGGCCACGACGAACAGCGGCATGATGAAGCGGTGGAGGCCCATGAAGTCGCCGCCGACGCTGATCGCGTACGGCACGTAGACGAGCAGCATCAGCGCGCACGCCGATGTCAGCGCGAACCGCGCCGGCACCTTGCGCGGCCGCGCCGCCGCCAGCCCGACGAGCGCCACCGGCAGCGCCACGACGAGCTTCGTCTGCCACAGCCACGCCCAGATGTAATAGAGGCCGTGCGCGTGCATCTCGGCCGCCATGCCCTCGATCTGCCACGGGCCCGAGGCCTTCACGTAGTACGTGTTCGGGAACGGATAGCCGTAGTAGTGCCAGCGCCACGCGAACCACGGGCCCCACAGCGCGAGGAACCACGCCGCGCACACGAGCTCCGCGCGACCGGGGAGCCAGCGGCGGGCGAGCACGAGCTGCAGGTAGCGCGCGGCGCCGAGGACGGCCGCGATCAGCACGCCCTCCGGCCGCGTCATCGCCGCGAGCGCGAGGCAGACCGCCATGCGGCGCAGCGCCCTGCCCTCGGAGACCGCGAATAGATTCGCGGTCTCCGACGATCGGCTTGTCGGCTCCGCCGACGGCGCCTGTACGGAGGTGACCGCGCGCGAGGACGCGCGCCGAGCCGGATCGGCGGCCGCGGCGACAAACCCGTCGAGCGCCGCCACCACGAGCACCGTGAACAGCTGCGTCTCGAGGCCGCCCGACGTCCAGCACGCGAACCCCGACGAGCACGCCAGCAGCAGCGGCGGCACGCACGCCCACAGGCTCGGCCGCCCGAGCGCCCGCTCGACGACGCGGAACGCGAACCACAACGTCCCGAGCGCGCACGCGATCCCGAGGACCTGCGACGACGCCTCCGGCGAGATCCCGAGCACCATCAGCGCGCCGAGGATCACGGTCCACAAAAAATTCGTGTAGCCCTCGACGGGCTGGCCGAGGTTGAACGCGAGCTGACCGTGCTCGGCGAAGTTCCGCGCGAACACGAAGGAGATGTAGGCGTCGTCGGTGACGAAGCCGTAGACGAGCGTGTGGCCGACGAGGATGGCCGCGGCCATCCCGAGCAGCAGCCAGCGCGCACGGGCGAGCGTCACGCCCGCGAACCTACCGCGACGCGGTGGTAGGCTGCACGGCCGATGCCCGCCGATGAGCCGGTCCCCGCACGGCGCCCCGTCGCCGAGCTGCTGGGGACGGGCGTGCTCGCGGGGGCCATCGCGACGGGGGCCGCCGGCGCCATCGACGCGGTCTGGTCGTGGCCCATCGCCGCCCAGTTCGTGCCGGGCGTCACGGCGCGGCTCCGCTTCGTGGCGTATGCGACGACCTCGCACGCGCTCGCCGGGGCGCTCCTCGGCCTCGGGCTGACCGCGGCGCTGCTCGTGCTCGCGCGCGGCTCGCGGGCCGGCGAGCTCGCGGACTTCGGCGCCGCCGCTCACCGGGCGCGCCGGGCCGCCGATCCCCGCACCGCGCTGACCGGCCTCTCGCTCGTGCTCGCCGGCCTGCCGATGGTCGGGCTCGCCCTCGCCGCCTGCTACACGCGGGTGCTCCCCGTCGTCGGCAACCGCCACGACATGGGGCTCGTGGTCGCCGTCGTCATCGCGGCCACGCTCGGCGCGCTGCTCGTGGCGATCCCGCTGACGCTCGTGGTGGCCCGCGCGCTCGAGACGGCCCTCGCCGCCTCGCCGGCCGTCGCCCGCGTGGCCAGCGCCCCCGCCGCGCCGCCGCTCGCCGCCGCCACGCTCGTCGGAGTTGCACTGGCCGCGTGGCTCCACCACAGCTGGGAGACGGCGCAGCTCCTCCCGCTCCGCGCGCCGGCCGTTGTCCTCGTCGCCGTCGCGCTCGCGTGGCCGGCCGCGCGCACCGGGGCCGCGCTCGTGGCTCGCCTCGCCGCCGTGCGCCGCGCCGTCGTTCGCCGCGCCGTCTGGATCGCGCTCGTCCCCGCGCTCGCGCTCGTCGCGTTCGCCCTCGGCGCGTCGACCGGCGTCATGAAGGCCGCGTCGGCGTACACCGGCCTCGGCGCCCCGCTGGCGCGCGCGCTCCGCGGCGGCTTCGACTGGGATCGCGACGGCTACGCGCGCGTCCTCGGCGGCGGCGACTGCGATGACCTCGACCGCGACGTCCACCCCGGCGCGCCCGAGGTCCCCGACGACGGCATCGACCAGAACTGCATCGGCGGCGACGCGCACGTCCCCGTCCACACCGCGGCCGACGCCGCGTTCGCGCCCGTCCCCGCCGCGGTGCCGAAGGACTTCGACGTCCTCCTCATCACGATCGACACGATGCGCGCCGATCACCTCGGCGCGTACGGCTACGCGCGCGCCACCTCGCCGAGCCTCGACGCGCTCGCCGCGAGCGGCCAGCTGTTCACGAACGGCTGGGCCCACGCGCCGTCGACCCGCTACTCGATGCCCGCCATCACGACCGGCCGCCTGCCGCTCGACGTGCACTACGACACGTCCGGCGAGGGCTGGCCCGGCCTCTCCCTCGACGCCACGACGATCGCCGAGTCCTTGAAGCCGCTCGGCTTCGTGACCGGCGGCATCACCAACTACACCTACTTCGATCGCATGCGCCACTTCGACCAGGGCATCGACGAGTACGACAACGAGGACGCGCGCCTCCACACGAGCGTCTCGAACGCCGGGCCCGAGCAGACGCACGGCAGCTCGTCGCAGCAGCAGACGGACAAGGCGCTCGCGTTCGTGGAGAAGCACGCCGGCCAGCGCTGGTTCCTGTGGGTCCACTACTACGACCCGCACTACGCGTACGAGCCGCACGCCGAGGTCCCCGCGTTCGGGACGGATCCGATGGCGCTCTACGACGGCGAGGTCCGGTTCACGGACATGCACATCGGCCGTCTGCTCGCTGGCCTCGAGGCGAAGGGCCTCGACGGCAAGACCGTCGTCGTCGTCACCGGGGACCACGGCGAGGGCTTCGGCGAGCACGGCGTGACGATGCACGGCTATCACCTGTACGCCGCGCAGACGAAGGTGCCGATGATCTTCCGCGTCCCCGGCCTGCCCGCGCACCACGCCGCGATGCCGGCCGGTCACGTCGACATCCTGCCGACGCTCGTCAACCTCGCCGGCGGCGCGCCGACGGCCGAGATGATGGGCCAGTCGCTCGTGCCCGCGCTCGCGAGCCCCGCCGCCGCCGATGGCGATCGCGTGGTGTTCCAGCAGCTCTCGTACGAGAACAACAACGAGATGCGCGCGGCCGCGAGCAAGCAGTGCCACGTCATCTACAACGTCAGCCCCGACACGAGCTGGGAGGTCTATCGCGTCGACGAGGATCCGCGCGAGACCACGGACCGGTCGGACGACGACGAGGTCTGCGCCGACACGCGGCGCGCGCTCGAGCACTGGTACGACGCGTCCACCGTGCCGCCGGGCGCGGCCGAGGCGCTGCTCGCGCAGAAGCCGCCGATCGCGACCCCGCTCGACGCGGAGTACGGCGACGCGGTGCGCCTGCTCGGCGTGGAGCTCGCGCCCGCTCACCCGCGGCCCGGCGACAAGCTCGCGCTGACGTGGACGTTCGAGGCGCGCGGCCACGTGCCGGCGGGGTGGAAGCTGTTCGTGCACGTCGAGGGGCCGAACAAGGCGCTCGTGGCGAACGGCGATCACGATCCGGCGCGACCGTTCGCGTGGTGGCGAGAGGGGCAGTACATCCGCTACACGACGACGATCGGGCTGCCGCGCACCGCGATGATGGGCAAGTACCTCGTGTGGGCGGGGTTGTTCCACGGCGCCGAGCGCGCGCCGGTGCGCGGGACGCACGCGCCCGTCGACAACAACGCCGTGCAGGTCGCGACGTTCGAGGTGGCCCCGCTGGCCCCGCCGCCGCCACCCGGCCCGGGCTCGGGCTCGGGCTCAGGATCGGGCTCAGGATCGGCGGGGCTGTGAAACGCATCGCCCTCGCCCTCCTGTGGCTCGCCGCCGCGCTCCCCGGCCTGAACCAGCTGCGCCTGCTCGCGACCGCGATCGCCGGCCGCGTCGGCTATGGCTACGACCTCGAGTGGATGGAGGGCGGCATGCTCCACCACGCGCTGCGCATCCAGCAGGGCCGGGGCATCTACGTCGCGCCCTCGGTCGACTTCATCCCCTACCTCTACACGCCGTTCTACCCGGGCCTGCTCGCGCTCTTCGGCCACCTCTTCGGGCTGACCTACACGCTCGGCCGCATGATCTCGGTGCTCTCGCTCGTCGGGATCGCCGTCGTTTCGGCGTTCTCGCTGTGCGGGCGGCGCAACCAGCTCCTCCACCGGTTCGAGGCGTGGGCCGGCCTGGCGCTCGGCCTCGGGGCGTTCGCCGCCGCGTACCCGTACTGCGAGGGCTGGTACGACCTCGTCCGCGCCGACACGCTGTTCCTCGCGCTCGTCACGGCCGGCATCGCCGGCATCGCGCGCTGGTCCATCACGGGCGCGGGCTGGCGCGGCCACGCGCGCGTCGCGGCGGGTGCCACCATCTTCGTGCTCGCGTTCTTCACGAAGCAGACCGGGTTCGTCTACGTCGCGTTCGGCGGCCTCGTCGTCCTCGTCTCGAACTGGCGGCGCGCGTTCGCCTACACGCTCGCGGCCGGGGGGCTCGCGCTCGGCCTCGTGGCCCTGTTCGACACGACGAGCGGCGGCTGGTTCTGGACGTACGTCTCGAAGATCCACCGGGCGCACGACTTCAGCGTGGACCGCTTCCGCGACTCGTTCCGCCTGATCCTCGGCCACTTCCCGTACATGACGGCCACGGTCGGCGTGGCGCTCGTCGTGGCCGCCGTCACGCGCGTGCGGCGCGGCCCGCTCCCGCCGCAGGTGCAGCCGCTCCTCCTCTGGTCGGCGACGTTCGCCGTGTCCACGGTCGTCGGCGCGATCGGCTTCGGCACCGAGTGGGCCGTGTACAACGCGTTCATGCCCGCGTTCCTGCACGGCGGGCTCGCGGCGGGCGCGGCCGTCGCGGCGATGGCGGCGTGCGCGCGCATGTGGTGGCCGCGGAGCGCCGGGCGCGCGGCGGTGATCGCGGCCCTCCTCACGGCAGCCCCGCTCGGCGTGCAGCTCGCGCGCGCCACGTGGGATCCGCAGAAGTTCATCCCGAGCCAGAGCGACGCGATGGCCGGCGACAAGCTCGTCGCGCAGGTCCGCGCGATCGACGGCGACGTGTGGATGCCGTCGCATCCCTGGTACGCGTACCTCGCCGGCAAGGTCCCGCACGTCCACCGCATGGGCCTCAAGGACGTCACGCGTCGCCAGCGGCGCGACCTCGGCAGCGTGGCCGCCGCGATCCGGGCCCACGCGTTCGCGGCGATCGTGTTCGACACGAACGACCTCGACACCGAGGCGCAGGAGGAGCTCCAGGTGCTGCGCGGCGCGATCACGTCGGCGTACCGGCCTGCGTTCAAGCTGCCAACGGACGAGCGGCCGCGGATCTACAACGGCGGGCGCGTGGTGCCCGCCGAGCTGTGGGTGCCGACGCTCGCGGCGACAGCGCCGCCGGGCGCGCACGTGGCGTTCGACTTCGAGCGCACGGCGTGGGCGCTGACCAGCTGGACGCCGAGCGGCGCGGCGTGGGGGCCGGGCCCCGTCACCGATGTCCCGAACCTCGCGGTGTTCGGCGCGACGGGCCACCGCTTCGCGTCGAGCGCGGCCACCGGCGACGAGGCCACCGGGCGCGTGACGTCGCCCGACTTCGTCCTCGACGGCGCGCGGCTGACGCTGATGCTCGGCGGCGGGACGGACGCGAGCAAGCTGCGCGTGGAGCTGTGGGTCGACGGCAAGCTCGAGCGCACGGCGAGCGTGCCGGCGCCGGGCGGCGAGACGTTGCAGCGCGTGACGCTCGCGCTCGGCGACCTCCGCGGCAAGACGGGCCGGCTGGTGTTCGTCGACGACGCGATCGGCGGGCATCTGCACGTCGACGATGTCTGGCTGTGGGAAGCGCCGTAGTACGCTTCTGCGATGTGCCTCGCTCCGGGTCTGCTCGTCCTCCTCGCGTCGTCCCCTGTCCTTGCCGACCGCGTCGCGCAGCCGGTCGCCAGCCAGCCCGCGCCGCCGCCGGCCGCGGGCGCGCCGCTCTACACGCCGGTCCCCGCCGTCGTCGCGCCGAT
>JANXOM010000277.1 GCA_025353585.1 Deltaproteobacteria bacterium
CGGGGCGACGGCGACCGGGGCGGCGGCGACCGGGGCGGCGGGCGCGACCGGGGCGGCGGCCGCGCGGATCTGCGCGTTCACGGCCGCCATCTGCTTGTCGACGTCGTCGAGGATGTGCGCCTCGAGCTTGTCCATGGCGCGGTCGTCGGCGTCGTCCGCGGCGGCCTTTGCGGTCGGCTCGTTGTGACGGGGGGCGGCGGGCTCGGCCGCGATGTCGGGTGGCGGGCTCGCGCTCGCGCCGCCCCGGGTGGCGAAGAGCGCGGCCGTGATGCCGCCGCCGACCACCAGGAGCGCGACGGCGACCACGATCCAGCCGACGCTCGAGGTGCGGACGATCGTCGGCGGATGCGGCGGCGGATGCGGCGGCGGTTGCGAGGGCGGCAGCCCCGCGCGCGGGCTCGCCGGCACGGTGGCCGCAGGCTGCGGCGGCACGGGGGACAGCGGACGCGCGCCCCAGCTCGGGTTCGCGCGCACCGGCGCCATGCTCCCCGTCGGCGAGATCGGCGACCACTGCTCCGGAGGCAGCTGCGCCGTCGCGTGCTGCAGCGCCTGGCTCATCGCCGCCGCCGAGCCGAAGCGCTCCTCGGGCTGCTTCGCCAGCGCGATCAGCAGCACGTGCTCGAGGTCTGGCGGCAGCTCCGGCCGCAGCATGCGCGGCGGCCGCACCGGCTCGTGGATCTGCATGCGCAGGAGCTCGAACAGCGAGTCGGCGCTGAACGGGCGCTCGAGCGTCAGGCACTCGTAGAGCACGCAGCCGATCGCGTAGAGATCGGCGCGCGCGTCGACCACGCGGCCGCCGGCTTGTTCGGGCGCCATGTACTGCGGCGTCCCGAGGAGCGAGCCAGTGTGCGTGGCGCTGTTGCCGCCGAGCTCCGGCTGCAGCTTCGCGATGCCGAAGTCGAGGACCTTGGGCCGGCCGCCGGGCGTGATGTACAGGTTGTCGGGCTTGAGGTCGCGGTGAATGATGCCCTTCGCGTGCGCGGCGCCGAGGGCGTCGAGGACCTCGACCGCGATGCGCACGACGCTGCCGATCGGGAGCGGCTGCCCGCGCGTGCGCGCCTGCCCGATGATCGCCGAGAGCGGCGCGCCATCGAGGAACTCCATGATGATGTACGGGCGGCCATCGGGCAGCGTGTCGAGGTCGAGGACGTTGACGATGCCCTCGTGGTTCGCGAGGTTGACCGCGCGCGCCTCGGCGAAGAACCGCTCGACGAGGTCGGGGCGGTCGCTGCACTCTCGCGACAGGACCTTGATCGCGACGCGGCTCCCGATCTGCGGGTGCACGCCCTTGTAGACGCGTCCCATCCCGCCCACGCCGAGCAGCCGCGCGAGCCGGTACGGGCCGAGCTGCGTGCCGAGCAGAAGATCGTCGCCGACCGGCGTCAGCGGAGTGCCGTCGTTGCACGACCCCGGCGTCGGCTGCGCCCAGCCGCACTCTGCGCACACGAACATGGCGGCGAGAATGTAGCACCGGGCCCGCGGTGTCCGGCGCTGTCCGGGCCACGGACAAACCGGACGCGCGGCCGGCTAACGCGGCGAGATCACGAGGTTGGATCGTGGCGCGTGTCTTGCTCGATGCCGCCGCATGGTCACTCCAGCGACACCGCCGCCGAACGCCGATCGCCCCCGCGAGCGCCTGTGGCGGCGGGGGCCGGTCAACGTCGGAGACGAGGAGCTCATCGCGATCTTGCTCGGCACCGGCGTGCGCGCGCATCCGGTGCTGGCCGTCGCGAGCGAGCTCGTCCGCGCGAGCGGGGGCGTCGCGGCCATGTCGCGGGCCTCGCCGCGCGAGCTCGCGCAGGTCATGGGCGTCGGCTCGGCGCGGGCCGCGCGCGTGGCGGCGGCGTTCGAGCTCGGGCGGCGCGCGGTGGACCTGGCCGGCCCCCGGGTCACCATGTCGCGTCCGGAGGACATCTTCGCGTGCGTGCGGACGCGCGTGACGGGCATCGCGCAGGAGCTATTCCTCGTCGTGGGCGTCGATATCCGGAATCATCTACTCGACATCGTGGAGGTCGCGCGCGGGAGCCTGGCCGGCGTGGAGGTGCATCCGCGCGAGGTGTTCCGGCCGCTGATCCGCATGGCGGCCGCGGGCGGCGTGCTCGTCCATAACCATCCGTCGGGCGACCCGACGCCGAGCGCGGAGGACATCGCGCTGACGCGGCGGCTGCGCTCCGTCGGCGACATGCTGGGCGTGCCGGTGATCGACCACGTCGTGATCGGCGCCAACGAGTGGCGCTCGGTCGACGAGTGGATGGGGACGGATCTGTGATGGGGCTGACGTCAGGGCGTCGGCTCGGGCACGGGCGTCGGGGTCGGCTCCCGCGTGCGTGGGCGCTCGGCGTCCCGGAGCTGCTTCAGCAGCTCGGCGTTGCGCTTGCGCTCCTCGTCGCGCTCGCGCTCGACAGCCGAGCGGGCGGCGGTGGCCGCATCGCGCTCCTTCTCGGCGTTCTGCTGGGCGCTGCGCGCGGTGTCGCGATCCGACTCGGCGCGCTGCTGGCCGCTGCGGGCCGCGTCGCGATCCGCCTCGGCCGTCGCGGCGGCGCTGCGGGCGCTGTCGCGCTCCTTGTCGGCCGCGTCGCGCGCGGTCTTCGCGGCGTCGCGCTCGCGATCGGCGGCCTCGCGCGCGGCCCGCGCCGTATCGCGCACGTGCTCGGCCTCGACCTGGGCCGCCTTCGCGGCGTCGCGGTCCTTCTCGGCTGTCTCGCGGGCCCCCTCGGCGTCCGCCTTGTCCTTTTGCGCCTCGGCCGCGTCGCTCTGCGCGCGGGCCGCGGACTTCTGCGCGTCGGCCTTCGCGCGGTCGGCGATCTGGCGCTTCTTGTCCGCGTCGGCGCGCAGCGCGTCGGCGTTCTTGCCCTCGCGCTGCGCCTGCTCGGCGCGCGCCTGGGCCTCGGCCGCCTCGGTCGTGGCCTTGGCGGCCAGCTCGCCCTTCTGGCTCGCCTCGGTGAGCGCGTGGTCCTTCTCGCTGCGGATCTCGGCGTCGATCCGCGCGCGGCGCGCGAGCTGCGCCCACACGAGCGCGCCGGCGACGATGAACGCGATGAGGAATGCCACGGACACCGAGGCCGCGCGGTGGGCCCGGATCCAGCGCACGAGGCGGCCGGTGGGCGAGTAGCGATGCGAGAAGACGAGGTCGCCGGTCAGGTACTGCTTGAGCGCACGGACGAGCTCGTCGGCGGTGAACCGCGTGCTCGCGTCGCGGGTCATCGCGCGGGCCACGATGCCGGACAGCTCGGGATCACGCGGATCCGCCGGCGGGACGGCGTCGTCGGACTTGAGCCAATCGAGGAACGCCTCGATCTGCCGTGTCCGCGCGCCCGGCTCGGTCGCTTTCCACTCGAACGGCGTGCGCCCGCTGACGACCTCGTACAGCGTGACGCCGAAGCTGTAGACGTCGAACGTGGGATCGGCGGCGCGGCCCTGGCTCTGCTCGAGGGGCAGGTACGGCGGGGTGCCGGCGCTGATCGTGACCATGCGGCCGGACTGCGAGGGGTGATCAGCGTCGAGCGGGCCGAGCTCGGCGCCCACGCCGGGCGCGTCGAGATCGCGCGCGATCCCCCAGTCGATCAACGTGGCCTCGCCGCGCTTGCCGAGGAGGATGTTGTTCGGCGTGCAGTCGCGATGGACCACACGCTGCTCGTGGGCGTACGCGAGCGCCTCGGCGATGCCGACGAGGCTCGACAGGAGCTCGAGCCGCTCGCGGGTCTTCGGCTTGCCGCCTTCGACCTCGGCCTCGTGCAGCACGTCGAGCCGATCGCGGAGCGACGTGCCTTCGACGCGCTGGAGCACGCAGAACGGCCAGCCGACGCTCGCCTTGCCGAGCTCGTAGATCGTGACGATCGCGGGGTGCTGCAGCTTCGCGAGGATCCGCGCCTCGGCGGTGACCCGGCGCTGGAAGAGATCCGCCATGCCCGGCGGGAGGTCGTCGCCCTCGCGGGGTGCCTTGAGGATGACGGTGCGGCCGAGGCGCCGGTCCTCGCCGGCGAAGATCTGCGCCATCCCGCCACGCGCGATCGGATCGGCGGGCCAGCGGAACGCGTTCTCGCTGACGAGGCCCTTCGGGAGATCGAGCATCACGGGCGCGCTCTCGAGGTGGGTGCCGCCCGTGACGATGGCGGAGCACATCGAGCACGACTTCAGGTGCTCGCCGACCTCCGCCTGCGACGGATCGCGCAGCTGGGCGAGCGTCGGGTGCCTGACGTCGGCCAGCCCGGGCTGGGTCGGGTCCGTCTCCATGCGCCGGAGTCTAGACCCACCGCGGCAATCGTGCCGCTTTCAGTGCTCGCAGTCGGGGCCGTGGACGTGCCCCGGCTGGCCGTGCGTGTGCGAATGCGTCTCGTGGCCCGGCTCGACGCCGCTCGGCGTGAAGCCGCCCGGGAGGGGCGTGCCCTGCTCGGTCAGCTTCTCGACCTCGGTCACGGTCGCGTGCTCGACGAGGTACTTGAGGACCTTGTCCTGCCGCAGCGAGTACGTGATGTTGTCGATGCGGCCGTCCTTCTGCCACTCGGCGCGCAGCTTCGCGGGCGCCGTGTTGCGCTGCTTGGCCGTGGTCTCGATGTGGGCCGTGAGCTCCTCGTCCGTCACGGAGATGTTCTCCTTGTCGGCGATCGCCTCGAGGACGAGCTGGCCGCGGACCTCGTCGGCGCCCGACGGCCGCATCTTCTCCTTCATCTCCGGCGTCATGCCGGCCGTGCCGCGCTCGGGCTTCATGCCGAGCATCTGGCGAAGGCGCTGGTACTGCATCTCGACCGCGCGGTCGACCAGCGAGCCGGCGACCGGGATCTGATTCTTCTTGATGAGCTCGCGGAGCACGGCCTCGCGCGCCTCGCGGTCGATGCCGGCCGTCTCGCGGTCCTCGAGATCCTTGCGCAGCGCGGCGCGGAGGCCGTCGAGGGTGTCCGCCTTGCCGGTGTCCTTCGCGAACTCGTCGTCGAGCGCCGGGACGTCCTTGGCGCGTGCCTCGAGGATCGTGAGCGTCAGGTTGGCCTTGCGGCCGCGGACCTGCTCGTCCTTGAAGTCGTCCGGGATCTCGAGCTCGATCTGCTTGTCCTTCGTGTCGATCGGCAAGCCCGTGAGGAGCTTGGCGAGGCCCGGCAGCGGCTCGCGCTCCGGGTCGTCGAGATCGACCGCGAACTGCGGCTGGTTGATCTGGTGCTCGCCGATCGTGCCCACGACCGAGAGGCCGATGATGTCGCCCGGCGCGGTCACGTCGCGGCCCTCGATCGGGCGGAGCTCGGTGTGCTCGCGGCGGAGCGCGGCGAGCGCGTCGTCGACGGCGGTCTCGGCCACCACGAGCTTGCGGCGCTCGATCGCGAGCCCGGTGTAGTCCTGCGGCACCACCTCACCGCGGATCTCGATGATCGCGGCGAACGAGAAGGGCTGGCCCTTCTTGATCGACATCGCCTCTTCGACGCGGGGCTCGGCAACGGCGGCGAGGTTGTGCTCCTCGGCCGCCTTGTAGAACGACTCGCGGACGAGCTCGTACGCGACATCGGCGTTGACGCGCGGGCCGTAGACCTGCTCGAGGACGGGGCGAGGGACCTTGCCCTTGCGGAAGCCCTTGAGGGCCGCGCTCTTGCCGAGCTCGCGGTAGGCGTTGCCGAGCTTCGCGCTCACCGCCTCCCACGGGATCTCGACGAACATCTTCTTCTCGACCGGCGATACGTCTTCGATGCGGACCTGCATGAGAGGACGCATGGTCTAACACAGATATCCGCGAGGAGATCACCGCCGGAGGCGATAGGTCGGCTCGCCGCCTTCGGGCTCGGCCGGCTCGATCAGGTCGATGCCGAAGCCCTCGAGCTTGCGCGTCAGGTCCTCCATGAATGTCACGGCGTCCACGACGTCGACCAGGTTCCCGATCGCGCGCGCCGTCATCACCGCCGTTCCGCCGAGCGCGTTCAGGGCGCGACGCTCGGCGGCATCGAGGTGAAATTCGCTCGGTACGACGCGGTCGACCAGCCGGCCGAGGGCGGCGGAGACCTGCGGCAGGAGCCCCAGCCGCACGAGGACCGACTGGGCGCCGGCGCCCGACGCGAAGCCGAGGGCGGTCCGACTGTTGTGTGTCCCCGCGATCGGAGGCGGGCGGGTCCGGCCGCGTGCCCGCGGGAGTGGGTTGAGGCGGGTCCCGGGGTTCGATGGGGCCGCGACCTCGGGAGCCGGGGTCGGGGTGGCGCCGTGCACGTGCTGGACGGCGGAGCGCTGGGCGACGAAGTGGGCCTGCTGAACCTGCGGCACGCGTGCCGCGCCGGCCGCGACCACGAAGTCGACCGGTGTGGTGACGTGGTGCGGCCGCATGGGGACGATCCGCGGGCCGCCGGGGGACCAGTTCGCGGTGGGCTCCCGATCGAACGTGGGCTCCTCGTCGGCGAGGCGCGGCGGGTTGCCCTTGCTGCCCGCCATCCGGCGCGCGGCGTGCTCGAAGTGGCCCTTGATGTCCTGCGCCTTCCCGTCGGGGTTCTCGCCGACGTGGATGCCCCAGGGACCGTTCGCGTCGGTGCCAGCGGGACCGATGGCGAGCTCGCTGCCGTGAAGCATGATGGTCGGGCGCGTCTGGTCGCGCGACTCGGCGAACGCTCGCATCAGCACGCGCTGCTCCGCCCATTTCTCGGCGATCACCATGACTGCGCGCCAGCGACTCGGCGGCGACAGCGGGCTGCGCAACCAGTCGTCGACGATACGGATCGACGCCATGAAGGCAGTAATCATATCAGGGCCAGCGCGGCGCGCGCGATCTTGGCTATGGTCGCAACGTCATGACCCGGTCGCCGCCCGTCCCCCACCTCCAGCTCGCGGTGTTCGGGCTCGCCCTGGTGAGGTTCATCTTGGTCGCCCCGGGCGGCCCCGGCTGGGGCGCAGGCTCCGCGACCGCGGCGATCGCGGCCGGCCTCGATCGGACCGCCGCCGCGCCGCTCCACGGCCTGCTCGCCACGGTCGCGGCGTGGATCCCCGTCGGAGAAGCGGGCTTCCGGCTCGCCGTGCTCGACGCCGCGCTCGCCGCGCTCGTGCTCGCGGGCGTGGTCGCCGCGACGCGCGCGCTCGTCCCGAAGCTGGCGGTCGCCGGCGCGGTCGGAGCGGCGCTCCTCGCCGTCTCGCCGCCGCTCCGCGAGGCATCCGGCCCCGGGCTCCTGGCGGCCTGCGGCACGGTCTGGGCGCTCACCGGCGCGCTGCGCGTGGTCCGTGAGCGCGCGGCCCGCGACGCGCGCGACGTGGCGTTGGCCGTCGGCGGCTGCGCCGTCGCGCTCGGCGGCGAGCCGTGGCTCGGGGTGCTGCTCCTGGTCGCGGTTGGCGGATGGCTCGCGCAGGCCGGCGTCCCGCGAACGGTCCTGGCGCTGGGCATCGCGATCACCGGCGGGCTCGCGGTGGCGTGGTGGCTCGGGGCGCGTGGAGAGCTTCCCGCGTTCGCGCCGAACCTCGGCTCCACGCTCGCGGCGTCGGG
>JANXOM010000350.1 GCA_025353585.1 Deltaproteobacteria bacterium
CATGCGCACGATGCCGGGCGGAATCCCAGGCGGGGCGGCGGGAGGCCCCGGGGGAGCCGGCGGAGACGGGGCGAGCCCGGTCGCGCTCGTCGCGGTGAGCACGGGGAGCGCAGGTGACCTGTGGCTCGCGCCGGCCGTCGAGCACCTCGGGCGGCGGGCGCTGCGCGATGCGGAGGCGCGTCGCTTCCCGCTCGCGGCCGCGACGGCCCCCGGCGCGCGGCGCGTGGAGCTCGCGTATCGGCTCGGCGGCGCCGGCGTGCACGTCGAGGCGCGGCGGGCCGGCGCGCCGGCCCCGCTCGCGACCGCGGATGGGCCCTCGCTGGTGGTGGCCGTCGAGCAGCTCGCTCCCGTGCTCGCGGAGGCGCTCTCCGGCGATGCGGCGCCCCTCGAGCCCGACGCCGCCGAGGCGACCGAGATGGCGCAGCTCGCGGTGCGCTCGTTCGCGGAGTACCGCCGCTTCCGCCGGCTCTACGAGGACGGTCGCCTCGCGGGCTGGGTCGATTCGAGCGCGCTCGCCGCACGGATGGAGGAGGTCGTCCACGACGATCCCACGTGGGCGCGGCCGTACGGCGAGCTGCACTGGCTGTACGGGACGGTGACCGACCGCGCGGCGAAGGCGCTCGTCGATGGCGCGGCGACGGCGGACGCGGCGCGGGATCCGGACGGCGCGGCGATCATCGCGGCCCTGAACGCGCTGCGCGCGCGGGAGCCGGAGCAGGCGATCGCGGCCGTGGAGCCGGTGTTTCGACGCAACAACGCCGACATGCTCGCGGCCGAGACGTACCAGACAGCGCTGCAGCACCTCGGGCGCGACGCCGAGGCGAGCGCGGTGTTCCGCCGGATGATGGAGCTGTATCCGGCGCTCTACTTCGCGGGCGATCTGATCACGGACCTCGAGTCCGAGGGCCGCGACGACGACGCGGAGGCGCTCGCGAGCGCCTCGTTCATGGCCAACCCGGACAACCTGACGTCGGGCCGCGAGCTCGTGCGGCTCGCCGCCCAGCGCGGGGATCTGGCCGCCGCGCGCGAGGTCGCGCACGAGATGTTGCTCGTGCACGGCGAGGCGCCGGGCGCGCTGGCGGAGCTGTTCGACGCGATGCTCGTCAGCGAGGATATGGCCGAGGCGCAGCGCATCTCCGATCAGATGCTGCTCGGCTCGCCGTTGTCGCGCGCACGCGGGCGCTACCGCGGCGCGGTGATCGCGGTCGCGCAGGGCCGCTTCGCGGCGGCGTACGGACCGCTGCAGGCCGCGCTCGCCGAGCTCGCGCCGTTCGGTCGTGAGGCGGAGACGCCGCAGGTGCTCCAGATGCTGCGCATGCTCGCGCCGCTCCTCGGCGACGCGCCCGGCGAGGTGTCGTACACCACGCAGCTCGCGGCGTGGTTCGACGGCAGCCGGCCCGGCCGGTCCGCGGGCGGCGCGCTCGTGCGTTACCAGGGCGCGCTCGCCGCGCACGCGACCGGCGGGGCGTGCCCGGTGTTCGATGACAGCGCGCTCGACGCGGACGAGCGCGCGCCGACGCGGCTCGAGGCGCGGCGCTTCGCGGCGATGGCGGGGTGCGCGCCGTGCCGCGAGGTCGTGGCGGCGGGGCTCTTGCCGAGCGAGGGCGATCCCGCGTCGCTGATCGCGTTCGGGAGGTGCGCGCAGAGCGAGCGCGAGCTGCCGCTAGCGCAGCGCGCCTTCGCCCAGGCGACGCGGCTGTGGTCGTCGTGGGATAACCAGCAAGCCTCGCCGTATCACGCGACGCTCGCTCAGTTCTACCTCGGCGCGACGGCGGCGGCGGCCGGCGACGCGGCGGCCGCGCGGGCGCACTACACGCGGTTCCTGCACGCGTGGGGGCGCGCCGACCGCGCGCTGCCCGAGGTGCACGACGCCGAGCGGGCGCTTGCCGAGCTCCCGGCGCGGTAGGCCGATCCCGTGGGGCGGGCGCCCTCAGAAGACGGCGCGCGCCACGACGGTGAGGCGGTCGGAGACGACGGCGCCATCCGGCGCCTCGCGCGTGATGAAGAGCTCGCGCGCCGCGCCCACGTGCACGCGCGGCTGTACCGTCAGCGAGGCCGTGGGACCGTGGACGTCGAACAGCCCCCCGTCGACCGGGTACCGGGGGTCGCGGGTGCCATCCACGATCCACACCTGGAACCGCGCGCGCGCGGGATCGTTGGCGACGAGTCCACGAATCTCGAGGACGCCGCGCTGCGCCGCGGGGCTCCACCGGATCGACCCGGTGACGCCCTCTCCGCGCCACGCCGCGACCACGTCGTCGCGCGCGGGTTCGGGCGCCGCGGCCGCGGCGGGCGGAGGCACCGGCAGGCCCGTCGTCAGCCGGCCGATCACGAGCCCGGCGACGACCGCCGCCGCGAGCGCCCCGGCGATGGCGATCCGGTACCCCCGCCGCGACGGGGCTGGTCGCGACCGGCGCGGGTCGGGCACCGCGTGCACCATCATGCTGGAGGCGATCGCCGGAAGCGCCGGCGCGGTGAACGGCGCGGCGGGCTTGCGCGCCATCGCCAGCGCGGCGGCGAGGACGCGATCCGCGACGTCATCGGGCATGTCCTCGACCGGGGCCTTCGCGACATCGACCAGCGCCGCCGCGAGGTCGAAGCTCGTGACGTCGCTCGCCCCGAGCGCCTCGAGCTCGCGCGCGTCGCTGTCGGAGAGCGACTCGCTCGCGCGCTGGACGAGCAGGTCCTGGGCCCGCATCGCCTCGAAGTCCGTCAACGGGCGCGGCATCAGGTGCCCTCCCCATCACCGAGGGCCGCGGCGGCGCGGATCGCCAGCAGGCCGCGGCGCGCGTGCGCTTTGACGGTGCCGAGCGGCATCGCGAGGACAGCGGCGATCTCGGTCTGGGTCATGCCTTCACAGATGGCAAGGACGAGCACTTCACGTTGTTCTTCGCTCAGCTGCTCGAAGCAGCGCGCGACCATCGCCGCTTCGGCGCCGACGTCCGGGCCCGGGGGCCCTTCGTGCGAGATCGTCGCGACCTTCGTCAGCGTGCGATCGCGGAGGGCCTTGCGGCGCCGCCGGTCGATGACGCGCCGACGCGCGACCATCGCCACGAAGGTCGTCTCGGTCGAGAGCGCGGGGTCGAACCGGGCCGCGTGCTTCCAGACGTCGAGGAAGATCTCCTGCACCGCGTCCTCCGCGTCGACCGGATCGAAGCGCCGGGCGATCGACCAGATCAGCGCGCGGTACGTCTCGATCACCGACCGGATCGCCGCCTCGTCGCCAGCTGCGACCTGCTGCAGCAGCGAGCGGGCGGGTAACGCGGCGGTGGGAGCGACCATGACCGGACTCCGGCACTGTAGCGGAGAAGCGAGCGCGAGCATGCAGGAGCGACTTCGCACGTCGGGGGCGATCGGATGCAGGCTCAAAACCGAGCGGAGACCTCGAGCCCGATCCGGTCACGTCCGATCACCGGCTGGACGAGCGTGGGCACGGCCCCGGGCTGCGGCCGGTCGAACCACCACAGGCCAAAACCGACGGCGGCCGCGGCGAGGGACGTCCCCGCCAGGCCCACGGCGAGGTCCGTGCGGACGCGAACGTCGTCGACCCGCGCGTTGTAGGCCGCGAGGTCCGCGGGGGTCGCCGAGAGGTCACGGCGCTTGGCGTCCAGCCGATCGGCGTCGCGCCGGGCCGCGTACCCCCACAGCGCCGCGCCCCCGGCCGCGCCCGCGATCACCGCGGAGCTGGCGAAGACCCAGTGAGCGGCGCGCCGCTGCGCGGTGGGGACGAGCTTGGCGTCGATCTCGAGCGGCGTGTCGCGCGTGATCGCGATCGAGCGGTCGAACGATTCGCGGCCGCGCGTCGTCAGGCTGATGAAGTGCGGGCCGGGCGCGATCGGCAGATCGCGACTCGGGAGGTCGGCGACCTGTCGCCCGTCGACGAAGAGCCGCGCTCCAGGCTCGGCGCGCATACGCAGCCAGCCGGGCTTGTCGTGCAGCTCGACGTCGAGCGCCAGGAACCGACCCGCGGCCGCCACGACATGCCGACGCTCGAGCTGGAAGCCCTTGGCATCGACCACGATCTCGTGGTCACCGGGCTCGACGTCGATGACGTCCCACAGCTGCGCCGCCTTGCCATCGACGGTGACGCGGGCCTGGGCCGCCTCGGCCCCGACGACGATCTGGGTGACCGCGGGCGGAGCGTAGGGGCGGATCTCGCCGCGCTGGCGCAGCTCGCGCAGCAGGGGCTCGAGCTCCTGGAGCCGATCGATGGCGTCGTGAGCGCGCGGCCCCGAGGGCAGCCTGGCCAGGTAAGTCTGGTACAGGTCCACGGCGCGCTGGACCCGCCAGCCGACGCGGTCGATATAGTAGCTGAGCCGGTTCGCCTGCGCGACCGAGAACGCGGTCTCCGGGCGCGGGTCGATCTCGTAGGCTTGCTCGAACGCGCGGGCCGCGACCGCGAACTTGTTCGCGCGGAAGGCCTCGGCCCCCACCCGGAACGCGGCCTGCGCTGCCGCGAGCGCGTCGGCCGTCGGCTCCGGCCCCGCCTGCGCGGCGCGCGAAAGGACCACGATCGCGACGAGCGGGCTGAGCCAGCGCCTCAGCATCCCGGCGTGACGCCGACCATGTCGACCGAGCATTGCAACAGCACCGTAACCTGCGCGCCCTGCGTCACGAGCAGATCGGTGAGCCCGTCTCCGTTGAGGTCTCCGACCAGGTGACGGGATCCCAGGGGGACCTCCGCGGCGGTCACCAGCGCATCCACCCCGGCCGCGTCCCGGTGGAGCGTCACCACGGACGTCGAGTCCGCGTGGTCGCACGTCCACGACAGGAACGTGCCGTTGTCCGGGGTCTGGTGCCAGAGCTGGGCGTCCCCGCACGCCGGGTCGAGCTCGAGCGTGGTGCCCGGGAGCTTGCCCGACGCGGTGTCGGCATCGAGGTTCGTGGTCTCGCCGAGCCACCACCGCGCGTCCACCTGGGCCAGGCCCACCGTGCGCGTCGCGGTGCGGCCGCGCAACAGCCCCAGCAGCGACGGCTGCCAGGCGGCGCCGTCCACGTCCAGGCAGGCCTGACGCAGGATCTGGGAGCCGGTGAAGCGCGCGCTCGGGACCGCGACGGTCAACGCCGGGCCCGCGCAGCCGCTGCCGTCCGTCGCCAGGCCGATGACCTCGTCGGGTCCGTTCGCGGCCGTGGTGTCGGGCACCAGGTTCCCGACTCGCCACTGCCCATCCACGAGCTGCTGGGCCCCATCGAAGGGATCGATGGCACCGACCATCAGCTGAGCTCCTCCGGTGCCACGCAGCCACCAGAGATACGCGTCGCTGCCGTTGCGGGCGTAGACCATCACGTCGGTGCCGGACGCCGCGCCGCCCACGAACTCGCCCGCCACGAGGGCGTAGGGCGTGTCCGCCGCCGGTCTCCCGCCGAGGAGCTGGAAGGGCGCCGAGAGATCGCGCGAGGTGTCGCCGAAATACACCGCGACGCCGGACGTGCCGCCCTCGGTCCGCGACACCGCGAGGTCATCCACGCCGTCCGCCGGACGCGAGAGCTCGCCGGTCGCGAGCCCGGCGACGTGATCGGCGGACACGAGCTGCGCGACCACGAACGACTCGGGCTGCGGCGAGCCGTACACCACGTCGACCGCGTCCGGTTGCCCGACCGCGCTCGCGCGCGTCGAGAACGCGACATCGGAGAAGCCGTCGCCGTCCAGGTCTCCGGTCGCGATGTCGGTGATGAGATCGGCGGTGTCCAGCGTGTAGGTCACGAAGTCGGTCGCGCGGCCGAGCTCGAGCTCTACGTTGTCCCGCCCGGCGACGAAGCCGACGCGATCGGGGAGGCCGTCGTGGTTGAAGTCCCCCGTCCGGCACTTCGTCCACCCGGCGCGGGTACAGGCGTGACTGCTGTCGTCGGGCAGGCTCGGGACGCTCGCGTACGGCACGGCCTCGAGCTCGCGTCCCCGCGCGACGAGCGTGTAGACGCCGACGTCCGTCGGGAACACGAGGTCGAGGCCAGGGCGGCCATCCAGCTGGCCGATCGTCAGGGGGCCCCGCGGCGCGCGGATGCGCTTCTCGTACGTCTCGCCGAGCGGCGTCGCGGCCGCGCCGTACCGGATCCGCAACGACGCGCCGATGCCGATCACGTCGTCACGGCCGTCGCCGTCGAGATCGGCGATCTCGAGCTGGTCGGCGGTGATCGTGTACTGGGCCGAGTGCGCGGGGTCGGTGAACCGGCCGGCGCTCTCGACGCAGACGTGGTCGGTCGAGCAGGCGAGCGCGCCCGGGCACGGCTGCGCGTCGTCGCAGGTGTAGCGGCACGCGGCGGGGCCGGTGGTGGCGCAGCTCGCCTCGCCGTCGCACTGCTCACCGGGATCGACGACGAGGTTGCCGCAGACGCCGGCCGGGACCGGCGGCAGGTCGGCGCAGCCGATCGCGAGAGAGCAGCCGAGCATCCAGATGGGGAGAGCGCGCATGGGAGGTCCTTGGTGCGGGGCAACGGCTCGGTGATCGTCAGGGGGGGTAGTCGGAGGGCACTTCGAGCGAGTCGGCCGCTGCAGGGCTCGCGGGCGCCGGGGCGACGCGACGTTGCGGCGGCGCGGGGGCGACCACGCGGTTCGGCGGCGCCGTGGGGGCGGCCGGGCGGCGGTCCGCATCCGGCGCGGCGGCGGGTGCGGCGGCCGGTTTCGGTGCCGGCGCGAGGTCCGGGTCGGGGACGGGTGCCGGGGCCGGGGCCAGGGCCGCTGGCGACGCCGTGCGCGCGGGGGCGGGCTCCGGTGATCGCGGCGCGGCGAGGAACCACCACGCCGCCCCGCTCGCGAGGATCGCGCCGGCGAGGACCGCGAGGAGCGTCGTGCGTCGCGTGCGGCCGGCGCGGCCGGGCGCAACGCTCGCGGCGCGGAGCTCGCGCATCGCGTCGGCCAGGGACGGGCGCGCGGTCGGCTCCTTGTCGAGCATGCGACAGAGCACGCCGTCGAACGCGGTGCCGAGCTCCGGCACGGTCGCGCTGACCAGCGCTGGTTCGCTCTGGACGTGCATCATCATCGTCTCGAAGGGGCTCTCGGCGGCGAACGGGACGCGACCGGTCAACAGCTCGTAGGCCACGACGCCGAGCGCGTAGACGTCACTCGCGTTCGTAATCACGCGGCCGAGCGCCTGTTCGGGGGACATGTACATGGGCGTGCCGAGGGTCGCCCCGGTCTGTGTCAGCCGCGGATCGTCGGCTCCTCCGATCGCCTTCGCGATCCCGAAGTCGGCCAGCCGCGGGACGAGCTGGCCGTCGGCGCGCGCGAGCAAGATGTTCGCGGGCTTGAGGTCGCGGTGGATGATCCCCGCGGCGTGCGCGGCGTCGAGGCCCGCGACGATCCCGCCGAGCAGCGCGAGCACCTCGCCGACCGGGAGCCGACCGACCGCGGCGATGTGCTGGTCCAGCGGGAGGCCCTCGACCAGATCCATGATCTGATACGCCCGGCCATCGCCGTGGCGGCCGAAGCCGAGCACGCGGACGACGTTCGGGTGGCTGATCCGGGTGGCGGCCTGCGCCTCGCGAACGAAGCGCACCATCGTCTGCGGGTCGAGCGCCAGCGCGCGGTCGAGGACCTTGATCGCGACCGGGGTCCCGAGCGTCGTGTGGCGCGCGCGGTACACCCGGGCGAACCCGCCGGCGCCGAGCAACGCCTCGAGCTCGTACTCGCCGATCTGGGTGCCCGGACGCAGCTCGTCGCCGTCGATCTCCGGCTCGGTCTCCGGCCCGGTCTCCGGCTCGGTGAGTGACAGCACGCGTCCTCGGTCATTCGCAGGCCCGGCGATTTCGGATGCACGCGCGATGCGGTTTCTTGGAATCGCCCGGCGACGATCGTTCATCGCATCCGAAGGGAGCCTGCGTGCGAAGACGCAGGTATGAAGCTTCTCCTACTCACCACGTTCCTCGCCGTCGGTTCTCTGGGCGCCTGCGGCGGCGATTCCACCACCCCGACCCCGGATGCCCCTGCGGCCGGTCCCGTCTCCATCGTCGCGACCGCGCAGGCCACGGCGTCGCTGTCGACCCTGGTCGCGGCGGTCCAGTTCGCCAGCGACAACAACGACCTGGTCAACCTCCTGTCCCAGCCGGGCACGCTCACCGTCTTCGCTCCGACGAACGCCGCGTTCGATTCGCTCGCCGTGGAGCTAACAGGGACCGCGACCGCGAAGGGCGCAGACCTCTTGACGGCCGCCAACAAGCCCCTCCTGCGGAGCGTGCTCAAGTACCACGTGCTGGCGACCGAGGTCTCCGCGGCCCAGATCCCGTTCGGTCACCCGATCACCACGGCCGAGGGCAGCATCTTCAAGATCGACACGGGCTCGCCGCCCACGATCACCGACGGTCGCAACCGGACTTCGCACATCACGGCAACCGACATCGCCGCGTCCAACGGCGTCGTGCACGTCATCGACAAGGTCTTGCTCCCGGCGAACAAGACGATCACCGCGACCGCGCAG
>JANXOM010000429.1 GCA_025353585.1 Deltaproteobacteria bacterium
GCGAGGACGATCGCGGCGGCGTGGGCGGCGGGCGCGGCCGAGCTGCCGGACGCGGCGCGCTCGAGCACGCGATCCCACGCGCCGAGCGCGGACGCCGTCGCTCGCCCGACGGCATCGGCCTCGCGCGGCGCAGCGCCGTCACCGGCCGGCTCGGCGGCGGCGCCGACGGCCTCTTCCCACGCGAGCGCCGACCGGAGCTCCGCGACCTCCTTGTCGAGCTGCTCGCCCGGCTCGTCGGCGAGCTCGGAGAACAGCTTCGCGCGCTCGGACCATGCACCGGCGGCGGCGAGCGCCTCGCCGAGGGCCTCCGCGATCGCGAGCGAGCGCGGACGCGCCTCACGGCTGGCGGCGAGGAGGAGGATCGCGGCGTCGAGCTTGTTCTGCGCGATGAGCCCGAACGCGGCGCGGAGGCGCGCGCGGTCGCGCGTGACGTCCGCCGCGATGGCGAGATCGACCTCGATCGCCTGGTCCGTCGCGTCGGCGGAGACGTGCGCGGTGCGCAGCTGCGCCGCGCCGTAGTCATCGTCGCCGTCGAGCGCGAGAGCCTGCGCCCACAGCTCGGCCCCGCGGCCCGGGATGAGCTCGGCGGCGCGAGCGGCGGCGTACCCGCGCTCGGCCGGCGAGGCCGGCGTGCTCGCCCAGCGCGCGAACGCGGCGCCGGCGGTGGCGGGATCGTCCCCTGCCCCGGCGGCCTCGGCGGCGAGGCGCGCCACGAGCGGGTCATCGGGCGCAGTCGCGGTGGCGAGGGCGGCGGCGGCGGCGGCGAGCTCGCCGGTGGCGACCCACTGCTGCGCGCGGAGGCCGAGCGCGGCCGCGCTGCGCGGATCCGACGTCTCGACCTGATGGCCGAGATCGACGAGCGCGCGGGCGGCGGCCGGGCCATCGGCCTGCGCCGCGGCGTGGCGAACGGCGCCGAGGCGCGCGCCCATCGCGGCCGGATCCGACTCGGCGGCGGCCGCGAACCAGTGCTGCGCGGCGGCGCTGTCGTTCTGATGCGCGGCGAGCGTGGCGCGCGCCGACTGCACGGCAGCGCGGAGCTCGACGTCGGTCACCGCGTGCGCGAGCTGCTCGAGCGCCGTGCCGAACTCGTCGGCGCGACCGTCGAGGAACGCGAGCTCGAGCTGCGCGAGGAGCGCGCGGACGTCGGACGGGGCCGCGTCCAGCAGATCGCCGACGGCGACGCGCGCGAGGTCCTGATCGCCGCTCGCCATGAGCAGGTCGATCCGGTAGTGGCCGAGCGGGCGACGCTCGAGCGCACCCGCGACCGCGATCTCGGCATCGAGGTGACGCGTCGCCTCGACGAGATCACCGGTGCCACGAGCGAGGCGGCGGAGCCCGCGCAGCGCCGTGGTGGCGCGTGGATCGGCGAGCAGCGCGGCATCGTAGTGCGCGCGGGCCGCGTCGACCTCGCCGAGCCGCTCGGACAGGCGACCGGCCTCGATGCGGAGCGTCGCCGACAGGCCGGCCTCGTCGACCGTTGCGATCTCGCGCTCGTAGATCACGAGCGCCGCGGCGCTGGCTTCGTCGAGGGAAGCCGTCGTCAGCGGCGAGGTCTGCTCGGGCAGCTGGATGCCGTCGAGGTCGAGCTCGGGCTCGATGCTGACGACCGCGTCGGCGATGTACTCGGGCGCGTGCGCCGCCGGGGGCGCGGCGATGATGCCGAGCTTCGTGTCGTCGACCGGGTGCGAGTCGGGCTCGAACGTCGCCGCTTCGGGCGGCGGTGACACCCCCATCAGCGTGCGCGACGGCGCGCCCGCGGCCGAGGCGCGGGTCCCGAGCAGCGCGCCCGGGTTCACGCCGAGCGGCGGCACGGAGGTCGGCGTCTTGACGCGCGGGTACAGATCGACGAGCGCGGGCGGGCGCGTGGGCGCGACGACGGGCGCGCGCGGGAGCTCGGCGAGCGGGGGCAAGGTCCGCTCGATCGTCTCGTCGTCCTTCGCGTCGACGGTCGGCGTGTCGTGCGCGTCCTCCCCCGGCCCGCCGAGGGCCTCGAGGGCGTCGTCGAGATCCGGCAGCTGCGGTGGCGGGAGCGGCGTCGGATCGACGTCCTGCACCTCGACGCGGCCGCTGTCGCCCGCGAGCGCGGGCATCGCACGCGACGGCGCGCGCACGATCGGATCCGAGGGCAGCGGGACGTTCTCCACCGCGCCCACCGCGAGCGCGACGTCGGAGAAGTCGTCTTCTTCGTCCCCCGGCGACGGCGTCGGCGCGCGGGCGCTGATCGCGGCTCCCCCGCCCGTCCCGAACGGATCGTCCTCGCCGAGCGCGTTCAGCGCGTCCTCGTCCGTCGTGATCTCGATGACGGTGGACTCGCCGGCGACCGGCGCGAGCGAGGCGGGACTCAGGATCGGCGGCGGACGCGTCGGGGCGTCACCGCGGCGAAGCACGTGCGCCGTGCGGCGCACCGGCGACGATTGCGCGTCGGCCGTCCTCGCCGGGATGGCCTTCGGGCTCGCGTCCTCGGCGACCATCTCGATATCGGCGTAGTCGTCCTCGGCCACCGGCGGCGGCGCCGTATCGGACGAGTACCGCTGCGCCTCGAGGTCGCCGTAGCTGTGGATCCGCGTCGACTCGGCGCCGAAATCCTGGGACGGGTTGTACGCGGTGTACCCGCCGGCGGGCGTCGTGTTGAGCGGCGTGGACGGCGCGCCGGACAGCGGCGCGGGCGTCGTGGGCGTCGAGCGGCGGATGATCGCCGGGCGGCGCGGCGCCGGCGCGGGCGGCGGGGCCGTCTCGCCGATGTCGCCGTCGTCCGCGCGCGCCGCGGCCGGCAGCAACGGGCGCGACGCGGAGGTGAAGACCTCTTCGTCGTCGGCGGTGATGAGCGGCATCTGGACGCGGGTGGCGTCCTCGTCGAACATCTCCTCCGGCGGCGCGGTCGTGTGGCGACCGAGCAGCGCGCCCAGCGCCTCGGGGCGCGACCCGTCGGTGCCGAGGTCCGAGAAGTCGGTCTCGAGCGGGTCGGCGTCGATCGTCTCGCTCTGCGAGGGCCGCGCGTCCCAGCGCCGCTCGCTCGTGTTCTCCGTCTCGCTCTCGGCGTCGGCGATCGGATCCTCGGCGAGGGCGCCGTCCAAGGTCATCTGCTCGTCGAGGTCGTCCTGGATCTCCGGGATCTCCGGGGTCTCCGGGGTCTCCGGGGTCTCGCGGCTCTCGACGACCGGCGCGTAGTCGACGAGCGCCGGCGCCGCCGCGGACAGCTTGACGGGCGCCGCTGGCGCCGCGCTCGGCCACGCCATGACCTCGTCCCGCGCCGGGGCGCCGCCCTCGGGGCCGGTGTGCAGCGCGTCGAACGTGGAGTCCCACGCGTCGAGCTCCGACAGATCGTCGTCGCCGAGGAACGGCTTGACCGGCTTGGCGCCGGCCGCGGGGGGCTTCTCGGGAGGCTTGCCGGTGCTCACGCGCGGGTACCCTTCAGCGCGACGCCCAGGCGCTCGCGCAACTTGCCGTGCTCCTCGGACACCGACCACGCCACGAGCTCGAGCGCGGCGGGACTGTCCGTCAGCGTCCGTCCGCCCTTGCCGACGTCGAGCTGCGCGAGCGCGACCGCGAGATCGCCGCACCAGAGGAGGCCCGCGCGATAGCCGACGCCGAGCGCGGCGAGCCGGAACGGGCCGACCTCCGCGAGCGCCGGCCCCCAGCTCTGCGCGAGCTGCACGAGCGCCGGGCGCTGCTTGCGGCTGAGCTTGAGCGCCTTCGCGCGTTCGGCCACGCTCTTCTCCTCGGCGATCATGAGCTCGACGAGCGCCGGCGGCACCGTGGTCTCGGCCGCGCGGAGGGCGGCGGCGATCGTCCACGCGAGCTCGCCGTCGCGGAGGCCCGGCAAGGTCGCCATGCCCTCGGCCACCGTGGCGACGACGCGGCCGAGCTGAAAGCGACCCTCGGGCGTGCTGCCCGACGCGACGTCCGCGCCGAGGACGAGCACCGGTGGGTCCCCCGCGAGCGCGCGCGCGATGCCGGGCCGCGCGGCGCTGATGTAGATCTCGACGTCGTCGAGCCCGAAGACGGTGAGCGCCGTCGCCAGCGCGTCGTACTTCTCGCCCAGCTTCTTCTGCGCGAGCTTGTCGCCGCGGACGAAGCCGAGCTTGCCCGGATCGACGCCCGACACCGACTGCACCGAGCCGGCGACGGTTCGCCAGAGCTCGGCGAGCGGCCCCCCGAGCGGACCGCGCAGCTGCGTGCGCCCTGCCTCGTCGAGCTTGACGCGGCCCGGCGCGGTGACCTTCTGGCGCCCCTGCACGAGCACCTGCCGCTGATCGGCGGACGGTTGGCCGAGGGCCTCGACCGCGACGAGCGCCGACCAGCGCGCGTCGACATCGGATTGCCAGCCGGTGACCTGCGCGAGCCGCTCGTAGAGCGCGGTCCGGGCGGGCGCGCCCACGACCGAGGCGCGGATCGAGGCGGCCGCCTGCGCGAGCATCGCCGCGCGCGGCGGGCCCTCGAGCAGCTCGGACAGCTCGCGCACCACGTCGAGGTTGATCGGATCGAGGTTGCGCGCGCGCTCGAGCGTCTTGCGCGCGGCGTTGCGGTCGCCGAGCTTGTCGCGTTGCATGAGGCCGAGGCGCAGCTCCTCGCGGGCCTTGTCCGGCGACGTCGGGCGGAGGCGAGCGAGCGCCTCGAGCGCCCGGACCGCGCGCGGCCAGTCGCCGGCGCGCGTGGCGAGGCCGAGGACACGCTCGTGCAGCTGCACGTCGTCGGGGTTCGCGGCGAGGACGCTCGTCAGCTGCTCGATCGCGCCGGCGAGATCGTTCACGTTCTCGGCGAGCACCCCGGCGAGCTGCAGCTCGATCTCGGCACGGCGCTGCGGGCGCTTCTCGACGGTGAGGCAGCGGCGCCACAGCTCGACGGCGTGCGGCGCATCACCCGCGTTGAGCGCGAGATCCGCCCTGAAGCGCAGGGCCTCGACGTTGTTCGCCGAGGCGCGCTCGAGGAGCGCGTCGAGATCGGCGGCAGCGGCGGTGTAGTCGCCGAGGCCGTGGAGCACCGTCGCGCGCTCGAGGAGCAGCGGGACCATGTGCTCCAGCGCGCCCTCGGGCTGCTCGGCATCGAGCCACGTGAGGCGATCGGTGAGCGCCGCGGTCAGGCCGCGAATGTCCGCGCGCTCGCGCATGATCGCGAGCAGGCGCTCGAGCTCGGGCGCGCCCGGATCCACGCCGAGGAGGCGGCGGTAGGTGGCGACCGACGCGTCGACGGCGTCCTTCGGCGCGTCGGGCACGTCGAACACGCTCGCCGCATCGCGGAGCAGCGCGAGCTTGGCGGTGCGATCGCCGATCACGCGCGCCAGCTGGTAGCAGGCGCGCGCCCACGTCTTGCGGTCGCCGGCGCGCTCGGTCATGCGGCGCAGCGCGGTCAGCGCGCGCAGATCATCGGGCTGCGCCTTGAGGACGGCCGCGACGACACCGCCGGCCTCGCGGAGGCGCCCGGCGAGCTCGAGGGCCTCGGCGCGGTCGAGCTCCCAGCTCGCGCGCGCGGCGGGATCGTCGGCCAGCGCGCTGCGGAGATCGAGGATCTCGGCGCGGGCGAGCAGCGGATCGACGGCAGCCTGCGCGTCGTCGCCGCTGACCGTCGGGTTGACGGTGCTCTCGGCCACGACGAGCAATGCGCTCGCGTCATCGGGCGCGGCCGCGCGCGCGGCGGCCACGCGCTGGTTCGCGAGGTCGATGTCCCCGCTCGCGGCGGCGATCGCGGCCGCGCGCAG
>JANXOM010000430.1 GCA_025353585.1 Deltaproteobacteria bacterium
CCACCGGCGACCGCGAGCCCCGCCGCCGCGAGCAGCAGCGTGCGCCGCCGCGACGACGCTCGCCCGCCCGCGGTCACGCGCTCGACGATGGCCGTCACGGCCGGATCGGCTGGCGCCAGCGCGGCCGCGCGGTCCGCCAGCGCCATCGCGCGCGGCAGCTTGCCCGTCGACACCGCCGCCTCCGCCGCCGCGACGAGCGCGGTGACCACGACCGGCGTGCGCGCCGCCGTGTAGGCCTCGGCATCGGCGAAGTACGCGGCGAGCTCGTCGGTCGCATCGCCGAGGCCGCCCGTCGCCGCGATCGTCCGCAGCTCGGCCGCGACCGTCGCCGCGTCGGCGGGCCGCCCGCTCGCCTCGACGGCCATCAGCCGGTCGATCACGCGCGACAGATCGCCGCCGACCGCCGCGCGCCGCCGCACCGCCGGCACGAACCCGCCCGACGCGATCGCCGACAGCACGCGCGCCGGGCTCCCGCTGTAGGGCAGCGAGCCTGTCGCGAGCTGGTACAGCGACACGCCGAGCGAGTAGAGATCGCTCTGGCGCGTGGACACGTCGCCCGTCGCCTGCTCGGGGCTCATGTACGCGGGCGTCCCGAGCACCGAGCCCGTCTTCGTCACGAGCGAGTCCTCGGTCTCGAGGCGCGCGACGCCGAAGTCCGCGAGGAGCAGCCGGCCGCCGGGCGCGATCAGCACGTTCGCCGGCTTCACGTCGCGGTGCACGATGCCGGCGGCGTGCGCGGCGCCGAGCGCGTCGGCGAGGAGCGCGCCGACGCACGCGACGAGCTCGGTCAGGATCGGCCCGCGCTGCTCGATCTCGGCGAGGAGCGAGCGCCCGCGGATCAGCTCCATGACGATGAACGGCGGGTCGCCGCCCGTCGCGCCGCCGACGTCGTAGATGCGCAGGATGTTCGGGTGCTCGAGGCCGGCAGCCGCGCGCGCCTCGCGCTGGAACCGGCGCACGACCTCGTCGCGGCGGGCCAGGTGCGGGAACAGGACCTTGATCGCGACCTCGCGGCGGAGCTCGCGGTCGCGCGCGCGGAACACCGTCGCCATGCCGCCCTCGCCGACCTCCTCGTCGAGCGTGTAGCGGCCGAGGGCGTCGCCCGCGTGCACGAGGCGCATCCGCGTGGTTTCGGGCCCATGGGTGGCGCCCCCGGCGGACGCCTGGGTGACCGCGATCGCCGTGTCCTCGAGCCCGCTGGCAGACTCGTCGGGCTTGTCCGCCACGTCGCCCGCGCCGCTTAGCTAGCCGACCAGACAACGTGGTTGGTCTGGCCCGCCGCCTTCGCCTGCTTCATCGCCTTGCCGAGGCGGCGGCCGAGCTCGTCCGCGCCGCCGTTGAGCGTGAGCCCATCGGTCGGGGCGACGGCCATGACGAGCGCGAGCTGCACCGGCTCGCCGGGGAGCGCGCTGCGCTTCTCGTCGAACAGGGCCTTGGCGGACGCGATGAACGGCTCGCTGTGCTCCGGCGCGACGACGGCGATGAAGTCCGAGCCGCCGATGTGACCGATGAAGCCGCCGCCGCCGGACGCGCCGCGGGCGGCCTCGAGCAGCCAGCCGCCGAGGCTCTTCACGGTGTCCTCGGAGCGCGCGATGCCAACGGAGTCGGCGTACGAGTCGAAGTTCAATAGGTCGATGTGCACGACCGAGGTCGGCTTGCCCGCCTTGAGGGCGCTCTCGATCTCCTCGTCGATCGCCCGCGAGCCGGGCAGGTTCGTCGACGGGCTGCGGTCGCGCTCGCGGCGCGCCGTGCGGATCATCGCCTTGACGCGCGCGCCGAGCTCGCGCAGGTCGAAGGGCTTGCTCATGTACGCGTCCGCGCCGGCCTCGAGGCCGTGGACCTGGTCGTCGACCCCCGCGAGGGCCGTGAGCATCAGGATCGGGGTCCGCGACCACATGACGTCGGCCTTGAGCCGCCGGGCGACCTCGAGGCCGTCCACGCGGGGCATCATGACGTCGAGGACCAGCAGGTCGGGGTCGTGCGCCTTGACGAGCTTGAGCGCCTCCTCGCCGTCGCGGGCCCGCAGGCAGAGGAAGCCAGCGTCGCCGAGCGCCATGTTGACCATGTGCGCGATCGCGTCGTCGTCTTCCGCGATCACGATCTTTTTGAGGAGCATCGTCGGACCGTTAACGGTCATACCCCTGATCGGCCGATCGCGTCAAAGGATGGTATGCATCGAACGTGATCGATCCCGCGGTGGAGACCACGACCCTTTCCAACGGGCTCGAGGTCAGGACGGTGGCCCTGCCCCACCTCCACACGGCGGTCGTGGCGCAGTTCGTCAAGGTCGGCGCCCGGTTCGAGTCCCCCGAGGACAACGGGCTGTCCCACTTCGTCGAGCACATGCTGTTCCGCGGGACGGAGCGGTACCCGACCTCGCTCGCGCTGAACACGGCGGTGGAGAAGCTCGGCTCGACGCTGCACGCCGAGACGGGGCGAGATTACACGCTGTTCCAGATGGCGCTCGAGCCGGAGTTCGTGGCGCCGGCGATCGACGTCATCGGCGAGCTGCTCGGCAAGCCGCGGTTCGACGACATCGAGCTCGAGCGCGAGCTCGTCCTCGAGGAGATCAACGAGGACTACGACGAAGAAGGCGTGGAGATCAACGCCGACGACATCGCCCGCGGGCTGGTGTTCGAGAACCACCCGCTCGGGCAGCGGATCATCGGGCCGCGCAGCAACGTGCAGCGGTTCGCGGCCGGGGACGTCCGCCGCCACTTCGACCGGTTCTATGGCGCGCGCAACGCGAGCCTGTGCGTCGCGGGGCCGGTCAAGCACGCCGACGTGGTGCGAGCGGCCGAGCGCGCGCTCCGGAACCTGCCCGCCGGCGAGCGGATCGAGGTCCCGGCGGCGCCGCCGGCGATGGCGGCCGGGCCGCGGTTGCGCCACGTGCCGGACGCGGGGTCGCAGACCTCGCTCGCGATCCTGTTCCGCGCGGTGCCCGAGCTCGATCCGGCGTACGTCGCGCTCGTCGCGATGCTCCGCGTCCTCGACGACGGCATGTCGACGCGCCTGCACTACACGCTCGCAGACCAGAAGGGCCTCGCGTACTCGATCCACGCGGCGATCGAGCCGCTCGCGGACGCGGCGCTGTTCGAGATCGCCGGGCAGACGGCGAACGCGAAGGTGCCGGCGCTCGTGCGCGAGCTGTTCGCGCTGCTCGACGGGCTCCGCAAGGGTGAGGTCACCGAGGACGAGCTCGCGAAGGCGCGCGTCCGCTACCGGTACGAGACGCTCGCCTCGATCGACGACGCGTCGGCCATGGCGGGCTGGTACGGCGGGACCGCGCTGTACTACGCCCCGCAGCCGCTCTCGCAGCGCCTCGACGCGATGCGCGCCGTCGGCCGCGACGACATCGTGCGGGTGGCCGAGCAGGTGCTCGCGCCCGACCGCCTCGCGCTCGCTGCCGTCGGCACCCTGAGCAAGGCGCGCCTGGGCGAGCTGCGCCAGGTCATCACCGACTGGCGGTGACGGGCTCGCTCCCCTGCGCGATGGCGGCGATGCCCTGCGGCGGCGCCAGGTCGGTCGTGCCGAAGCGGCCCTCGACGAACGCGAGCACGCGGCGCGCGCGGGTGCGGATCGCCTCGGGCGCGGGCGGCCCGGGCGGCCCGGCGGCGAGGCGCTCGAGCTCCTCGATCTCGGCGAGCGAGAAGCGGATCCACTCGCGCGCGGCGAGCGCCTTGCGCAGCGCGCGCAACGCACCCTCCAGGGAGCCGCTCGCGTCGACGTGGGCCTGCCCCACGCCGGGAGCGCGACCGGAGGGCGGCGTGGTTCGATCGAAGATCGTCGGGCACAGCGCCCGCACGTGCGCCTCGAGGATCGGCCGCAGCGTCGGCTCGACGTCGGCGGCCGAGATCGGCGACGACAGGTCGCGCACGTAGCGGCGGAGGTCACGGACCGCGCGCGCTTGCTCGTGCTCGAGGTGCACCGACGCGCTCCACGGCACGAGCGCGCGCCGCTCGCGGTCGAGCTCGAGCTCGCCGAGGTCGCTCGCCCGGCCCGGCTGGGCACGCCGCCAGTCCTCGGCGATCTGGTAGAGGAACGCCGGCTCGTGCGAGACCACGATGGTCTGTCCTGCGGTGGCCGCGAGCCGGACGATCTGCGCCGCCGTCCGCCGCGCCCGCTCCCCGTCCTGGGCCGCGGATGGATCGTCGAACACGAGCACGTGCCCGGACCGCTCGCCGAGCTCCTCGAGCGCGAGCAAGAACACGGCGAACGCCAGCGTGCTGCGATCGCCATCGCCGAGCGCGCGCTGCAGGCGGTCCTCGTCGCGCGCGTTGCCGACCTCGAGCTCGCCGCGCTCGCACTGCAGCGTCAGCCGCGCCGCCGCCGCGCCGCCCGTCCGCTCGGTGTCGACAGCGGACACCGTGAAGTCCGCGCCGAGCTCGGCGAGCACGCGCGTGATGCGCGCCGCGAACGCCGCGAGCTTCTCGATGCCCTCGGTCTGCAGACGCGCGATCTCGCCGTCCCGCGCCGTCCGCAGCGCCGCGAGCTCGTCGTCGAGCCGCGCGAGCGCCGCGACGTGCTCGGCGATCTCCGGGGTGTGCCGGCGCACGGCCGCGTCGATGCTCGCGCGCTGCTGCTCGGCCGCCCGCACCGAGCCACCGCCGACCTCGCGCAGCCGGGCGGCGATGCGCGCGGTCGTGCCGCCGACCGCCGCGTTGTACGCCGCCACCGCCGCGCCGAGCTCGGCGTACGTGGCGCGCAGCCCCCCGAGCGCGTCGCCCGGCACGGCGCGGCGCGCATCCAGCCGCTTCGCGTCCAGCACGCCGGCGAGGGCGCGGCCCAGCTCGTCGAGCTGGCGCCGGCGCGTGACCGAATCGAACGGCGGCCGGCTCACGTCAGCGAACTGCGCCCAGCTGTCGAACGCGCGCACGTTGCCCGCGCCGGTGCGCTGGACCTCGCGCCACCACGCCTCGAGCTCGGCGACCCGCGCCCGCGCCGCGTCGATCTGCGCGACGAGCTGGTCGTACGCGCGGTCGAAGTGCAGCCGGTACATCTCGATCAACGCCGCCTGCCCGACGGGCTGCGCGCAGAACGGGCATGACGTCCCGTCGGCGTGGTCGAGCCCCGCGCGGACCCACGCACTACCCGTCCCGCGCAGCCGGCCGGCCAGGTGGGCGTCGACGGTCGCGGCCACGTCGCGGCCGATCGCCTGGCTCTCCGCGGCGAGGAGCGCGGCCAGCGCGGCGAAGTCGAGGACCGGCAGCGCCGGCAACGGCTCGGGGTGCGCCAGCTTGCCGAGCGTGTCCGCCGCGACGGCCGCGCGGTGGCCCGCCTCGGCCGCGGCCCGCGCGCCCGCCGGAGCTGCGAGCGGCGGCAGCGCGAGGTACGCCGCGAGCAAGAGCCCGCTCGCCCGCGCCTCCGCCCCGAGGACGGCCTCGTGCGCGCGCCGCTCCTTCGCGAGCTCGCGGCCGCGCGCGTTGAGCTTGTCGAGCGCCTGCGCCGCGCTGACATCCCGCCGCCCGAGCGCGAGCTCGAGCAGCTGCCGCCGCTGGTCCTTGCTCGTGCGCCGCCCGACGAACACGTTCTTCTCGATGAACTCGCGATCGAACGCGAGCACCTGCGGCCGCCCCCCGCTCCACGCGTCCTGCTCGTACTGCAGCCGGCCGCTCGCGAGCTCGAGGGTCACGCGCGGGCTGCCGATCGCGCCGAGCAGCCGGTCGCCGTCGAGGCTCGCGCCGGCTCCCGCCGCGCTCAGGAGCCGCACGAGCGTGGACTTGCCGGCGCCGTTGCGGCCGTAGACCAGCGCCACGCGCCGCAGCCGCGCCTCGTCCTTGCACGCCAGCGCCGCATCCCAGCCGCCGAACCGGCCGAGGTTCTCGATCTGGCGGAACCTCACGATCATCTCGCGACGCTAGCCCCTCCCTCTGACAGCGCCGATCAGTCCGTCTCGCGCGGTCGGCCGGTCACCATGCCGGCCGCGATCACCATGCCCATCGTCGCGATGCCGAGCCAGACCGCGACGCTGGCCGCGGGGTGCGCGACGTCGGAGAGGGCGGCGCGGTGCATCACCCACGCCAGCACGAGCAACGTCCCCAGCGCGACCACGCGCGCCGGCCGCATCCCGCGCGTGAAGACGTGCCCGAACACGAAGAGGAGCAACCCGACCAGCAGTTCGACGAGGCCGAGGTGCATGAAACGATCGGCCCCGAGCACGATGGCGCCGAGCAGGCTCGACGCCCCACCGGCGAGCGCGAAGGAGCCGACGATCGGCCCCCCGCCGCCCTCCCCGTAGCGCCGCAGGCCGAGCCACGCGGTGCCGAGGGCGGCCCCTCCGGCGGCGAGGAACGCGAGCGAGAGCATCAACATCCGCACGGCGGCCTCGCCCCCGGGTTGCGCGAGTGGCACGACCGATCCCGCGCAGATCGAGGCGCCCCCGATGGCGCCCAGTGCGCCGGGCCAGGCCGGCCTCCACGAGCGCGGCGCGGCGGCGGCAGAGCCAAACAGACGGCCAAAGAACGGTGGGGTCATCGACATGGGGCGGCGTATCGACCGGGGCGCGGGCGGGTTGCGCGCGCTGGCCAACCTCGCGCTACGCTTCGGCAATGAGCGAGCTGTCGCGCGGGATGCACGACGTCGGACGCGGCTTCGCGTTCCTCGGCCAGCACCCCAGGTTGTGGCGCTGGGTCCTCGGCCCGGCCGCCGTGACGCTCGTGGTCCTCGGGGCGCTCGCGGTGGGCGTCGTCCACGTGGCCACCGGCGCGGTTGGCTCGGTGACCGGCCACTTGCCGCACGCCCTCGCCGCCCCGCTCGGCGCGCTGCTCACCGTCATCGTCGTGATCGTCCTGGCGACCGGCGCGCTCCTCATCTTCGTGGCGGTCGCCGGCCTCGTCTCCGGACCGTTCTGCGAGCGGCTGTCCGAGGCGGTCGAGGAGATCCTCACCGGCATCCCCGCCCCGCCGTTCTCCGCCGCCCACTACGCGAAAGAGCTCGCCCGCGGCGCCGGCCACGCGGTCCGCCGCATCCTCGTCGCCGTGCTCGGCGCGCTCGCGTTGTTTCTCCTCTCGTTCATCCCCGTGCTCGGTACGTTCGGGGCGATCGGCCTCGGTGCGTACTTCGCGTCGCGCGCCTCGGCCTACGATTGCTACGACTCGGTCCTTGGCCGCCGCCAGCTCGCGTACTCAGAAAAGCTCGCAGTCCTCGCCTCGCGTCGGTCCCGGTCGCTCGGCCTGGGCGCCGCCGTCGCCGGGCTCCTCGTCATCCCGGGCCTGAACCTCGTCGCGCTCGGGGTCGGCTCGATCGGCGCGACGCTGGCGCTGCACGAGCCCCCCGCAGAGTCAGGCACGCGCGCGTTGTCGCACTGAATCGACCCGGCGTATTCTCCGGGGCCAAGTTGCGCATCCTGGTAGTAGCGGCGTGTCATCGCCTGTCGGTCTGCTCGCCTTGTGGAGTGATCGCGGCGCTGCCTAGAACGGCTCGTGGTCGTGGCCCCCGCGCTCGATGAAGACCGGCCGGTCCTGCCGTGGCCGTACGTCGCCATCCTGATCGGCGAGGCGCTCGTGCTGGGCATCCTGGCCGTCGCGTTTCGTCCCGCGCCGCCGTATGCGTACGAGCTCGGCTGGGCCGGCGTCGCGTCGATGTTCGTGATGCAGCTGTACTCGCTCCGCCGCCGGCTCCGCGCGCTGCGCCAGGCCGGCCCGCTCCGCGCGTGGCTGGACGCGCACATCTTCCTCGGCCTCCAGGGCTTCGTGCTCGTCGGCTATCACAGCGTCGGCATCTCGCCGTCACCGAACCTCGCCGCGATCAACTTCGCGCTCGTCGGCACGGTGATCATCTCGGGGATCGTGGGCCGCTACCTCTACGGCTTCATCCCGCGCGCCCGGCACGGCCAGGCGATCGCGTACGAACAGCTCGTCGCGACGCTGGGCGCCGCGCCGCTGCCGGCCGAGCTCCGGCGCGAAGCCCGCGGGCTCGGCGATCTGGTCCGCCTCGACCGCGCCCGCCGCCGCCTCCTCCGGAGTATCACCGACGACCCCGCCGCCTCCTTCTCCGCGCAGCGCCAGATCGCGCTGGCCTCGCGGATCTCCGCGCTCGAGGTCGCTGACCGCTGGTTCGCGCGCTGGACCCTGTTTCACCGGCCGCTCGCGTTCCTGCTCCTCGGGATCACGAGCCTCCACGTCCTGGCCCACTACGCCTATGCGACGTAGGACCATCGTACTCGCCGGCGTCCTCGCCGCGACCGCCGCGCACGCGGACACGCGCGCCCTCCTCGCCGCCGATACGTTCATCTCGACGGCGCCGGGCTCGCTGGACGCCGACGCGGTCGACGTCGCCGTTTCCGCGCACCTCGAGTGGCGCGACGGCACGCGCCGCGCCGCGACCGTGGACTACGTCGAGCGCGAGTCGCTGCTCGGCGGCGACCCGCGCCGCGAGCTGCACGACCTCGCGTACACCGATCACACGCTCGGCGCGTGGAGCTTCACCGTCGGGCGCTTCCGCGTGCCGGGCGGCTACTGGCTGATCGCCGACGGCGCCGCCATCGGGCGCCGCCGCGGTAACCTCGAGGTCAGCGTGTTCGGTGGCAATCGCTCCTTCACGAACGCGCGCGTCGAGACGCTCCTGACCCTGCATCCGAGGCCGCTGCCGCTCGTGGGCGCGTCGCTCGTCACCCGCGGCGACGTGCAAGCCGCCCTCGCGTACGTCTACACGGCGGACCGGATCACGCTCTACCGCGGCGACGACAACGGCGACGTCATCGCCGAGAGCCGCACACCGGAGCAGTTCGTCGACGCCGAGCTCGTCGCCGCGATCGGCGCGCACGGCTTTCTGACCGGCGGGGCCACCGCCGGCAGCCGCTACCTCGTGACGTATCCGAGCGACGCCGCGCGCCTCACCGAGGACCCGACGTTGCAGAACGTGTGGTTCGGGTCGCAGGCCGCGTACGCCATGCTCGACGAGCGGGTCGGCGCATGGCGATTTGCGGGCACGTTGACCGCCGAGCGCACGCAGCTCGGGCAGGTCGCTGACCCGGGCGCGCTCGCCGCGATCACGGGCTCGTTCATCGAGGCGAGCGCTCGCGCGACCTGGCGCGTGCCGAAGACGTGGCGCGTGGATGCGCGCTACCGGGCCCGCGTGTGGGCCGACGGCGGCCAGGCGCACCGCGCGCAAGCCGCTGCCGAATGGCGCGCCGGCGACCTCGACGTGCAGGGCAGCGTCGGGCTCGACATCCACCACAACCTCGCGACGAGCCCGGGCTACACCAGCTCGCAGAGCCTGCTCTATCGCGCGAGCGTCGGGCGCAAGACGGCGGCGTCCGAGGTGTCCGTCGGCGTGGCGGCCGTGTCTGCCCTCGGCGACGAGACCGCGGCGACCGTCCCCGCCGACAACGTGCTCGACACGAACGGCGAGCGCGCGCCGTACACGCTCGAGGCGCGCAGCTACGCGTTCGTGCACGCGTTCGGCACGCACGGGCCGTGGTTCGGCGGCGTCGATGGCGAGGCGGATCTGCACGGCGACGGCGTGCGCGTGCTCGCGCAGATCGGATGGGCGCGATGAAGGCCACGGTCGTCGCGATGATCCTCGCGTGGTCCGCGATCGCCCACGCGCAGGTCGGCTCCGTCGCGCCCGGCAAGCTCGTCGCGGCCCACGCGCAGCTCGACACCCAGTGCAACCGCTGCCACGTGCCGTTCGCCGGCATCCCCGACAGCGCGTGCCTCGGCTGTCACACGACGCTGCGCGATCGCATGGCGGCGAAGGTCGGCTTCCATGCCACGCCCGCCACCGCCGGCAAGCCGTGCACCGAGTGCCACAGCGACCACAAGGGCCGCACCGCGCAGATCTCGCCCGCCCCGCCCGCCACGTTCGACCACCGCGCGACGACGTTCCCGCTCGCTGGCGCGCACGCGGCCCTGGCGTGCGACCGCTGTCACCCGAAGACCGCGAGCGGCGGCCGCACGTGGACCGGCATCGCCACGCGCTGCGAGAGCTGCCACGCCGACTCGCAGCACAAGGGCAAGCTCGGCAGCGAGTGCGGCAAGTGCCACCGCGACGCGAGCTGGACACCGACGATCCGCACGCTCAAGAACCACACGACGCCGATCGCGGGCGGGCACGCGAAGCTCGACTGCGTCGATTGCCACAAGTCCGGCCAGCACCTCGCGGCGCAACAGTCGTGCGGGCAGTGCCACGCCGAGAAGCACGGCGGCACGCGCGTCGAGTGCGCGGCGTGCCACACGGTCGTCGCGTGGAAGAAGGTCGACTACGTCCACGACTTCTGCACGTGCAAGCTGCCGGGCAAGCACCTGACCGCGCCGTGCCTCGCGTGCCACCCCGCGTTCAAGTTCAAGCCCACGCCCTTCGAGTGCGCCGCGTGCCACGACAAGGAGCGCCCGCACGAGCCGCTCGGGCCGTGCTCGCAGTGCCACTCCGCGCTGTCGTGGAAGACGAAGGCGTTCGACCACAACCGCAAGGCGGTCGGCTTTCCGATCACCGGCCAGCACGAGCGGCTCGCGTGCGAGAACTGCCACATCGAGAAGAACAAGTTCCTCAGCGCGAAGCGGACCTGCGAGGGCTGTCACGCCGTCCCCGCGCACGGCGATTTCGGCGCGTGCGCCAAGTGCCACGCGACGGCGGACTGGAAGCCGGCGAGCTTCGATCACGACAAGACGCGCATGCGCCTCGACGGCAAGCACGCGAAGGTCGCCTGCCAGGACTGCCACGCGAAGCTCGCGCCGGGCGTGTACAAGCCAGGGCCAGCGGCGTGCCGCGCGTGCCACGCCGATCCGCACGCCGGGCAGTTCGAGGCCGCGCAGAAGCCCGCGCTGCCCGGCAAGCCGCGGACGGACCCGACGCTCATGCAATCGCCGCCGATGACGCCCGCCGCGCCTCACACCACGCGCGCCGGCCACGAGTGCATCGACTGCCACACGACGGACGCGTGGACGCCGTCGACGATCACCGCGGGCACCCACGCCGAGCTCACCGGGTATGCGCTCGCGGGCGCGCACGGCACGACCGCGTGCGAGGGCTGCCACCGCAGCGGCGTGTTCGCGGGGACCGCGCACGCCTGCAACGCCTGCCACACCGATTTTCGGCACCGCGGTCGCTTCGGCACGAGCTGCGGCGATTGCCACAGCGAGACGGCGTGGATGCCGGTCGCGAACTTCGACCACGCGCGCACCGGCTTCCCGATCACGGGGGAGCACGCGCGCGTCGGCTGCGCCGGGTGCCACGGCACCGACGGCACGCGGCTCGTGAGCGTGGCCGCGCCGACCGCATGCCAGACGTGCCACGCCGCGCCGCACGGGACGCAGTTCGGGACCGCGTGCACCACGTGCCACTCGACGGCGTCGTTCCACCGCGTGCCCGCGTTCGACCACACCGTGAAGACGGACTTTCCGCTCGAGCTGCGCCACGCGACGCTCGCCTGCCTCGCGTGCCACGACGCGCGCAAGGGCAAGACCGTCAACCGCACGTGCCGCACGTGCCACGGCGATCCGCACCGCGCCGCGAACGCGATGGAGTGCGCCGACTGTCATCGCGCCGACCGCTGGCGCATCATCCGCTTCGACCACGACACGACGGGGTATCCGCTCACCGGCCGGCACCGCGTCGCGGCGTGCGGCGACTGCCACACGAACCCCAACTGGACCGGGCTGCGCACCGACTGCTATGCCTGCCACGCCTTCAACCGCCCCCGCACGCAAGACCATCTCACCCGGACCACCTGCGATGACTGCCACACGACGACGCGCTGGCGCTTGCGCTAGCGCCTTTGCGCTGGCGCTCGCCGCCTCCGCGGGCGCGTGCACGGCGGACGAGGACCACTCGGCGCGCGCGGAGTCCGATGACCCGCGCGTGGTACCGCCGACCCAGAGCGAGGAGGCGATCGTCGACTGGCTGGCCGCCGGCTACTACGTCACGCCCGGCTGGACGTGCGAGCCGGCGCCCCACGCCGCGTTCTCGCCGTCGCCGCATGGTGAGGTGCGCATCTGCGCGAACGCGTTCGCCGAGCCGGATCCGCCGGCCGAGCACGCGGTCGACAGCGCGTATGTCATCGAGATCTACGCCGGCAGCGCGAGCGTCCCCGCCGGCCACGGCGTCCTCCGCCACACGAACGAGGGCCACGATCCAGACTCCTGGCACTGGTACATGCACGTGCCCGCCGACAACCCGACGACGCATGACGCCGACGGGCTCGCCGCAAACGGGTGGGGGCTCGACGGCCCCGCGCGCGATTACTGCGGCGCGTGCCACCGCATGGCAGGGTCGTCGGGGCACCCCGGACACGACTACGTCTGGACCACCCCGTGACCACGATCATCGTCGCGGGCATCGCGATCGCGGTCGCGCTGTTCGTGCTCGGCCTCGTGCTGGAGCGCGCGCACACGCGCCGCCGGCTCGGGGCGCTCATCGCCGCCGCGCCGGCCACGCCACCATCGGTGTACCCACGGATCAACGCGAGCGCGTGCATCTGCTCGGGCGCGTGCGTGCAGGTGTGTCCGGAGAAGGACGTCCTCGTGATGATCGCCGGGCGGCCGCGGCTCGTGCAGCCTGCCGCGTGCATCGGCCACAGTGATTGCCTCCGCAGCTGCCCCGTCGGCGCGATCGAGCTCGTGCTCGGCAGCGCGGCGCGGCCGGTGGAGGTGCCGATCGCGTCGGGCACGTTCGAGACCACAGTCCCGGGGCTCTATGTCGCGGGCGAGATCGGCGGGATCGGGCTCATCCACAACGCGGTCGCGCAGGGCAAGGCGGCCGCGGTCGGCGCCCTCGACGGCCTGGGGACGCACACGTGCGAGCTCGATCTGGTCGTCGTCGGCTCCGGGCCGGCCGGGCTCGGCGCGGCGCTCGAGGCGAAGCGGCGCGGGGTGCGGTTCGCCGTGTTCGAGAAGGGCACGTTCGGCGGCGCGATCCGCGCGTATCCGCGGCAGAAGATCGTGATGACGGCGCCGATGGACCTGCCCGGCATCGGCAAGCTCAAGCTGCGGCGCACCACGAAGGAGGCGTTGCTCGAGATGTTCGAGGACGTGGTGAAGCAGGCCGAGCTGACGATCACCGAGCGGGCCGAGGTGACGGCGATCGCGCGCCGCGGCGATGGCTTCGAGGTGGAGGCCGGCGGCCGGCGCGTGACGGCGCGGCGCGTGATCCTCGCGATCGGACGGCGCGGCGTGCTGCGGCGGCTGGAGGCGCCGGGCGCCGAGCTGCCGCACGTGGTGTACGAGATGCTCGATCCGACGCTGCATCGGGGCGAGCGGTGCGTCGTGGTCGGCGGCGGCGACAGCGCGGTCGAGATCGCGCTCGCGCTCGCGGCGCAGTCGGGCACGCGCGTGACGCTCGTGCATCGCGGCGCGGATCTATCGCGCGTGAAGCCGGACAACGTGAAGCTCCTCGCCGAGGCGCAGGAGAAGCGACGGATCCGCGTGCGGCTGTCCACGGAGGTCGTGCAGGTGCACCCGGACCGCGTGGAGATCAGCGGGCACGCGCCCGTGCCGGCGACGCTCGTCGTGTGCTGCCTCGGCGCGGCGCTGCCGGCGGCGTGGCTGCGCGGGCTCGGCATGGAGCTCAGAGCGATGCGGGGCGAGGCGCTCCGGCGCGCGGCCTAGGGCAACGGGCCAAGCTGCCGCTCGACGTCGGCGCGGGCGTCGTGGAGGCCGGCGCTGGTGAGCGCGGCGCTCCAGTCGAGCTCGTAGACGCCCGTGGCGCCGATCCCGACGAGGCGATGCCCTGCGATCTGATCGGCGGAGAGCTGGTCGAAGCCGTGACCGCTCTCCGGATCGAACGCGACGACGGCGGTCGTGGTGCCGGCCTCGGCGTCGACGATCCACAGCGCGGACTCGATCTCGCCGCTGGCCGTGCGGATCGCTAGCGGCACGAAGTAGTGGCCCTCGAGGCAGAGCGGCGACGTCTCGGTCACGCGCGCGTGCACCGGCACGAACGGCTTGCTGTCCCAGGCGAGCGAGGTCTGCACGACGTCGAGGAGGCCGTACGCGCGCTGCTGCGCGAGCTCGGGATCGAACTTCGCCGTCAGCAGCGGCGCGAGGTCGACGAGCTGGAAGCGCGGCGGGGCCTTGCCGCCGCACGCGAGGACGAGCGGCGTGTCGTCGGCCAGGTGGAGGGTTGGCGAGGCGATGACCGTGGCGTTGCCGAACTGCGGGCTGACGACGGCGAGCTTGTCGCTCGCGCTCGACGCGCGCACGACGAGGCGATCCCAGCGACGAACGGCGGACGGGCCGATGAAGTCGGTGGTGCCGCGCACGGGCTCGCCCGTCTTCGCGAAGCGGCGCTCGGCCTCGAACCACGGCGCGGTCACGAGGTACGGGCTCGCGCGCAGGAGGTACGGCGGATCGAGCTGGACGATGCCGCGACCTCCGGGGTCGACGGTGGCCGCCCCGGTCGCGTCGTCGATGATCGAGGTCCAGCCCGCGCACTGGACGATGTACGCGCCGCGCAGCGCGAGCGGCGGCTGCACGCAGCCCGGGCCACCGCCGGCGATCTGCGTGACCCAGCGCGCGCGGCCGGTGACGGGATCGAGGCAGCGGACCTCGGCGTCGCCGGCGCGGCGCGTGATGGTGACGAGGCAGGCGCCGAGGAGGAGGGGCCGCGGCGGGGCCCAGGTCTCGCCGGCCGGGAGGTCCCACGCGAAGCGGCCGCCGCCGGACGCGAGCTCGAACGCGGTGACGCCGGTCGGCGAGAGCGCGAGCACGAGGGGGCCGGCGATGGCGAGCATGTCGATGGAACCCGGTGCGGCGACGGTCCATCGGGGCGTGGACGTGCCGGGCGAGGCGAGGCTCGTGATGGTGCGGCGATCGTCCGCGAGCTCGAGCCAGCCGTCCGGGGTGATCGCCACGGCGACGGCGACCCCGGGCCGGCGGAGGTGCGCGTCGTGCCACATGCGCACGCCGACGATGGAAACGGTCGCCGCGATCGCGACGAAGCTGAAGTAGTAGAGGATGCGCGCGATCATCGGGCGGTGAGCTCGATGGCGATCGGCTCGTCCTTGCTGAGGCACACGCCGCGCTGGCAGAGGGCGAACTTGAAGCGGCCGGTGACGGCGTAGCTGCCGGGCTCGGAGACGACGAGCTCGGGCGCGAGGACGACGTGGTTGTCATCGGAGGCGACGGCGTCGGCGCGCGTCAGGGCTGGCTTGGCGATGGCGAGCCCGGGCGGCGGGACGAGCGCGAGCCGGATGGGGAAGTCCGCGTTGACGCGGAAGCCCGGGCCGGCGGTGAGCGTGAGGGTCACCGTGGCGGCGTGCTGCGTGGCGATCTGGGCCGGGAGCGTGATGGCGAGCGTGCCTTCGCCGGGGTGAAGACGGTGGTGCTCGTCGGACGTGGTCCCGGCGGCCGGCGTCCCGGCGGCCGGCGTCCCGGCGGGCGGCGTCCCGGCCGGCGGCGTGGCCGCGGGCGGGGTGACAGCAGGGGGCGGCGTGACGGCGGCCCGCTTTACGGCGGCCGGCGTGACGGCGGGCGGCACGGTGATCTTCGCAGCGGGCGTGGGCTCGGGCTCACGTGCGCACCCGGCGAGCGCGAGGAGCAGCGGCAGAGGCGGCGGGCGGAAGGCCACGCGGCAGCATACGCGGTCAGGCGGGAACGCGGGCGCGCTCGGCCGTCGCGGCGCCGAGCTTCGCTTCGAGCAGCGCGCAGAGCTGGTCGCGCGAGAACGGCTTCTGGAGCAGGTGTGCGTCGTCGCCCAGCGCACGGACCTGATCGGGGATCCATGGCTCGCGGGACGCGGTGATCACGATGACGCGGGTGCGGTGACCGGCGGTCTGCGCGAAGTGCAGCGCCTGCGGGCCGGTCATCCATGGCATGGAGACGTCAGTGACGACGACGTCGAAGTCGCCGCCGTGCGCCAGGCCGTCGAGGAGCTCGTTGCCATCGCGGGCGCGGACGACCTCGGCGCCGAGACCTTCGATCACGCGGGCGACGACCTCGAGAAGATCGGGATCGTCGTCGGCGACCAGGCAGCGCGCGATGGGGGGCATGTCGAGGTGCGATGCACCATGCGTGCCGGCACGCGGCCCGGTCAGGCGGCGGCGAAGAACGCGGTCAGCGCGTCGGTGGCGAGCGGCGCGGCGAGCGCATCGTAGGTGCAGAGGATGACGCGGGTCGGCAGCGGATGCGCGGCGAGCTCGGCGGCGATGGTGGCGGTCGCGGTGGCGATGGCCTCGCGCCGCGGGTAGCCGAAGATGCCGGTGGAGATGCCGGGGAACGCGATGACGGCAAGCTCCTGTTCGCGCGCGAGCTCGAGGCTGCGGCGGTATGCGGAGGCGAGGAGGTCCCGTTCGCCGCGGCCGCCGCCGGCCCAGCGTGGGCCGACCGCGTGGATGACGTAGGTCGCGGGGAGCCGATACCCCCAGGTGATCTTCGCGTCGCCGGTCGCGCAGCCGCCGAGGCCCTCGCACTCCTCGACGAGGTCGCGACCCGCGGCCCGGTGGATCGCGCCGTCCACGCCGCCGCCCCCGAGCAGCGACTCGTTCGCCGCGTTCACGATGGCGTCGACCTGCAGCGTGATGATGTCTGCTTCGACGACGGCGATGCGCGCGCGGACGGGCTCGGACCTCGAATTGTCCAATCTACACTAAGAGAATGGAGAGAGCGGACAGGTGTGACACCGTCCCCAGGTAAGTACCCGGGATCACGACGGTTTGCAAAACGGCCGGGTTGACAGGTATGACATCGTCCCCGGGGCTAGCGGCGACGGCGGCGATTGCCGAAGCCGCCGCCGGGCGCGGTGCGCTCGCCGAGGCCCGAGGGGCCGGGGGCCGAAGGCCGGTCACCGCCAACGCCGCCGCCGCCGCCGCTGTGGATCGCGGGGGCCGCCGCCGCGCCGCTCGACGTCAGCGGGGGACGGCTCGCGCCGGTGCCACCACCGCCGCCACCGCCGCCGCCGCCGAAGCTGCGACCACCACCACCACCGCCACCGCCGCCGCCGAAGCTGCGGCCACCGCCGCCGCCGCTGCGCCCGCGGTTACCGCCGCGCGGCGCCATGGGCGGACGCTCGAGGAACGGCGTGCGATCCGGGGGCGCGTTCTCGAACGGGTGGCCCTCGACGATCGCGATCTCCTGCCGCGTCAGCCGACCGATGTTGCGCCAGTCCGTGCGCTCCTCGGCGTCGCAGAACGTCATCGCCATGCCCGACGCGCCGGCGCGCGCGGTGCGGCCGATGCGGTGGACGTACGTCTCCGGCACCTCGGGCACGTCGAAGTTCACGACGTGCGTGACGTCGTCGATGTCGATGCCGCGCGCCGCGATGTCCGTCGCCACGAGGCAGCGGATCTTGCCGGCCTTGAAGTCCGCCAGCGCCCGTTCACGCGCGCTCTGGGACTTGTTGCCATGGATCGCCATCGCGCCGATGCTCGCCTTCATCAAGTGCTCGGCGATCCGGTTCGCGCCGTGCTTCGTGCGCGAGAACACGAGCACCCGCTTCATCGTCGTGTCGCGCAGGACGTCCACCAGCAGGTTGCGCTTGTTCGTCTTGTCGACGAAGTAGACCTCCTGGTCGACCTTCTCGGCCGTCGTCGACGGCGGCGTCACGGCCACGGTCTCCGGCTTGATCAGCAGCTGGTCCGCCAGCTCCTGCGCCTCGCGCGGCATCGTCGCCGAGAAGAACAGCGTCTGGCGCGGGCGCGGGAGGAACGCGATGACGCGCTTCACGTCGTGGATGAACCCCATGTCGAGCATGCGGTCGGCCTCGTCGAGCACGAACACCTCGATGCCCGAGTAGTCCACGAGCCGCTGGTTCGACAGGTCGAGCAAGCGGCCCGGCGTCGCGACGAGCACGTCCATGCCCGCGCGCAGCGCCTGCTTCTGCTGCTCCATGCCGACGCCGCCGAAGATCACGAAGCTCTTGAGCGCGAGGTTCTTGCCGTACGTTTTGAAGCTCTCGTCGATCTGCGAGGCCAGCTCGCGCGTCGGCGTCAGGATCAAGCAGCGGATCTTCCGATAGCCCTGCTTGACGCCCTCGCCGCCCAGGCGCTGCAGGATCGGCAGCGCGAACGCCGCCGTCTTGCCGGTGCCCGTCTGGGCGAGACCCAGCAGGTCCTTGCCCGCGAGCACGTGCGGGATCGCCCGCTGCTGGATCGGCGTCGGCTCCGTATAGCCCTCCGCGGCGACGGCGGCGAGAAGCGGCGGAATGAGACCAAGCTCCGAGAACTGCATCGCGGGCGACATAGCACGATTACCTGTGCCCGCGCCCGCAAGCGCCCATTCCAGCTCGTCCGGGCCTACTTGGCCGATTTCGAGAGCTCGCGGTCGACCGTCTTCTTCACCGCCGCGTCGAACGCGCCCGGGCCGCCGCCCGCCGCGCCGGCCGCCTCCTGGGCCTTCAGGTAGCCGTCGCGCGCCTTCGAGACCTCGTCCAGCTCCTTCTGCGCCGCCTTGCGGTCCGCCGCGCGGCGGTCGACCTCGGCCTTGAGCTCGGCGCCGCCCAGCCCCTGCATGTCGGTCGGCAGCTTGGCCCTGTCCATGCCGTCGAACGCCATCTTGCCCTCGGCCATCTCGCCGAGCATGTCGTCGGCGGCCCGCTTGCCGCCCTTCGCGCGGTAGTACGCCGCGCGATCCGCCTTCGCGGGCGCGGGGGCCGCGGCCGCCGCCGCCATGTTCGACTCGTACGCGCCGCGCGTGGTCGGCTCGGCGTAGATGACGGCCGTGTGGTCGATGCGCGCCGACAGCTCGGCCATCTTCGTGTCGTACGGCGTGGCGATCTCCTGCACGCCGCCGTTCTGGCGGATCGTCGAGAACTCGCCGTGGCCGAGCTGCGCGACCTGCGCGAACGAGCGCTCCGTGTCGAGGTCCTCGCCGCAGCGGATCGTGTTCACGCTGATCTGGCGGTCGGCGGCCTGGCGCGCGAGCACGTCGAGCGTGGGGACCTCGCCGCGATCGGCCGGGGCCGCGTCGCCGACGATGAACACCATCTTCTTCGCGCCATCGCGCCAGTGCATGGCGAGCGCGTCGTTGAGGCCCGCCGCGATGTCCTCGGGGACGTCGCCGCCGCCCGCGGCGCGGAACGTCGACAGCTGCGCGAACGCGGCGTCGAGGTCGCTGGTGAGCGGGACGTCGCGGGTGACGTAGTCATCACCGAAGTCGCGGTAGGCGACAAGGCCGATGCGGACGTCCGCCGACGGATCCGTCTGCTTGATGTGGGTGGCGATCGACCAGACGGTCCGCTTCGCGCCATCGATGAGGCCGCCCATGGAGCCCGTCGTGTCGATCGCGAAGACCACGTCGATCTGGTGGCCGTTGTCCGCCACCGGCGTCGGCTGCGTGACGCCGATGTCGCTCGGCTTCTCGGTGACGAGCGAGCCCGCGGCCCACGGGCCCAGCCAGGCGGCGAGCGCGATCGTGGACAGGGCGAGGGTCGGGATGCCGAAGGTGACGACGCGCTGGCGAGTGATCATGCCTGATGTACACGCACCACCCCGGCCGAGGATCTACGCGCCGCGCGCTGTAACTGACCGGATCTATGGGGCCAAGGGCGCGTCGGGAGCCGGTGTCACGGTCACGACGACGCTGCGGTCACGACAACGCTCCGCTTCTCGTCGATCGGCCGGCAGGCCCGCCCGCCGCAGAGCCAGAACCGCACGCGCACCGTGACGGCGTGCGTGCCCGCCGTCTCCGCGCGGAGCGGCACGGCGAACCGCGGCGCGTCGGCCTCGGGATCGACGGCCTCCGTACGCGCGAGCCGCCATCGCTTGATCACCACGCCCGCCTCGGGCGCGAGATCCACGATCACGCCGGCGTCGCGCGAGATCGTCAGGCCGCGATCGACCGCGATCGCGATCGGTAGCGTGCCGGTCGCGCCCACCGCGATCTCCAGCTTGTCCGGAAGCCGGACCTCCCAGCCCGTGTCCGCCCGCGCGGCCCCCGGCGCCGTCACGGCGGCGATCATCACGGCGATGATCACCGGCGCGCGCATCAGAGGATCTGGGTCGCGAGCTCGGCGAGCTGCGAGCGCTCGCCCTTGGTCAGGATGACGTGGCCCGCGATCGCCTCGTTCTTGAAGCGCTCCGCCACCGTCGTCAGGCCGTTGTTCGACGAGTCGAGGTACGGATGGTCGATCTGGTACGGGTCACCGGTCAGGATGATCTTCGTGCCCTCGCCGGCGCGCGTGATGATCGTCTTGACCTCGTGCGGCGTGAGGTTCTGCGCCTCGTCGACGATCATGTAGACGTTCGGCAGCGAGCGACCGCGGATGTACGTCAGCGGCTCGATCTCGACGAAGCCCATGTCGACGAGCTCGGCGTAGCTGCGGCCGTCCTTCTTGTCGTTCTTGTTGAGGCCGAGCAGGAGCTCGAGGTTGTCGTAGATGGGCTGCATCCACGGGTTCAGCTTCTCCTCGATGTCGCCGGGGAGGTAGCCGATGTCGCGCCCGAGCGGGAAGATCGGCCGCGACACGAGCAGCTTCGAGTAGACCTGCTCCTCGGTGACCTTCTGCAGGCCGGCGGCGATCGCGAGCAGCGTCTTGCCGGTGCCGGCCTTGCCCACGAGCGTGACGAGCTTGATGTCGTCGTTCAGGACGAGATCGAGCGCGAAGTGCTGCTCCTTGTTGCGCGGCTTGATGCCCCAGATCGCATCGCGGAGCTTCTTGACGGGGACGGCCTTGCCGGCGGTCTTGTCCCAGCGCGCGAGCGCGGACTTGCCGCCCTCCTCGCGGAGCGTGAGGAACTCGTTCGCGTACAGGTTCGGCGCGTCGATGGCGGAGCTGCCGTCGGCGTAGAACTGCTCGACGGTGCCGCTCGGCACGTTCAGCTCGCGGTTGCCGGAGTAGAGCTCGTCGATCTGGATCTGCTCGGGCTCGAAGTCGGTGGCCTGCAGGCCGAGCGCATCGCCGCGGATGCGCATGTTGACGTCTTTGGTGACGAGCACCGTCTGCGTGCCGCGATCGGCGTCGCGGACCTCGCAGGCCGTCTCGAGGATCCGCTGATCCATCGAGCGCGAGTCATAGCTCGGGTTCTTGGCCGCGCTCTTGGGCAGCGCGACCCGCACGGTGCCGCCGTTGCCGAGCGGCTGGGCGTTCGACAGGCCGCCGTCGTTGCTGCGATGGGCGTCGAGGAGGCGCGCGACCTGGCGCGCATTGCGACCGAGCTCGTTCTGGTCCTTCTTGAACGTGTCGATCTCTTCGATCACGAAGATCGGGATGACCACGTTGTTGTCCGCGAACGCGTAGAACGCGCGCGGATCGTGCAACAGGACGTTGGTATCGAGGACGTAATTCTTGACCGCCACGCTCCGAGCGTACACGTAACGCTCGCGCGGATGCCCGGGGTGGCCTGTAAACGGCCGATCGGGTCAGAACGAGCCGCCGAGCGCGAGCCCGACGCTGTGCTCGCTCGCCGTCGGGACGACGCGGATGCGCTCGGCGTCACGCGGCGCTTCGACGCAGAGGAGCACGCCGCCGACGAGCAGCACGGCGCCGACGATCGAGGCGTAGGTCGCGACATCGGCGGCGGTGCCCGCAGCGTTTTGTTTGTTCGTTGCCGCCGTCCCGTCACACGTCACGCCTCCGGACACCTTGGTGCAGCTCGCGTCGTTCTGGTCGCTCCGCGCCGTGTGCGCGGCGATGCCGGCGACGCCCTCCAGCACGCCTCCGAGGGCGCCGGCCGCGTACGCGGTGTAGATCCACGACCGGCGGCGATGGCTCGGCGTGACGGCGAGCGCCACGGCCGGCGTGCCCGCCGTGGCCGCGGGGAGCGTCAGGTCGATCGACAGCGTGCCGCCTGCCGCCCCGGCGAGGCGGCGCGTGACGGTCGCGTGGTCCGGCGCCATCGCCACGACGTCGACCGGGCCGGGCTCGACGACCTCGCGCACCGAGCCGACCGCGGCCACGGTGTAGCTGTTGATCGCGAGCACGAGGCCGACGGGGAGCGGCGGCGGGATGTGCACCACGACGGTGACGAGCCGGGCGAGCAGCTTGTCGGCGCGCTGGCGGGCGAAGGTCGCGCGCGCGTCGCCCGCGCGGTCGAGCTCGAGCGCGGCGGCGTCGAACAGGTGCCACGCCTTCGGCCGCTGGGCGAGGTGCTCCGTGCAATCGGCGAGGTTCATCTCGGTGCCCGGCGCGGGGTCGAGCGCGTAGCTGCGGGCAAAGCGCTCGCACGCCTGCGCGAAGTCGCCGTCCTTCGCGAAGGCGCGGCCGGCCTCGAAGAGGCGCGCGGCGCGGGCCTTCGCGTCGGGCTCCGCGACCGCACCGCCGCCGCGCAGCGCGAGACCGCCGACCACCCCCATCGCGAGCCAGCGAGCCGGGACCACCGAGGACCAGGATCGTTTAATCAGTGCTGGCAGGCAAGCGGGTCGGCGGCGCAGTCCACGCCGGCATCGGCGCGGACGACCGGGGTCGGCGGCGCCGCCGTCACCGCGGTGCCGAGCGTGATGCCGGCTGCCGTGCACGCGACGAGGATGGCGCCCCGTCGGCTCGGTGCGGTCGCGGCGAGCCATTTGCGCGCGTCGCCCTCGCGGTGACCGCGGCACGCCGCGACGCCGGCCCGCTGCGGGTCGACAGGCTTGGCCGCGGCCGCCGGCGCCGGTGCGACGCGGACGGCCGCGTCCACCGACGCGATCGCGATCTCGGCGTCCGCGCTCACCGACGCCGGCGCGGCCTCGCCGGCATCCACGGGCACCGCGACCGCGACCGCCGCCGCGTCGGGCGGCGCCACGAGCCGCGGTCCGGAGGCGCGCGCATCGACGCCGACCGCCTTGCCATCGCGGCGCGATACCAGCCCCCCCAGGGCGACGCCGATGATCACCGCCGGCGCGAGGATCCACGCCGCGAGCGGAACCCGCCGGCGCTTCGCCACCGGCGTCCGGTCCGGCGCGGACGCCGAGGCCTGCGCCGCTTCCGCCGGCGGGGCGGACACGCGCGCCGGTGGCCGCCCCGGCGCGGTCGCTGCAGGCGGCCCCGAGCCCGTCGCGCCGCCCGCCTCCGAGCCCGCGCCGAACGACTCGCTCGGCGGGCTCGAGAAGTCCGCGACGTGCATGAGCGCGTGATCGACGGAGTCCGCCGGCGGCACCGCGAGCTCGGCCGGGATCGGCAAGCTCGTGACCGTCACGCCCTCGGGCGCCCCGGGCCCCGCCTGCACCATCCACGGCTCGGGCTTCGGTCCGAACACCTCGCGCATGTAGCGGCCGAGCGCCGCCGTCGACAACACGAACCCGCAGCGCGCCGCGACGGCCTCGAGCGCTTCGACGAGCTCCTCGCCGCTCTGGTAGCGATCCGCCGGCTTCTTCGCGAGGAGCTTGAGCGTGAGCGCATCGAGCTCGGGTGGCACGTCCGCGCGCTTCGACGATGGCGGCGGCACCGCGTCGTGAACGATCGACGTCATGTTCTCGAAGTCGCTCGTCCGCTTGAAGAGGCGCTCGGTCGTCAGCATCTCCCACAGCACGATCCCGAGCGCGAACAGGTCGACGCGCCGATCCACCTTCGCGCCGCGACACTGCTCCGGCGAGAGGTAGCTGATCTTCCCCTTCACCGTGCCGGACACCGTCTCGTGCACGCGGTCGGCGGCCTTCGCCACGCCGAAATCGACGACCTTGACGCTGCCCTCGTAGCTCACCATGAGGTTCGACGGCGAGACGTCGCGGTGCACGATGTCGAGCGCGCGCCCGTCCATGCCGTTGCGCTCGTGCGCGTGGTGGAGCCCCTGCGCCGAGCCGGCGACGATCGTCATCACGCAGCCGATCGGGATCGGCCGCCGCATGTGATGCGCGCGCTGGAGCACCGCGCGCACGGTCTCGCCGTGCACGTATTCCATGGTGAAGAAGTAGCTATCGCCGAGGCGCCCGATGTCGTGCACCTGCGCGATGTTCGGGTGCTGGAGCTGCGCGGCGAGGCGGGCCTCGTCGAGGAACATGCGGACGAAGTTCACGTCCTGCGCGCGGTGGCGCAAGATCCGCTTGAGCACCACGTAGCGCGACACGCCCGCCACGCTGGCGCCGCGCGCGAGGAAGATCTCGGCCATGCCACCCACCGCGAGCTTCGCGAGGACCTCGTAGCTGCTGGCGGTCGAGCCGACCTCCGACGTCCCGGACACCCTTGCGTTATCGTACATCGATCGTCCCGAGCCGGGACGCAATGCCGGGCATGCTAGGAGGACGCCCATGCGCAACCTCAAGACGATCATCATCACCGCCGCCATCGCCCTTCCGCTCGGCTTCGCCGTCGCGGGCCCGCTCAAGGGTCACCCGAACCTCGAGGCCGCCACGAAGGCGCTCGACAACGCCTGGGAGAAGATCTCGGCCGCGCAGTCGGCCAACGAGTTCGACATGAATGGCCACGCGGCGAAGGCCAAGGAAGCGATCGCCACCGCGCGCGCCGAGATCAAGGAGGCGGCCGAGGTCGCCAACGAGAAGAAGGGCAAGTAGCCGCGGCAAGTCGCACGGGGCCCGGCAACGAGCGGCCGTTGCTTAACCAGCGCGGGCCGACCGGGTCTATGCTTTCCCCATGAGGAAAACTCGCCTGCTCATCGTCGCCGCCCTCGTTGGCGGCACCCTCGCTGGCTGCTTCTTCCGCGCGGGCCCGGTCTGCCGCACCGACTGCTGGTGGGACCACGGCCGCAAGGTCTGCGAGCGTCGCTGTCGGTAACTGACGTCAGCTCGCCTTCTTGGCCTTCGCGGCGACCGACTCCTGCCACGTGACCACCCGGTTCCGGCCGGTGTGCTTCGCGTGGTAGAGCGCGAGATCCGCCCGCTCGATGAGCGTCGCGCGGTCGCGCCCGTCCTCGGGGAACGCGGCGATGCCGATCGACTCCGTGACGCTGAGCGGGCCCTTCTCGGTGTCCACGACGACCTTGCTGATCTCGATGCGGATCCGCTCGGCGACCGCGTGCGCCTGCGCGAGGTCGACGTTGTCGAGCACCACCACGAACTCCTCGCCGCCGTAGCGCGCGGGGATGTCGATCTTGCGCGGCACCTCCTGCAGCACGCGCGCGACGCGGCGGAGCACCTCGTCGCCGACGGGGTGGCCGTAGCCGTCGTTGACCTTCTTGAAGAAGTCGATGTCGCATAGGAGCAGCGCGACCTTGTGGTTGTGGCGCGTGGCGCGCTGGATCATGTCCTCGAACCGCTCCTGGAACGAGCGGTGGTTCGTCAGCCCGGTGAGGCCGTCGGTCGTGGCCATCGTCTCCATCTTTCGATAGAGGAGACCGTTCTGGAGGGACACGCCGACCTGGTTCGCGATGACGGCGAGCATCTCGCGGACGTCCTTGCCGAAGCGCTTCTCGGTGCGCGCGACGAGCGTCAGCGTGCCGATCGCCTCGTCGGCCACGAGGAGCGGTAACACGAGGAGCGAGCGCGCGTCGTCGAACGCGATCTTGCGCGTGTAGATCGCGGCCGTGACCTCGCGCGGCTCGCCGCCCGCGGGCAGGTAGTGCCGGTTCTTGACGACCATCGAGGCGAGGCCGGCGTTGTCCTTGAACTCGAGATCCAGGAGCGCCTTCTCGTCGAGCATGCCGGCGCCGCCCTCCCGCACGCGCAGCGCGGCGACCTTGTGACGCGACTTCGCCTTGTCGTAGAGCGCGATCACGCCGGCGTCGTAGTCGACGATCGCGGCGGCGGCGTCGAACGCGGTCTCGAGCACGCGCTCGACGGTGAGCGCGCGGCCGAGGAGCGCGGCGGCCTGGTAGAACCGCTCGTGCTCGTACTTCGCGCGCTCGACGGCGCGGAACACCTGCTCGGCCTGCACGGCGCGGAGGACCTGCGCGCTCGCCTCGGTCAGGAGATCGCGGTCGGCCTCCGTGAACGGCGCGTCGCGATCGGCGGCGAGGACGCCGCGAAGGTGGCCGCCCCGGATATGAAGCGGGTCCGGCTGGGCCGGATCCGCGAGGTCGATGATCGGCACGGCGACGAGGGCCACGCCGGCGCGACCGCCGTCGTAGTACGGCAGCTGACCGGGCTTCGTCGCGCCGACGAGCAGCGGCGCGCGATCGCGGAGCACGGCGCCGAGCACGCCCGCCGAGGACAGGCGCGCGGTCTCGGTGATGTCGTCGGCGTCCGACGCGATCTCCTTGAGCTTGACGCCCTCGCCGTCGTCGTCGATCCACAAGAGCGCCACCGTGCGCGCGCCGAGCGAGCGCTTGACGGTGCCGAGCACCCAGCTGATGCCGTCGCCGATCATGCCGACGCCGCCGATCGCGAGCAGCCGCTCCTCTTCATCACGCGGGCGCGGCGCGCGGCTCGCGGGGCCGAGCGCGGACGCGATCAGCCGGTAGTCGCGGGCGGACGTCGCGAGCGCGGCGAGCTCCTCCTCGAGGCGCTTCGCGCGGCGGTGGCGATAGCGCGCGGTCAGGCCGCGCAGGAGCAGCGCGTGGGCGGCGGCCGCGCCCGCGATCACCACGAGGTGCAGGCCGGCGGCGAACGCGTGGGGCTCGGTGACGCCGGCGCGCACGAGCAGCGCGGCCTCGAGAACGAGCGCGGCGCCGAGCGTGCCGATCGCGCCCGGCCGCGCGAGCACCGTCGCCGAGAACGCGACGAGCCCGTACAGCAAGGGATACGCCGGCGAGCCGAGGCCGCCCGTCACCGCGATGACCGTGTGCGCGCCGGCCACGAGCGCCAGCGCCAGCTCGAGGTCCGCGAGGTCGGTCGCCGCGGCGAGCCACATCGACACGCGCTGCGCGCGCGCGGTCGGCGGCGCGTACTGCGCGCGGCGGATCACGGCGATCAGCGCGAGCGCGGCGACGGCCGCGACGGCCATCGCGGACGGCATGTGCACGGTCGGCGCGGCGATCGACGCGCCATCCACGCCGCCGACGGCGACGGCCGCGCACGCGATCGCCCCGGCCCCGGCCCCGAGCGACACCTTGGCCGCGCGCCGCAGCGCCCGGCGAATCGCGCGGAACGTCACTTCGCACCGCCGCTGGGGGCCGGATCGTTCGGCCGCCGCACCCGGAGCACGATCTCGTCGGGGTAGACCATGCCGAGGTCGGCGCGCGCGCGATCCTCGATCGCCGAGACGTCGTGGCGGAGGCCCTCGATCTCGCGGAGCATCGCCGCGTTGCCGGCGGCGAGCGTGCGCGCATCGCCCCGCAGCTGATCGAGCTGACCATCGAGCTTCTCGGCGCGCGGATCGCGGCGGAGGAGCGACGCGGGCAGATAGCCGATGCCGACCGCGACCACGATCGCGAGCGCCACGCGCGTGGTCCACCGGCGCGCCGCGGGCGCGATGTGCATGTCAGCCAGCCGGGTCCCCACCGTCCACTGAACATACGGATCGCGGCGAGGGGGGCAAACTTTCTGCCCGGAGCGCGTTTCCTCTTTAATGTCCAGCGTGTGCGTGTAAGGTCGCCGCACACATGGGGACCCGAACGGGAGCGCTCGCGCTCGTCCTGCTAACCGCTTGCGGCGGCAGCGATCAGCCATCCACCACGACGACCCTCACGTGCGGCAGCGGCACCAGCGGCACGCTTGCCAAGGGATCGGCAGGCGCGGTCGCGGTGACCGCTGCGGCCGGTGAGGACCTGGTCGGCGCCGCCGTCACGGCCGAGGCCCACACCACCCTGCCTGCCGCGGCCGTCTCGATCGCCTGCGCGCCCGACATCGTGCCCGCCGGCTACCTCGCGCTCGGCCCCGCCGTGACGTTCGGCGCGGAGGGCACGTGGTCCGACCGCCCGTTCGAGCTGACGCTCCCCTACAAGGCGGCGCGGCTCCCCACCGGCGCCGGGCGCCGCCACGTGCGCATCGCCGCGAAGCGCGCCGGTCAGGCCGCCGCGTTCTTCCCGCCCGTCAGTAACCGCCGGCTCGACGACACCGACCCGTTCGCCTCGCGCGCGACCTTCCGCGCCGGCGAGCTCACCACGTACCAGCTGGTCGCCGCCACCGGCGCGGGCGTCGCCCACGACGAGGCGTACGGCTGGCGCGCGCTGATCGGCGTCTCGATGGGCGGCAACGCGTCCATGACGCTCGCGATGCGCCACCCCGACCAGTTCGACGCGTTCGCCGACCTCGGCGGCGAGCCTGGCCCGTCGATGATCTACACGCTCGACATGGTCCGCGATTACCTGTTCGGCGGCTTCTGCGACGGCACGAACGGCGCTGTCGGCACGCTGTGCCCGAAGGCCTCGACCAAGCAGGACCAGTTCGAGAGCGTCTCGGACTACGAGCACATGCTGACGCAGGACGGCGACGGCGTCGGCCTCACGCTGAACCGCAGCCTCTACATGAGGGGCGTCCGCGACATGTCGCGCGCGCTCGGCAACCCCGCCATGTACAACCCGGCCAACGCGTACGCGCCGCCGGGCATCGACTTCGGCTTCTTCGCGTTGCCGCCGGTCGACCGCTGCGCGGCGCCGACCGTCCTGCACGACTTCTACAACGCGCCGTTCAACCCGACCGCCGCGCACCCCGTCATCACGTTCTGCGACGGCGGCGATCAGCCCGGCCACAACGGCGTGTTCGACGCGACGCAGCCCCAGCTCGATCCGAACGAGATCTCCCTCGCCGTCGATCTGAACAACAACGGCATCCGGGACGCGGGCGAGCCCGTCATCAACAACGGCGTCGAGCCGTTCCGCGACTTCGGCGTCGACGGCCTCGCCGACAAGGACGAGCCCGGCTATGACCCCGTCACCAACCCCGATCCCGACCACGACGACTACCACTACCTCCGCAACCCGCTCGGCACCGAGGGCGACGGCACGTGGGAGCAAGGCGAGTCGTTCGACGACTTCGGCCTCGACGGCGTCCACGGCACCTGCCAGGTCGGCGCCACGCCGCCGTCCGGCGTCACCGGCTGCTATGACTTCGGCGAGGGCAACGGCCGGTGGGACATCTCCCCGAACGTCGCGCGCTGGTACCAGAGCGACCTGAACGTCAACCTCGGGCAGCTGAGCGACGCGCAGCGCGCGCACATGGCGATGTGGTTCGACGGCGGCATCCGCGACTTCCTGAACGCGAGCGTCTCGACGAACCAGGCCGTCGGCCAGGCGATGGGCAAGTACGCCGCGCCGTTCGGCGTCTACGACGGCTTCGCGCCGCTCGTCGGCGACACCGACGACAACACGTACGACTTCACGAACGTCCCGTGGGCCGACCTGCCGCGCGATGGCTACGTCCGCTACGGCGATCCCGACGCGACCGCCGCGCAGATCATGAACGGCGATGGCCGTCACGTCGGGACCGCGTCGCAGATCATCTTCCGCGTCGAGACCGCGTTCGGCTGGCTCGACCAGCGCTGGCCCGACGGCGACCGGGACGACACGTTCGACGGCGGTCAGCAGCTGATGGACCAGTCGTTCACCTCGCCGACGACGGGCCGCGTCTCGCCCTACGCGATCTCGCTGCCGCCGGGGTACGCGGAGCCCGCGAACGCCAGCCACCGCTATCCGGTGGTGTACGTGCTCCACGGCTACGGCCAGCAGCCCGACGACCTGCTCGCGCTGTCGTCGGTCGTCGCGACACACATGATCGCGACCGAGCCGCTCGCCACCCGCATCCAGAAGTTCATCATCGTATACGTCGACGGCCGCTGCCGTCCGGCGCACGACGGCGTGCCCGTCCTGCCCGGCGGTGACGGCTGCGAGCAGGGCACGTTCTACCTCGACGCGCCGCTCGGCGGTACGGCGCGGATGGAGGCGAACCTGGCGGACCTGATGGCGCACATCGACGGGATGTACCGGACGAAGACGGCGTCGACCGAATCCGTCGTGCCCTGACGCGCCGACCGGCGGACCATGCGACTTCGGCGGGCGCCCGGCATCCTCCATGGGATGAAGCTCTTGCTCCTGATCGCGCTGGTGGCCGGCCTCGCCGCCGCGACCCCGTGCGCGGCCGCGTCCGATCCCCGCTCCGCCCTCCCCGCCGGCCCCGCGCGCACCCTGGTCGTCGGGACGGTGCCGATCGCGCCGTTCGTGGTGCACCGGCCCGATGGCACGTGGGGTGGGATCAGCATGGACCTCTGGGCAGAGGTCGCGCGCCGACTCGGGCTCGCCTACGAGGTCCGCGAGCTCGCCGCGCCGGACCTCGACGACCCGGCGGTGATGGCCGGGATCGACGTATTCGTCTCGCTGAACGTCACCGCGCGGCGCGAGGCCGAGCTCGACCTGACCCACGCCTTTTACTCGACAGGCCTCGCGATCGCGGTCGCGCCTCACCCCGCGGCCGGGCTCGGCTCGACCCTTCGTCAGATCTTCACGGCCAAGCTCGTCGGCCTGCTCGCCGCGTTGTTCGCCGTGCTCGCGAGCGTCGGCGTGCTGATGTGGCTCGCGGAGCGACGGCACAACGAGGCGCAGTTCGGCGGCGGCGTCGCGCGCGGGATCGGCGCGGGCCTGTGGTGGTCCGCGGTGACGATGACCACGGTCGGGTACGGCGACAAGTCGCCCGTCACCGTGCTCGGCCGCGTGCTCGGGCTCGTGTGGATGTTCGCCGCGATCCTCATCGTCGCGAGCTTCACCGCGTCGATCTCGGCGGCGCTGACGGTCAACCAGCTCGAGACCGGCGTGGGCGGGCCCGCCGATCTTCCGAAGGTCACGGTCGGGACCGTGGCCCGCAGCCAGGGCGCGCGCTACCTCCAGGCCCGGGGCGTCCCCGCGCGGGCGTACGCCGACGCCGCCGCGCTGGTCGACGGGCTCGCGCGCGGCGAGGTCGCGGCGGTCGTGTTCGAGGCGCCGATCCTCCAGTACGAGATCAAGCGCCGCGCGACGACCGACCTGCGCGTGCTCGACGGCACGTTCGACAACCACGGCTACGCCCTGGCCCTCCGGCCCGGCAGCCCGCTCCGCAAGGCGATCAACCTCGCGCTGCTCCAGTACGTGGCCAGCGACGACTGGACGGCCCTGCTCGGGACCTATCTGTGAGCGCCGTGATGTTACGCTCCCCGCGTGGACGACGCGACCATCGAGGTGGCGTGGCAGGCGGCGCGTGACGCCTGGCCGGCCGTCGACCTGTCGCGCGCGGAGTTCGCCGCGCACGTGGCCCCCCTCGCGCCCGCCGCCGTGCAGCACGCCGGTGATCTGTACCTCGCGGCGGGGTGCCTGGCCGGCAACCCGCGCGCGATCGCGTGCCTCGACCGCGAGCTCCTGGCGGCCGCCCGCGGCGCCATCCGCGCGATCGACGGAGCGGAGGCGTTCGTCGACGAGGCGGTCCAGCGCCTGCGCGCGAGCCTGTTCGTGGGCGCAACCGGCTCGCCGCGCTTCGCGCTCTACGCCGGGCGCGGCTCGCTGCGCGCGTGGATCGGCGTCGCGGCCGCGCGGACCGCGCTGATGATGAAGCGAAGCGAGCAGCGCGCCCGGGAGGTGCCGGCCCGCGAGGACGACGAGTGGACCGGCGCGCTCGTCGCGATCTCGACGAGCGATCCGGAGCTCGAGCTCCTCAAGCGCCAGTACGCGGAGGCGTTCGCCGCGGCGTTCCGCGCGTCCATCGCCGAGCTCGAGCCGCGCCTCCGGACCGCGCTCCGCATGAGCTTCGCCGAGGGGCTGTCCATCGACGACATCGGCGCGACCTACGCGGTCCACCGCGCGACGGCGGCGCGCTGGATCCAGCGGGCCTGCGACGAGCTCTTCGAAGCAACGCGGATCCGGCTCGCCGCGCAGCTCGCGCTCACGCCGACCGAGCTCGACCGCATGACGTCGCTCGTGCGGAGCCAGCTCGACGTCAGCGTGTCCCAGCTGCTCCCGGCCGAGCTGTAGCGTGGAGTGCCCCGACGACGACACGCTCGCCGCATTCTCGCAGCGCGCCCTGGCCGCGCCGGAGACCGAGCAAGTCGCGTGTCACCTGGACGAGTGCGCGAGCTGCCGCCACGCCGCGCTCGCCGGGGCCCGGGCGGTGACGCCGGTGACCCTCGCCCGCGGGACTCGCGATCCGGCGCCTCCGCTCGCTGCGACCACGATGCC
>JANXOM010000014.1 GCA_025353585.1 Deltaproteobacteria bacterium
CGCGCCCTGGCTGCCGCGCCGACGTACGCCGCGCAGGCGCAGGAGGTCGCATGACGGCGCAGCCGTTTGACTTCATCGTGCTCGGCGGCGGCCCCGCTGGCCAGAAGGCCGCGATCCAGGCCGCGAAGGCGGGCCGGCGCGTCCTGCTCGTCGACCGCGAGGCGAAGCCCGGCGGCGCGTGCGTCCGCTACGGCACCATTCCGAGCAAGACGCTGCGCGAGACGGCGATGGCGTTCGAGGCGTTCGCGCGCAAGACCGGCGGCGTGACCGACGTCGCCGTCCCGGCGGGCGTGCGGCTCGAGGCGCTGATGAAGCGGCTCGATCACGTGGTCACCGGTCACGAGACGTTCCTCGGCGCGCAGCTGGCGCGCAACGGCGTGGAGCTGTGGCACGGGCGCGCGTCGTTCGTCTCGGCGCGCGAGGTGGAGGTCGCGGCCCCGCGCGGCGTGCGGCGGCGGGCGCGCGCGGACGCGATCGTCGTGGCCACCGGCTCGTCCCCGCGGCTGCCGACCGACATCCCGATCGATCACGAGCACATCCTCGACAGCGACTCGATCCTCTCGCTCGCGTGGGTCCCGCGCTCGCTGATCGTCCTGGGCGGCGGCGTCATCGCGAGCGAGTACGCGTCGATCTTCGCCGCCCTCGGCACGCGCGTCACGATGGTCGACGCCGCGCCGCGCCCGCTCGCCTTTCTCGACCCCGAGCTCGTGCGCGGCTTCGCGCAGGCGTTCGAGCGCATGGGCGGCGTGTTCCTCGGGGGCCGCCGCGCCGCGAGCGTGAAGTGGAATGGGCTCGACGCGGTCGACGTCCGCCTCGACGACGGCCGCGCGCTGGCCGCCGACAAGCTCCTGTTCGCGCTCGGCCGCACCGCGAACCTCGACGGCCTCGAGGTCGGCGCGGCGGGGCTCGTGCCCGGGCCGCGCGGCACGCTCCTCGTCGACGCGGACTTCCAGACGAGCGTGCCCGGCATCTACGCCGTCGGCGACGTCATCGGGCCGCCCGCGCTCGCCGCGACCTCGATGGAGCAGGGGCGCCGCGCGGCGTGCCACGCGCTCGGCATCCCGGCGGGCGGGCGCGGCGACCTCGTGCCGGTCGGCGTGTACACCGTCCCGGAGATCGGGTGCGTCGGTCTCGACGAGGCGGCCGCGATCGCCAAGCACGGCCGCGCGATGGTCGGGCGCGCGCGCTTCGACGAGCTCGCCCGCGGGCGCATCGCGGGCGCCGAGAACGGGATGCTCAAGCTCGTATGCGATCCGGAGGGCAAGAAGCTCCTCGGGGTCCACGTCGTCGGCGACGGCGCGACCGAGCTCGTGCACGTGGGCCAGATGGCGATGGTCGGTGACCTCGACGTCGACGTCTTCGTCGAGCAAGCGCTCAACTTCCCGACGCTGGCCGAGGCCTACCGGGTCGCCGCGCTCGACGTCATCAATCGTCGCTAAGCTCGCAGGCGCCGCTAGGAGCCGCCGGTGACAGGCGCGCCGGTCGCGGTCGGCGGCGAGTACGGGGCGACCGCGAGCGAGCCGCCCGCGATCGGGAGGCGCTTGACCTCGAGCGACTTCGCGTTCTCCATCGGGCCGTCGCCGTTCTCCACGCCGGTCTCGAGCGTCACGACGAGCTGCCCGCTCTCGATGCGCGCGCGATAGGCGTTGTAGGCCGGCGTGCCGCCGCAAGCAAAGGTGGCCTCGCTCGGCGTGGTGTTCTTCTGCACGGAGCAAGTGGCGGGCGAGGGCGGCATGTCGTCGGCTGTCGCGTCGAGCTCGCCGAGCGTGTACGGCGTGCCGGCGACGACGAGCGTGATCGTGACGTGGCTGTCCTTCGCCGCGACCGCTTGCCAGGAGACGGGGACCGCTGCGCCGCTCGGGCCGGTCGCGTGCGGCGGGCGACCGCCGCAGGCGGCGAGGGCGGTGACGAGGACGAGACCGGGGCCGGGCGTGCGCATGGCGTGGGCGTAACACGAGATCCGCCGGGATCAGACGGGGGTGGTAGATCCCCGGGATGGACGTCGTGCGCGTGCTCCCGCCGGAGGTGGTCGACCAGATCGCCGCGGGCGAGGTGATCGAGCGGCCGGCCTCCGTGGTGAAGGAGCTCGTCGACAACGCCATCGATGCGGGCGCCAAGACGATCGTGATCGAGACGATGGCGGGCGGGCGCGCGCTGGTGCGCGTGACGGACGATGGCGGCGGGATGTCGCCGGCGGACGCGGCGCGGGCGCTGCTGCCGCACGCCACGAGCAAGCTGCGCGCGGTCGACGATCTGTGGGCGCTCGTCACGATGGGCTTTCGCGGCGAGGCGCTGCCGTCGATCGCGAGCGTCGCCCGGCTCGTGCTGACGACGCGGCGGGCCGAGGATCTGGCGGCGACGCGCGTCGTCGTGGCGGCCGGGCGCGTGGAGAGCGTCGACGAGGTCGGCGCGGCGGTGGGCACGACGGTCGAGGTCACGGAGCTGTTCGGCGCGGTGCCGGCGCGGCTCAAGTTCTTGAAGGGCGAGGGCACGGAGGCGTCGCACGTGACGGACCTCGTCGCGAAGATCGCGATGGCGCACCCGGCGCTGCACGTCCGGCTCCGCCACAACGGGCGCACGGCCCTCGAGCTGCCCCCGGATCGGGACGGGCTCGCGCGCGCGCAGGCGCTGCTCGGCGCGAAGATCGCGGCCCGCATGGTGCCGGTCAGCGGCGAGGATGGGGGCGTGCGGGTGACGGCGTACCTCGCGGCCCCCGAGCTCGCGCAGACCACGGCTCGCGGCGTGCAGCTGTTCGTCGGCAAGCGGCCGGTGCGTGATCGCGGGCTCCTGCACGCGGTGGCGATGGGCTACGGCGAGCTGGTGCCGCGGGGACGATACCCGGTGGCCGTGGTGCTGCTCGACGTGCCGGTGGGCGCGGTCGACATCAACGTCCACCCGCAAAAGGTCGAGGTCCGGTTCGCGGACGCGGGGGCGGTCTGCGCGGCGGTGCGGCACGTGGTCCAGCAGGGCGTGGCGCGAGCGCCGTGGCGGAACGAGAGCGGCGGCGTGCTGATGACGGCGATCGCGAGCGTCGCGCCGCCGGCGCTCCCGTGGGACGGCGCGGACGCCACGCCGATGGCGCGCCGGTACGCGGCCGAGCTGACGAGCGCGCGGGGCTCGCAGCGCAGCCTCGGGTTCGAGACGGGCCCGGCGCGCGAGTGGGTGCGCGACGTCAAGAGCGCGGTGCGCGCGGCGCGGGTGGCGGAGGGGCCCGCGCAGTACGCGAAGGCGCGACCCGCGTCGCTGGTCCGCGACGTCGCGGTGGCGCCGGCGCCGCTCGACGAGTCGGGGCCCGTGCCCGGCTCGGGCTACTTCGCGTCCCTCCGTTACGTCGGCCAGCTGGACCTGACGTACCTGATGGCGGAGGGCGATGGCGAGCTCGTGCTCGTCGACCAGCACGTGGCGCACGAGCGGGTGGAGCTCGCGCGGCTCGCGGCGGCCGGCGCGGGCGGCGACGTGCGCATCCAGAAGCTCCTGTTCCCCACGACGATGGACGCGACGGCGGCGCAGATCGAGCTGCTCGGCCGCACGAGCGGCGTGCTCGCGCAGATCGGCTACGAGGCCGAAGGGTTCGGCGCCGCGACGATCGCGGTCAAGGCCGTGCCGGCCGGCCTGCGTCACGGCGATCCGGCCGACCTCCTGCGCCGCCTGCTCGACGATTGGACGGTTAGCGGCACGCCGACCGAGGCCGAGCTCCTCGCGCGCGCCCGCTCCGAGATCGCTTGCCACTCCGTGGTCCGCGCCGGCGATCGCCTCGAGCCCCACGAGGCCGAGGCCCTGCTGCGCAACCTGGACGACCTCGATCCGGAGACGCCAAACCCGCACGGCCGTCCCGTCTTCCTGCGCCTCCCGCTCGCCGAGATCGCCCGTCGCTTCGGCCGGTGAACGCCCTCCCGGCTGGACCGCCGAGCCGCCGAGCGCGCCAGGAGGGACCGCCAAGACGAGGTTCAGGAGGGGTGGCCCCACGATTATTCTCTTTGGCGCTCCCTCTTGGCGCGCTCGGCGTCTTGGCGGTTCGTCCCCGCACGTATGATCTCATCTCCATGCCGCCCCGGCTGATCGTCATTGTCGGGCCCACGGGGGCGGGCAAGACGCGCCTGGCGCTGCAGGTCGCCGAGCGCGTCGGCGGCGAGGTCGTGTCGGCGGACTCGCAGCAAGTGTATGTCGGCATGGACATCGGCACCGGCAAGGCGAGCGCCGCGGAGCGCGCGCGCGTGCCGCACCACCTGCTCGATGTCGTGCGCCCCGACGAGGAGATGACCGCGGTCCGGTTCGTGGAGCTCGCCGACGCCGCCATCGCCGCCATCGCGGGTCGGGGGCGCGCCGCCATCGTCTGCGGCGGCACCGGCCTCTACGTCCGCGCGCTGCTGCTGGGCCTGTTCATCGGGCCGCCCGCGTCGCCCGAGACCCGAGCCGAGCTGACCGGGCGCGCCGAGCGCGAGGGCCTCGCTGCGCTCCACGCCGAGCTCGTCCGCGTCGATCCCACGTGCGCCGCCAAGATCGATCCCCACGACGCCAAGCGCATCATCCGCGCCCTCGAGGTCTTCGTCCTCACCGGCGAGCCGATGTCGGCGCACCAGGCGCGCCACGATCACAAGGCCGCCGTCCGCCGCTACCCCGCGCGCCTCGTCGGTCTGCAGCCCGAGCGCGAGGCCCTCTATCGCGGCATCGACGCCCGCGTGGACGCCATGCTCGAGGCCGGCCTCGAGGCCGAGGTCGCCGCTCTGCGCGCGGCCGGCTACCTCCCGCCGCTCCGGTCCCAGCAGGCGATCGGCTACGCGGAGCTCCACGACCTCGCCGACGCCCGCGTCGACCGGACCCGCGCGATCGAGCTAATTAAACGAAATTCCAGGCATTATGCCCGCCGGCAGGTCTCCTGGTACAAGCCAGACGACACGGTGGAGTGGCACCCGTCGGCCGACGCCGTTGACCTCGCCGACATGGAGCGGTACCTAGCTGAGTCGTAACCTTTGCGCCCCCAGCCGATGACCGAAGCGCCCCCGCTCAACGACCGCATGATCCTCGAGTTCGAGCGGCCGATCATCGACCTCGAGCGCAAGATCAACGAGCTCCGCAGCCTCTCGACGGAGACCGTCGACTTCGCCGTCGAGATCCGGCGCCTCGAGTCGAAGTCCCGCAAGCTCCAGAAGGAGGTCTTCGCCGACCTCACGGCGCAGCAGAAGGTCCAGCTCGCGCGCCACCCCGGCCGCCCGTACATGACCGACTACGTAGGCCTCCTGATGGAGGACTTCGTCGAGCTCCACGGCGATCGCAGCTTCCGCGACGACCCGGCGATCATCGGCGGCATCGCGCAGTTCGACGAGTGGGAAGTCCTCGTGCTCGGCCACCAGAAGGGCCGTAACACGAAGGAGAACATGCACCGCAACTTCGGGATGGCGCGTCCCGAGGGCTACCGCAAGGCCACGCGGCTCATGCGGCTCGCGTCGCGGTTCCGCCGGCCGATCATCTGCTTCATCGACACGCCGGGCGCGTACCCGGGCCTCGGCGCGGAGGAGCGCGGCCAGGCCGAGGCGATCGCCAAGGCCCTGCAGGTGATGTCGAGCCTCCAGTGCCCGCTCATCTCCATCGTCATCGGCGAGGGCGGCTCCGGCGGCGCGCTCGCCCTCGGCGTCACCGATCGCATCCTGATGCTCGAGTACTCGATCTACTCCGTCATCTCGCCCGAGGGCTGCGCGTCGATCCTGTGGCGGGACCCGGGGAAGATCGCGGAGGCCGCGACGCAGCTCAAGCTCACCGCGCCCGACCTCGTGCAGCTCGGCGTGTGCGACGAGATCATCCCCGAGGCGGCCGGTGGCGCTCACCGCGCGCCCGCGATCACGGCGGCCCGGCTGCGCGCGTCGCTCAAGCGGCACCTGAAGGACCTCATGGCGCTCTCGCCCGAGGAGCTCGTCGAGCAGCGCTACCAGAAGTTCCGCCGCATCGGCGCCTTCATCGAGCCGACGACCTAACCCGGGCCCGGGAGCCCGCGCGATGTACTACGAGCTCGGCCTGGTCTCCGTCATCGTCGCGGGTGGCTACTGGGGCTGGTTCTATCTGCGGCGCCCGAACACCGGCATCCTGTTCGGCGCGCTCCTGCTCCTGTCCGTCGCGCTGTGCCTCCTCGGCATGCTGGGCCGCGAGCTCGACATCGGCGTGCTCGGCGGCGCGGGCGCGATCGGGCTGGGCGCCGGCACGTGCTTCCTCGTCCTCGCCCCGCTGCTCCGCTCCCTCGCGCGCCGGTTCGCGGCCGGTGAGCGCGATGGCCTCGCCTCGCGCTGCCTCGATCTCGCCGAGGTCCTCGCGCCGGGCTCCGGCGTCGGCGAGGAGAAGGCGCTGCTCGCCGCGCTCCGCGAGATCCGCGACGGCCACATCGAGAAGACCGTCGCCGCGCTCGAGCAGGCGCGGACCGGCGCGCGAGCCGGCGAGCGCCTCGCCATCGACGAGCGCATCGTCATGCTCTACCTCTCCGCCTACCGCTGGGCCGATGGCATCGCCCACGCCGCCGCGCATCTGTGGCCGGCCGTGCCCGCGCCGCGGCTCGCTCCTGTCGAGGTCGGCATCGCCACGCCGATCGCGATGCGGCAGATGCTCGGCCTCGCGCCGCCGGTCTGGGTCGAGCTCCTCGGCGCGTACGCGCGCACGGGCGAGCTCGAGCGCGCCGCCGGGATGCTCGTCCGCCTCGAGGACGCGAGCGCGGGGCGGCCCGACGCCGGCATCTGGCTGCACCGCGCGCGCCTGCTGTTCCTCGCTCACGCCGGGCGCGTGGCCGCCGTCGCGCAGCTGACCGCGGGCCGGCGTGCGCGTCACCTCGGCGCCGCCGCGGCGAGCTACTGGCAGGGCGTCGCGTACGAGCGCCACGGCGACGTCGCCGCCGCGACGGCCGCCTACACGCGGGCGCAGCGCAAGGCGCGCGGCAAGTCCCGCGAGCTCGTCGAGCAAGCGCTGGCAAACGTCGCCACCGCCGCGCCGGTGCCGCTCGGCCCGGCCGCGGCCGCCGTCGTCGCCCGCGTCGAGGCCGCCCCGCCGCCGGACCTCGCGCGCGCGCGCCGGAGTCGCGGCCCGCTCGCGACGTATAGCCTCACCGCCGTGGTCGTCGGCGCGACGGTCGCGATCTCCGCGCTCGTCGGCTGGTCCGGCGATCCGGGCGTGCTGCTGCGCGCGGGCGCGATGGCTCGCACGCAGATCCACGCGGGCGAGTGGTGGCGCGTCATCTCGTGCGTGTTCGTCCACGTGGGCGTGCCGCACATGATGCTGAACGCGGTCAGCCTCTGGGTCCTCGGCCGGATCTGCGAGGAGCTGCTCGGCACCGCGCGCACGCTCGCGATCTTCATGCTCGCCGGCATCGCGGGCGGGGTCGTCAGCTTCCTCGCGTCGCCGGCCCCCCTGTCCGCCGGCGCCTCGGGCGCGGTGATGGGGCTCCTCGGCGCGGTGTTCGTCGAGCTGACGTTGCACAAGGCGCGCTACCGGGCGCGGTGGACGCGCGACCTGTGGGGCGCGGTCGCGATCGTGACCATCGCCGAGATCGGGTTCGGCTTCCTGTTCCCCGTCGTCGATCAGTGGGCCCACGGCGGGGGGCTCGCGGCGGGCGCGCTGCTCGCGGCGCTGCTCTCGCCGACCGCACGCGCTCGCCCGATCCGGACGTACGCGGCGCGCGTGCTGGCGGCGGCCGGCGTCGCGGCGGCCGTCGTCGCGGGCGTGCAGGTCGTGCGCACGAGCCTCGATGACTCGCTCGCCGGCGGGCCGCGGCGGGCGTGGAACGTCGCGGGCGTCACGCTCGACGCGCCCGCCGCGTGGGCGATCAACGACGGCGAGCTCGTCGACGACGACATCTTCCTCGTCGTCGCGCTCGCGCGCTACGATCAGAGCCAGGGCCTCGACGCGGATCTCGCGGCCTACGTGGCAAGCGAGCCCGAGCGCGCGCGCGACCGCAAGTTCTCGCGCGTGGCGCCGGCCGTGGAGCGCGTGGTGCCGCTGCCGGTCGGCTGGCAGGGGAGCGAGTACGAGCTCGCGTCGGACGACCCGCTCGGCGACGCCGTGCCCTACCGCGTGATCTGCGCGGCCAAGGAGATCGGCGGCCACGTGGTGCTGGTCAGCGTCTACGCGCCGGACTCGATCGCGCGCACGGCGCCCGAGATCCTGAGCGGCCTCCTCGCCACCGCGCGGTGACCGGGCCGGCGGCCGGGCGGCCTGGCGGTCCAAAAGCTGGCCCGCCAATGCCCGCGCGCGCACGCTCGGCCGATGTTGCCGCTCGCGTTCCTCGCGCCTCTCGCCGCCGCCGCTGCGTCGCCGCCGCCGCTCGGCCTCTGCACGGCCGAGCTCGACGCGCGGCATGTGAGCTACGAGCCGGAGACGCGCCCCGGCATCGCGCTCGGCGTCGAGATCACCGGTCCGCTCGGCGGCGTGAGCATCACGGCCGAGGACCAGCCGCTCGTCATCGACTGCTCGCTCGCCGTCTCGCTCGCCGAGGCCGGCCCGTACCTGCACGCGCTCGGCATCGACCGCGTGACCTTTGCCTCGGCCTACTCGCGCCGGCTCGTGCGCGGCACCACGCACGCGAGCAAGCACAGCTTCGGCCTCGCCATCGACCTGTCCACGTTCAGCGGCCCCGAGCTCGGCTCCCTGCGCGTCGATCGCGACTTCGAGCAGGGCCTCGGCGACGAGATGGACTGCGTCGGCGCGCCGCTCACGCAGGGCGGCGCCGTGCTCGCGGTCCTCAAGTGCCAGCTCGTCCGCTCGGGCCTGTTCTTCCTCGTGCTCACGCCGGACTACGACGACGCGCATCACGATCACTTCCATCTCGAGGCGCCGCGCTGGGAGACGCGCCAGCAGCTTCGCTCCGCCTTACCCGCGATTCATTGACGCGAATCGCGACGTACAGGACCAGCAACGACCAGGCGAGCCAGACCCCGGCCCAGGTCCAGACGGCCCAGTCGGCGCCACTGCCGAACGTGAGGCGGGCCATGTTCGTCGCGTCGGAGGCGTCGAGCGCGACGCCGTTGACGAAGTGCGTCGGCCGCAGCAGCACGCGGATGTCGAGGAGCGCGTTGACGCACGCTTGCGCGGCGAGGAAGTGCGCGAACGCGAGGCCCCAGCGCGGCGGAGCGAGGAGCGCGACCGCGGCGATCGCGACACCGGTGCCCGCCATCGCGTACTGCCCGAAATCGTTGCCCACGACGACGACCGCCGTGCCGACGAGGAGCACCGCGAGCACGAGCAGCGCCCGGCGGGCGGCCGGCGGCGTCGACGCGATGACGAGGAGCGCGGCGCCCCACAGCGGCGTGCCCATATAGCCGGCCGCCGCGATGATCGGACCGCCGAGCGGGCCGGCGTTACCGCGCGCGTGCGCGATGCCGCTGGTGTCGCGGTAGATGTCGACCTCGGCGAGCCCGACGCCCGAGCCGAGCATCGCGATGCCGTGCGAGAGCTCGTGGATCCACGTCGCGAGCAGCTTGCAGGGGTAGAGCAGGAGCCCGCCCGACGGCAGGTTCCACAGCAGGAGCGACGCCAGCAGCGCGAGCGCCAGCGTGCGGAGCTCGGACCGACGGGCGGCGGGGTTCACTCGCCGGGGGCCTTCACGCCGGGCGCGCCCGGCGCGTCGCCGGCCGTGTCGCTCGGGCCCCCCGCCGGGGCGCCGGGTTCCGCGTCCGCCGCGCCGGCCGGCCGCTTCGGCTCGGGCTCGAACATCCCATCGAACAAGTGCGTCGTGCGATGGCGGACCGCGAGCCCGAGCTTCACGAGCTCCTCGGGATCGAGCAGCGCGCGCAGCATCTCGGTCGGCCGCCGCGCGAACGCCACGACCTCGTGGATCACCGGGGCCGCGCCGCCGCACACGACGCCGATCAGCGCGCCGCACGCCGCGCCGACGACCACGCCGCCCGCGACCAGCGCGAGCCAGTGCCAGTGCACATCCGGCAGATGTCCGTGGGGGATGGCCGCGATCACGACGAGCGCGCCGCTCGCGGCCGCGTGCGCCCGCGCGCCGACCCAGGCCGCGCGCCGCCGGCCGCCGCCGTGCTCGACCGATGCGTAGGCCGCGAGCCGTCCGATGCCCGCCGCCGTGAACACGGCCGCGATGCCAGCGAACACCGCGGTCAGCCGCAGGACCCGCATGAACGGCACCTCCGGGTTGCCCACCCCGAGCTGGGCGAGGGCCCAGA
>JANXOM010000028.1 GCA_025353585.1 Deltaproteobacteria bacterium
GCGCAGCGCGCTGGTCGTCGCGGGACATGCCGAGGAGCTCGGCGCGGCGCGCGTTGTTGGCCCCCTCGATCGTCCGTTGCGCGAGGACGAAGCCGGGCACCACGCCGCGCGAGTCCGCGTTGTGCTCCTCGGTCTGAGCCCGCAGATTGCCAGTGAACTCGTCGACGTGCGTGGCGTCGTGGCGCTCGAGCATCGCCTTGGCGACTTGCTCGGGCGTCATCGCCGAGCCGAGGATGCGGACCGACTTGTCTGCCGATTCGAGGCCGACGATGGGGCGGAAGCCGTTGGGCTCGGCCTCGCCGAAGATCGGGTGCATCGTGCCGGCGTATTGCTCGGCGAGCTTGATCGGGCCGCCCGCCGCGGTCGGATCCTGACCGATCGAGACGACCAGCGAGTCCTTCCAGATCACCGCCGGCTGCCCGTCCGGGCCAACCTCGTGCAGCGTGATCTTCACCCGGTTCGGGCCGCCGTCCACCTGCGGGACGTACTCGACCTTGGCGAAGCCGTTGTCGACGGTGCGGCGCGAGATGTTTCCGTCCGACGAGCCCGCCTGCATGTCCGGGTGGAAGGCCCCGCCCTCCTCCCGGTTGCGCGGCAAGTTGCCGTTACCGACCGCCTGCTCGAACGTGAATGTCGTCAACGCCGCGCGGGCGGCGGCGAGCTGCTCCGGCGTGCCGTGTTGGCGGGCGCTCTCGACGTCGGCGTGGAGCCGGTCGAGCGTCGTGCGCTTCTCGGGGGTGAGCTGCTTGTTGCGGGTTCCCGCTTCCGGCGTGCGCGCCATCCACTCGATCTCGCTCGCGCGCGTGCCGTTCTCGCGGCGCAGACCGCCCGCGGCCTCGTTCACCCAAGCGCCGGCCGCGCCCGGGCCGAACACCCCGATCTCACCGGGCCGCACCGTGGTCGGCCCGAAGCTCTGATCGCCGTACGCGAATGCGCCGTCGGCGCGCATGCGCGCCATCGTATCGGCATCGAGGATGGTCGAGCCGAGCTCGCGGTTGGGGCCCGGACCCGCGGCGATGTCGGCGGTCTTCGAGTAGAAATAGCGGGTTTGCCCGTCGGGGCCCACGACCGCCATGCGCTGTGTCGCCCCGCCCTCGCGCGCGAAGGCGGGCCAGTCTGCGCCCGGACCGCGCTCGATCGTGCCCGACTGGCCATCGTACGCGGCGATGTTGTGATCGTTCTTCGCGAGCGCGACGTTGTCCGCGTGCTCGGCGGCGACCATGAACTTGCGCTGCGGATCCGTGTTGGTCTCGGTCATCCCGTGACCGGGCAAGTGCCCGGGGACCTCGGAGTCGCCCGCTTTCTGGCCAAACTTGCTGGTCGCGCCGTCCCACGGGTTGCGACCACCGATCACGATGTCATTCGGGCCGCGGTTCGGCCGCGTCGCTTCATTCGAAATGCCAGCGAAGCCGTTGCCGAACGTGACGTGATCGAACACCTGCTTGACGTGCTGGGTCGCCGCGCCGTTCGGGCCCGGGACGGACTCGACGTTGCCGTGGACGCGATCGACGAGCGCCTTGTCGCGCGCCACGATCTCCTCGCGGGCCTGGCGAATTTCGGCGACGCGCGCAGCGTTCTGCTCGGGCGTTCGGCTCTCGATCTCTTGCAGCATCTGCGAGTTGGTCTGTTCGCGTGCGCCCTCGCGGTTGTAACGGTCGACCGCCTCCTGCGCCGTGCGAACCATTCGCTCGTCGAGCACCTTGATCTGGTTTGCGCGCTGCTCCGGCGTCGCGTGCTCCCACTGCCCCTGGCCGGTCTCGACTTCGGTCCGCAGCGCACGCTGGCGGGTAATCTCGGCCCGCGCGTCCCGCGCCTGGGCCACGGCCTCCGGCGAGAGGTGGGGGTTGGCCTCGCCCGCGCGCTCGATCTCGATCAGGCGCGGCTCCAGCTCGGCGACCTGCCGGCGCGGCGCATCGGGCTCGCGCAGAGGCGCCGTCTCGCGAGCAGCGGGCGGGCTCACGCCGGCCGCGGTGGCGGCGTCGCCGTGCAACGCGCTGATCTCGTCGAGGTGACGCTGACGCAGGCCGGTATCCGACGTCGGCTTGCCATCCGGGCCCCAGAAGTTGCCCATGAGGCTACCGTCGGTGTGGACGCCCGGGCTCGTGTCGGTCGCGCGGCTGGCGGCGCGCGCGTCGGTGTACTCGTCCTTGAGCCCGAACATGCCGTGACCTGCCTCGTGCGCATGTACGGTCGGGTTCGCGTCGACATACCAATGGCTCAGGTTCGCGGGACCATCGCCCGGATGGACCTCGACCTTGGTGTGGGCTTGCGCGGGATCGGTGACGAAGACGACCTCGACGTGGAGACGGCTCGGGTCGCCTTTGCTGTTCGTGAGGGTCTGCCCGTTGTTGTAGTGCTGGTCGACGCCGGCGACAACGCGCTCCCGGAGCGCCGCCATGTCAGCCGGTGTGACGCCATGAACATCGCCGTCCAGGTGCACCCGGTACTCGACCTGCGTCACGCCGTGTGAGTACTCCGTCACGGTGTGGCCGAACTCCCAGCCGTACGGGCTGTCGCTGCGCGTACCGCGGACCTGCAGCGCGGACTCCGACTCGCGCTGCTGCTGCTGGTAGAAGTCGCGCAGCGACGCCATCGCCGCTTCGTGCTCGGGGCCTTTCTCGACCCCCGTGATGCGATCGATCTGATCGCGGACCACGGTCTCCGGCTCGTGCGGCGCGCCGACAGGCTTGCCCTTCTCCTCTGCCGTGATCTGCGCGTGCTCCGTCGCGGCGACGCGCTCCGCCGGGTGCACGACCGCCTCGCGGGTGCCTTGCGGCGCCGTCGTATCCACGCGCCGCTCGCCGGCCGCCTGCGTGCCCGTCTGATCGGGATGCGCCGCGGCCTCGGTCGGCCGGGACTGCGCCTGCGCGGCCCGGTCCGTGACCTCATGCGGCTGCGGTTCGGAGCTCGCCTGGCGGTCGGGGCGCGTGGCCGGGTCGACGTTGTGCGTCTCGGCTTCGCTCGTATGCGCCTGATTCTCGGTCGGGCGCACCTGCGTCGGTTCGGCCGTCGGCGTCGGCGTCGCGGCGGAGCCTGCTGCTTCTTTCGCCTTGAAGTGACCTTCGGCGTAGTGATTGGCGCCGTTGGCGGCGGTGTTCGTGAGCACCGCGTTCAACAGGTTTTCGGGCTTGAAGGCGTCGCCGCCGGCCTTCTTCGCGGCTTCGAGCGCGTCCGCCGGCGACTTGCCGGCCGCGATCGCTTCCTGATAGGCGCCCACGAATTGACCGCCCGCCGTACCGATCGTCTGGCTGGCGCTGTCGAAGAAGATATCCGCGCCCTTCTTCGCGATCATCTGGCCGGTCTTGTTGACGATCTTCTGCTCGACCTGCTGCTCGAACGCCTTGCCGAACATCTTGGACTTGAGCGGCGATGCGCCCGTCATCAGGGCCGCGGAGATCCACGCGCTCGGGCTGGTGAGATCTTTCTGCGCGCTCTTCCACGCGGCGCCGAACGCATCGCTCGGGCTCTTGCCCTCGCGCAGCGCGTCGAACCCGGTGTCCCACGCGTCGGTCATCGCCGACTGCACGGGGCCGGTGAGGACGTTCGTGACGCCGGTGCTGATGAGCTCGCGCGTGGCCGGGTTCGTGACCAGGCGCGCGAGCAACGGCGCGCCCTTGACGGCCGCGCCCGCGACCGAGCCCACCATCGCCATCGAGCCCGACACGAAGCCCTCGCCGAAGCCCTTGACGCCTTCTTGCACGGCGTAGTTGCCGATCTCGGCGCCGTCTTTGCGCACGTAGCTGGGCGGCTGGCCGTGCTCGCCTGCGGCGATGTTGAAGTTGGACGCGGCCCAGTCGGCCTTCTTTTGCCAATCCTTGAGCGCATCGCCAGTGAGGCCGGCGGGCGGGATGGGCTTGCCGTCGGGGCCGAGCTTGAGCGGCTCCTTTTCGCCCGGCATGTAGATGCCGTTCTTGCTCTCCTTGATCTCGCCCTCGCGCGCGAGCATCTCGCCGCCGAAGTATGCCGTCCCACCGATCGTCCCGCCGATCACGCCCGCCAAGAGGATGGCGGCGATCGGCGCGCCGGTGCCGAGGGTCGCGGCGGTGATCGCGACCGCGGCGATGGTCGCGAGGCCGATGATGATCGTCGTGCGCCACGGCCCGTTCCAGAAGTCGACGAACCCCTTGACGATGGAGTCCGGGATCGCGGCGACGATGGCCTGCGCCACCGCGTCGATCGCCGTCAGCACCTTGTCGGCCATCGCGACGTAGAAGTCGGCGACCGCATCGACGCCCTTCTGCACGAGCCCGATCCCGGCGATCTGCGCGTCGAAGTAGGCTTTGACGGTCGCCTCGGCGGCATCGAACGCCAGGTTGACCGCGGCCTCCGCCGCATCGAACGCCGCGTTGATGGCGCTCGCGCCCGCCTGGTACGCCGCTTCGACGGCGGCGTTCAGCGTGGTCTCCACCGCGGAGACGGCAGCGACGAGATTCGCCTCCGCCTGATCGACGACGGCGATCGCGCCGGCCGCCGCCGTCTGGATGCCGCGTTGCACCGCGTCGCCCGCCGCCTTGATATCCGCCTGGAGCTTGTCGAGGGCGTGGTTGAACTTGTCGCGATACGTCTGCGTCGCGGCCTTCAGCTTGTCGCCCAGGTCCTTGTCGACGAGGCTGATGGCCGCGAGCAGCCCGTCCATCATCGCGTTACAGGCCATCTGGAAGGCCTGGACGAGCGTGGTGAGCAGCGTCGTGAGGGCCGCGACGAGGGACTTCAGAGCGGTCGCGAGATTCTGGATCACGGTCCGGATCAGCTGCGCCGCCGCGCTGATCACGGACCGGATCGCGGCCGCCGCGGCCGAGATGATGCCCTGAATGGCCGACTTGACGCGCGTCAACGCCGCGAGGGCGGCCTGCCGCGCCTTTTCGAGCGCGGCCATCGCGAGCTGGCGCGCCTGCTCCATGATCGCCACGATCGCGTCGCGCGCGGCCGCGAGCACGGCCTTCGCCGCGTCGAGCAGATCGTTGATGCGGTCCTTGACCCACCCCACGACCTCGCCGATGAGGCCGCCCGAGTGCTTGCTCTTCTCCGCGTCGGCCTCCTGCTTCTTCGCGGCGGCCTGGGCCTCTGCCTCCGCCTTCTTCGCGTTCGCCTGCTGTTCGCCCTGCTGGATCTGCGTCTGGTACTGCTGCTCCCCTTCCTGGAGGTGCTGGCTGATCTCTTGCTGCCCGGTGGCCTGCTGCTGCGACACCTGGGACGCCATCGCGGTCTGGTGTTGCTGGACCTGGGTGTCGGCCTGCGTCTGCGCCTGTTGCATCTGCGCCGTGTGCGCGGTGTTCGCGGCGGCGACTTGCTGCGCGTGTGACGAGACCGCGGTCGACCGCTGCTGGTCGAGCTGGGCCTGATGCGCCGCGAGGTCAGCGGCCGCTTTGCTCTTCGCGGCCGCCGCGGCCGCCGTCGCCTGGGCCTGGGCCTGCGTCTGCTCGGCCGTCATCGCGGCCTGCGCGGATGCCTGCGTCGTTGCCCGCTGGGCGGCGGCCTGGGTCTGCGCGGCCTGGTACTGCGGCAGGATCGTGCCCTGCACCGTCTGCTGATATTGCGCGGCGGCGGCGGTCGTCGCGGCGCCGCGCGCGGCCTGCGCCGCCTGGGTCTGGGCCTGCGCGCTGGTGGTGGCGGTGGTGACGGCGCCTTGCATCGCGGCCTGCGCGGCGGTGGCGGTGGCCTGATTCGACGAATAGGCCGCTTGCGCCGACGCCGCCGCCTGCGCTCCGGTGGTCGGCGGCGCGGTGGCCGCGATTGCCTGCGCCTGCGCCTGACTCGCGGCGAGCTGGCTCTGCCCGCTCTGCTCCGCTGCCGCCTGGGCCGCCGTGACCTTGGTCTGAAGCTCGGCCTGCAGCGGGGCCGCGGCCGCCTGCATCTGGCCCGGCGCCTGGGCCTTGGTCTGCTGCGCGACCTGCTGTTCGATGTTCGCGATCGCCGCCGCTCGCGACGGCTTGCCGCCCGGGCTCGTCGCCGTGCCGCCCCCGGAGGGCGCGGCGATCTTCGGCGCGGGTAGCGTGGCGAGTTGCTGGCCCTGAGCGGCGGCCTGTTGATACGTGCCAGCGGCGGTCGCCGACGCGGCGGTGACGCTCGCGGTCGAGAGCGGGGGCAGCGGTGCATGCTGGTCGAGGGTAGCGAACCGGGCGCCGTCGAACGGCGGCAACGTCGCGCCGAGCTGCGCGGCCTGGGCGCCGCGGGCGAGCCCCGCCGGGCTGACGCTAACGGGTGTCGCGGCAACGGCGACGGCCGCGGCCGTGATCGCGGCGGTCGCGCCCGCGGTGGCCGGTGCGACCGCAGCCGCGGACGTTTGCGCCAGAATGGCGGGCGGCGGCATCGCCGCGTAGCGGCCGCGCTCGGCCGCGGCGCCCTGGGCCGCCGCGCTGATCTGCGCGGTCGCCGCGGCCGCCTGGGATTCGACCTGCCCGCGACCGGAGGTGGCGGCCGCGCTGCTCTGCGCCGCCGCCGCCGCCGTCGCGGCGGCAGTGGGAGCGTCGCTGCTCCGGCCCGTCTGCGCGAGTTGCGGTCCGAGCGGCGCGAGCTGGGCCTGCTGCTGGGCGCGCGCGTCGGGCGCGACCCGCGTGGAGGTCTGGGCCTCGGCGGCGATCGCGGACTGCGCGGCGTTGCGATCGCCGGCGAGGGAGACGGACTGCTGGACGAGGCTCGCCGGGTTCGGCGGCTCGCTTCCGCCGGGATTGCGGACGGCGGGAACCGCGGGCGCGGCGGCCGGCGCGTGCTGGGTCTGCGGCGCGGCCACCGTGGGCTGCGCCGGCGTGGCCGGCATCGGCGTCGCGGGCGGCGGGGCGGCGGCAGGCGCGGTCGTCGCGACGGCG
>JANXOM010000037.1 GCA_025353585.1 Deltaproteobacteria bacterium
CTGCGCGCACAGACCGCGAGCGGCTCGCCACTCGCGGCGCAGAAGTCGAGGATCTGGCGTGCCGTGGCCGGCGTCCAGACGTCGTTCGGGTCAGGCAGTCGTGATGTGGCCATCCGACGAGAGTCGAGCGTCGTCAAGCCGGCCGAGGCGGCGCCGTACACGAGACTCCGATGCGGTCGACCGGACGCTCACCTGGACATCGCAAGCTCCGTCGGGACTCGGGTCCCGTGGATCGTTTCACGCGCACACCGTCACCGAGCAGATGCCGGCTTCAGAGCGGCGCCAAGCCGAGAATGATCGCGTCGTTCCCGCCGGCCGACGTGCGCGCAGTGCCGCCGAAATCGGCGAACCCTTGGAACGCGCCGGCGAGGTAGTGTTTGCCGTCAGAAGTCTGCGTGATGCCGTTGCCGACGTCCGGTGACGATCCGCCGTCCCGGTTCGCCGTAAGCGCACTACCGTTGCTCCCCGACAGGCGCACCGTAAAAATATCGGTGTCGCCGGACGCGCAGGTTCCGACCGATGCGAGCATCGTCGTCCCGAACGACAGGTTTCCGCAGAAATAGCCGGTCGCCACAACATCACCCGCTCCATTCGCGGAGGCGCCGCCGGGCACGATCTGCGCGGTGGTGCCACCGAATGCGACCGCCCAGTCAAATGCGCCCGCCGCCGAATACTTTGCGAAGACGACGTTCGCCGTGTTCGTGTTCAGCGGGCTGGCGCCGCCGAACGCGACGCTTCCCGTGAACTTCCCGACCAGGAGCATGTTGTCGCTGGCGTCCACCGTTACTGCCGTCGCCTGATCGTTGGTGCTGCCACCGAGCACCTTTGCGAGCAGAAACCCACCGGTGCCGTTGTACTTGGCAAGGAACGCGTCCTCCATCGAGCTGGTGACGGCACCGTTCCCGAAGTCTGCGGTTCCGGTCAGCGTGCCGGCCACGACGATGTTGCCACCACCGTCGAAGACGACGGAGACCGGCGAGGAAGTCCCAGTGCCAGGAAACGTCTTCAGGAACCCACTGCTGCCATCGAGTCCGAACTCGGCGAGGTATCCCTGCGAGGTTCCGCTGTTCGTGATCGTCTTTCCGAGGACGGTCATCGAGTGCTGGTAGTTGCCGACGACTGCGACCTCCGTCGAGGACACGGCGATCGACCGGGCGCCGTCTGCGAACTGACCGCCCAGCGGAACGGCCCACTGATACGCGCCGCCGGCATCGAGCTTGAGCGCGAAGCCGTCCACATTTCCGGCGTTCGCGAGGGGCCCGCCACCGAAGTTCGGCGCTCCCTCGAACGTGCCAGTGATATAGATATTGTTCGTCGGGTCCAGCGCAACGGCCGCGGCATCTTCCGCGCTTGTTCCGCCGAAGCTCTTGATCCACACGACCGAGCCGTCTATGGCGGCGAGCTTGGCCACGAAGAGATCCGTACTGCCGGCGCTCGTGATGGTTGTCGTGCCGACCGTGAGGCTGTTCTGAAAGTGTCCGACGACGATCAAGTTGCCGTCGCTATCAGTAGCGATTGCCTGCGCAGCGTCATCGCCATTCCCGCCGATCTGCTGAGACCAGAGCGCTTCGCCGGGCGTTCCGAACAGTCCCGCGACCGTGCGGTCTTCGTCCATCGTCACCACGCACGCGGCTGTCCCCGTGCAGTCGTTCGACCACCCGAGAAACGTGCCGCTCGTGGCAGACTGCGTGAGGGTTACCGGCGTCCCGAGCGGGAAGGTCTGCGTACACGTGTTCGCGTTGCAGGTAAGACCGGTCGGGGCTGACGTCACGATCCCGGTGCCGCTTCCGCCGATCATCACCGTGAGCTTGCGCACGTGAGGGCCAGCGTCAGCATCCACGCCTCCATCGGTCGGGCCGCCGGCCACGCACGTACCGCCGAGGCCCTCGCCAACGTCCTGGTCCGAGAAGCGGTAGCCGTCGGGGCATAACGGGTCCGGGTAGGCGCACCACATGTTCCCCGTCGAAGCTGCAACGCAACTGCCGCCACCACTGAGGTTGCAGTTCGAGCTGTTGTCGCAGGGGACATCGGCATGGCCGCCGCACGCCGCAACCGCCACGCCGAGCAGGCTGATAAGTTGAATTCGCATCGTTTTCTCCCCCGACAAGGCCATGGCGGAGCTTCGCCGAAAGCGCCGCCGTTTCCAACCGAACAAACGCATCCCTTGGTCAAGGGCGGGACGAGCCGTACCGCTTCGACCTCGCCGCAGACCGTGCTGCAGCCCACAGCTTCTGTTCCGCGAGTATTGCTCGTCAGCTTCTGACGTTCCCGTTCGTTTACGTGGTGACGATTCGACCGTCATCCGGACCCGATCCGAATGTGCGCGGCGCACGAGGCTCACCCGGAGGCGCAAGGGCAGAACTCCAGAATCAATCCGTGATAGCGAGTTGATCGGGGGACACCACGGGCCACGGGATCTGGGGGGTGTACGTGTGAATGTCTTCATCGGCCAGTCGCCTCGCTTCTTCGACCAGCGGCTTGCCACGTGGCCCGATGAGACTCAAAAGGTCATGATCGAATTTGACACATTCAAGCTTGCCCTTGCTAAGCGAACTGACCCCACGCGAACCAGGATTCTTGTCCAATGTAATATAGACAATGCTTCCGAGGCAAGACGACCCTTGGAGCGCTCGAATCCCATCGACGCCGATCGAGTTTCCGGCAAGTCCCATAGTCAATAAGTGTTCAGCAGCTGGGCTTTTCGCGATGATCTCGGCCTCCAGGTCGCCGAATTGCTTCTCCTGAACGACTGTGAATGACGACAATCTCGCGAATTCAGGAAGGCTGCACACGAGCTCGAGGTCAAAAGGAGGCCTCAGTCTCAAGTGCTGAATCGGCGCGAGCTCAAACAGTCTCGCCGCGCAGTCGACAAATCGTCCGCCTGTCAGAGTAACTCTGGAAACGAGTCCCCTAAAAAAAGAGTACCGATCGACAAGATTCGCGATATCACCCGCCCATTCCGCTCCATGATCCCGAATGAGTTTGTTGATTTCGTTGGATTCGTGCTTGGCAAGCTGTAGATCGATCAGCTCCGCCTGTGGATTCCCTTGGCGTCTCCATTCATCGGCCAGCGCGACGCGTGCGGCAGTCGAGCCCGGATGAGTCAAGACGTTAGCGAATGCGGCTGTCATGGTTCGCTCCGAGGTCCGTTGGCAGTCGAGATCTCGCTTCCAACGGATTCCATCCCTTGTTGGTTCGGCGAATCTGCGGAATTCTTTGCGCTGGTGGTCGTTTTTCTGCTCTGGTAGTCCAGATCGTATTCTTCGTCTTCCATCCCGACAGCCTCCGTGGCAGCTGCTCCGAAGACGCGGAGTCGGCCGTCATCAGATTCCATGCCTTCGTTCTCAAGGACGGTTGCCTGCGACCCCTGATGCGGCCGCATTTTCGTGTCTCCGAGAATAGTCTTCAAGCTGGGCTGCTCGCTTCCGGGCGAAGCCTCCTCACTCGCCCCGCTCGATCCCATGGCGGTCACGATCACTTCGTAGTCGACGGTGTAGATCTTCGCGTCGTCCTTCGTTCCGCTCGCGAACGTGACGGTAGCGCCCTCACCGTGCCGCTCGATCTTCACGACGCGATCGTAGGTGATGTTGACGTTCGCGGTGGGAGCCAGGGCGTCCTGGACGCGGTCGATCCCAGATGTCTTCTGCATCTGAGTCAGGTTGTCGCGGCCGGTTCCAGCATCTCCGCCCGACATGCCCACCCAATCGACCTGCGTGGCGTGCCGGTTGACCGCGCCGGCCGCCGCCCAGGCGCCGGTGGGCCCGAACGCGAGGACGAGCACCTTCTTGCCTCTGACCTCCCGGCCCTCCAGGAGCTGTTCGCCGCTGAACATCACGCCGGACTCGAGCATAGCGTTCCGATCGCCCTTCGAGAGGATTCCTTCGGGCGGCATGTTCGGCTCGCCGATGCCGGGCGCCAGGTCGCAGAATTCGGCGTACACGAAGTAGGTCCCCTCGCTGTCGCGGACGAGCGCGCGCACCGGGTACTTGGTCGCGTCGACCTCCCAGGCCGGCGAGCCAGCGCGCTGCTTCGAGGCCAACTCCACGCTCTCGACGGTCGACCGCAGCGCCACGATGCCCTTGCGGTCGCGCACGATGTCGTTCGCGTCGCGCAGCTCGCCCGTGTGCACGAACTCGCCCGCGTCTTCGACCGTGCCGCGTAGCGTGCCGTCGCCGTGACCCTGCATGTCGCTATACGCGGGGTGGCCCTCGCCCATCCCCTGGGCCGGGTCGAAGACCTCCGCGCGCTGGCCCCACATCTCGTACGCGTCGAGCCGCGCGAGCAAGTCGGCCTCGCCGATCACGAGCAGCTCGTGGGGATCGATCACGCCGGACAACGCTTTCTCCAGGCCGAGCGTGATGATGTCGGCGAGCGCGGACACGCCGTCGCCGACGAGGACCCGCTTCGTCGTGAAGGGAGGCTGCCCGCGCACCTGTGACCGGATCTCGGCGGCGCGCGTCTCGCGGAGGGCCCGCAGCTCGATGGCGAGCCGGTGCATCGCCTCGGCGCGCACGCGATTGTCGGTGCGTTGCCGCACGCCCGGGACGATGTCGCCCTCGATGCCCGGGAACACCGCCGCCAGCTCCGCGAGCCGGCGATCGATGTACGCCTTGTCGACGCCGCCGAGCTGGAGGTGCTCGAGCAGCGTGCGCACGCGCGCGACGTGTTGCCGCCGCCGCACCGTCTCGCCGGTCGCGATCGGGACGCGGCCCTGGGTCTGCGTGTTTGGCTGATCGCGATGCGCCAGGCGCTGATCGATCTCGGCGATCGCTTCCAATTCCACCCGGAGCTGCATCACGGCGGTCAGGTCTTCGCGGCCGTAGGGTCGAATGTCCGTCGGCGCGTCCGGGATCACCTTCGACGTTCCCTCCAGGTGCGCGTGCTCGCCCGGCCGCACCAGGTGCGCCGGGTCGACGACGTGCGACGGGCGGAACGTGATGGCATCCGCGGACCTGAGCCGCTCCTCGACCGCCGTGCGCAGGGCGGGCTGCATTTCCGCGAGGCGCTGGGTCCGCGTCTCGCCGGGCTCGGATAGCCCGAGCTGGTGGAGCAACAGATCGATCTCGGCGACCAGCCGATCGGGCCGCTCGGCGCGGGCCGCCGCGCTTGCCTGGCCGGCGATGTCGTCGCCGGTCGCGCGCTGGACGGTGAGCGGCTCGCGCTCGACCTGCGCGAGGTGGGTGAGCATGGCGTCCAGCTCGCCGTAGCGCGCCTCGTTGCCGCTGCGCGAGGTGGTGCCGCGCGCGGTCACCTCGGCGAGCACGCCACCGAGCGCGCGTGGCACCTGATCATCGGTGAGCGCGTCCGAGACCCAGACCGTGAAGCCCTGCTCGTCCGCGGTGAAGGCCGCAAGCTCGCCGCCGGTGGCGCGTGCTTCCACCACCACGACCGTCGTGCGGTGACCATCCGCCCCGATCACGACGAGCCCCGCGATGGCGTCGGCGGGCGCGTTCGCTCCGCCGGTCGCGCGCTCGACGCGGACGTTCCGCAGGCCACCCACGGCCTCGGCGACCGCTGCTCTGACGGTCTCGCGGGCGACGGTGCCCGCGTTGGCCGAGCGGAGGGGCGTCGCCGGATCCCGGCTGATGGTCGCCGTGCTCGCCGCAGCGGCGCGCGGCTCGCGTGCAATGGCGTTGATCTCGTGCCGCGTGTCCAGGGCGATGCCAGAGACCTCGATCCCGTGCTCCAGTAAGTAGGCGGCCCAGGCCACGCGGGCGATGTCGGCTCCTTGAAACTTGGCGTCGAGGACCTGCTTGTAGACCGCGTTTGCCGCATCCAGAATCGTGAGCTGCGCCCCGGTCGCGTGCGCCGGCGCTGGCGCGTCGGGCTCGAGCGCGCGCCACGCCAGCGCATCCGGGCGGCGGGGTGCCGGATCGTTCTGGTGAGCGTTCGTATCGAGGAACGCGCGCTCTTCGGGCGTGACGTGGCCCATGGCGGGCTCGGTCGCCGTCTCGCCCGCCGCGCGTTCTTCGGGCTCGTGACCGGGCGCGTGCAGCTGGGCCTCGGGCTCGTGCGCATCGGGCTCGTGCGCGTCGGGCTCGTAGACCTCCGACTCGTGCGCAGCCGCCTGGTGCACCGCAGGCTCGTGCGCCGCAGGCCCGTGCGCGCCCGGCTCGTGCGCCGCGGGCTCGTGCATTCCAGGTGCGTGCGCCGTGGGCTCGTGCGCCGCGGGTTGGTGCGGAACGACGGTCCCGGGACGTGGCCCAACGCCGCCCGCCGGGGGCTCCTGTCCGCCGCCCAAGGCCTCCGGCTCGAAGGTGCTGTGCGGCGCGTTGGCTCGGCCAACGTTAATCGCCTCGAAGACCTTACCCGGGAGCATGAAGATGACGCCCTGGCCGGCCGCGATCGAGAACGCCTGCTGCGTCCGGTCGCGCACACCCGCGGCGCGCTCCTCGATCCGCGCCCGCAGCGCCGGGAGCCGCGGATCGCTCGCGTGCGTCGACTTCTCGAGCGTCGTCAGCTCCTCGTACATCTGGCCGATCGCCGCGACGTCCTGGGCCTGGAGCGACTCGAGGGTCTCCTTCGCCTGGGCGCCCATGAGCAGCACCTGGCCGGTCATCTCGACGGCCTCGAGTGCGAACAGCGCCATCCGGCTGTTCGCGATCGGGCGCGCCGAGGACGCGGCCGGCAGCACGGCGAGGGCGATCTGGCCTATGTCCATCGCGACGTTGAGCGGTTTCAGCGTGCCGTTGTTCGCGCGCTCGGCGAGGTCATCGACCGACTGCACCGTGGCGTTGACGACGTTCACGATCAGCATCGGGATCGCGAGCTCCGGCGCGAAGATCATCGTCAGCGCGGTCGCCGCGCCCACCGCCGCCTGATACGCCGGATGAAAGAGGTACTGCTTCGCGCCCTTCCACATCGAGAACGTGTCCCGTTCGAAGCCGATCGTCTGGCCCGTCGGATGCTCGCCGTGCTCGTCGCGTGCTTCGGTGAAGAACGCGATCCGCCCGCGCGGGTAGTCCTTGGCCAGCGCGGTGACCACCGACTCCAGCGCCAAGACGAAGGTCGGGCCGATGCGCTCGAACTTGAGATCGGCCTGGTTCGCGCGACGAGACAGGTCGCGCAGCTGGACCGAGACCACGTCCGCTCCGTTCTGTTGCGTGAAGCGAACCGCGCCGTAGATCTCGAGCGCGCCGCTCGGCGCGGCGTCGGTCTTGCTGAGGTACGTCGCGCGCACGTCGAACGAGGTCCAGCCCTCCGCCTCGTCGGCGTGGATCTGCTCGTCCGCCTTGCGCCGCTCGTCGTTGCCGGCGCGCAGCTGGATGATGGCCTCGTCGTTGAGCGGGCTGTGCGACAGCTCGAGGTGCTGGGCCGCGCGCTCGTACACGTCCATCTGCTGCTTGCGCTCCGCGGCGCGCTGCGCCGGCGTGCGCGTCTTGAACAGCCCCGGCCCGGAGATGTGGCCATCGGCGTCCGGCGTCAGCTGACTGGCGAGCTTGTCGTCGCCCAGCGCCTGCGAGCGCAGATCGGTCATCCGCTGCGTCACGGTCTTGACCTCGACCGGCGTGGTCACGTGCGTCGGCTCGAAGTGCGACGACCGGACGAACGCGTGCGCCTTCCAGATCGCCGAGACCTCGAACGGGAACAGCGACAGCTTCTGGCTCGTGGTGATCGGCCCGCTCGTCGCGCTCGTGGTCTGCGTGATGCGCGAGAGCGCGCCATCGGGGCGCTCGAACACCCACTCCACGTCGGCGTGCCACGGCCGATCCGCGAATGCCGCGCGCTCGGACGCGGTGAAGCGCAGCGCGCTCCAGTCGATCTCGACCTCGAAGTCCACGCTGTCGCCATCGAGCACGAGGTCGCTGTGCTGGGTGAGGCGGGCCGGCAACTGGCGTTCGAGCGGCGCCCGGGTGCCTTGGCGGTCCAGCATCTCCTGCGGACGTACGAGCCCGAGGCGCGCGCGATCGAATGCGTACCGCGCGGTCTCGATCGCCTGCTTCACCGTCGCGTTGTCGACGGCTTCCTCGGGGCCGCGGCGCGCGAGCACCGCGAGGATCGCGTCGCGCAGGCCACTATCCTCGTGCTCGATGGCGTCGACGGTCTGGAGCAGATCGCGCGAGAGCTGCGCGTGCCCGGCGCCCTCCGGGACGTGCGCCGCGAGCCACGCGACCAGGTGCGCTTGCTCGGACTCGATCAGCTCGCCGGACACCGAGACCGGGGTTGCCGCGCCGGGCTGCGCGCCGTGGCCGTGGCCATGGTCCGTCTGCCACTGCTTCCATTCAGCAGCGCCGACGAGGTTGGCCATCGTGTCGGCGGTGACGGCCATGACGGCCGCGCCCGCCCCGGTATCGACGTCGAGCGCGAAGTCCCGCGCCGCGGCGCGCATGCCCGGCTGGATCACGAGCCCGGTGAAGACCTCGATCGCGGTCAACAGGCGCGCGATGTCCTCGGGCAGGAGCCGGACGCCGTGCCCTTCCGGCGCGCCGTTGACGCGAAACGTGACCTGGAGCCCGTCGCCGGCGATGGCCACCATCGCAGCGCTCTGCGGCGGAAGGCCGATGACCTTGTACGACTCGCCCGTGATCAGGTACCGGACGACGGTGCCGGTGGTGTGCGTGGCGACCGAGCGCGAGAGCGCGACGAGCGCCTCATGCGTGGCCCACGCGATGCCGCCTTGCCGTTGCAGCTCCTCGAGCATGGCGAGCGTCTTCTGCGGCGCGCGGCCGGTCGCCGTGAAACCCTCTTCTTCGGAGAGCCAACTACGCGTCGCGGTGAGGAGCAAGCGCTGCGGGTCGACGACGAACCCGTGGCCCGCGGGCACTGCGTTGGCGTCGGGATCCGCGGGTGCGGGCTCCAGGCCCTTTGCACCGGTATCGGCGGCGGCGACGCCGGCCGCGAGGCCGATGCGCGGGCGGTGGGGCAGCGAGCCGCGGACGAGCGCGGCGGCCAGCTCGTCGGCCTCGCGCTCGGCGTCCGCCAGCGAGCCGGCGACCGGCAAGCGAGACTGCGCGACGTGGACCAGCTCGTGCGCGAGGATGTGCCGCGCGTCGGCGTGCTCGGGCGCGAGCGTGGGCACGAGGTGAACGACGCCGGCCTTCGCGAGGCCGCGTGCACCATGCGCGGCGGCGGCATCGTCGACGCGGATCGCGGCGTCCACGCCGAGCTGCGCGGCGATCGGCGCCGCCGCGGCCGTCCACGCCTGCTCGCGAGACGCACGGTGGGCCGCGACATCGGCGGCCCACAGGTCGCGGCCGTGCCCGTAGAACGTCCCGTCGATCGCGGCAGGGCTCGGCGTCGTTAGCGACGCCGCGAGGAGCGGGGCGGCATCGCTCTCTAGCTCGGTGAGCGCCGCACGCTGCTCGGCGCTCGCGGCGCCGCCAGCGGCGTCGAGCAAGTCGCGCAGCTGACGCGCGGCCTCGGCCGAGGTGTCGTGATCTCCGGACGCGTGCGCCGTACGCAGCACGCTCAGGTGACGCTGCGCCGCGTCCACGACAGCCGCGAAGATCGCCGGGCCGACCGTCGGCACCGCCGCCAACTCGCTCCCCCAGCTCTCGGCGAGCGTGCGCTTGCCGACGCCGCCAGGGCCGAGCGTTCCGACGCCGGACACGCGGCCGGGCTCGCGCGCGGGCTCGAACCCGGGCTCGTCGCCCGCCCGCCGCCGATCGCGACGCGCCGGGTCCAGCCCACGGAGTGCTTCGAGACCGCCCTCAACGCCGAGTGAACCCACGAGAACACGAAACACCAAAACGGGGGTCGCGAAAAAGGGGTGTCCCGAGAGGCCCCGCAGATCGCTCGCGACCTGGGACACGTCGCGCACCCGCGGGCGCCCGCGGGCCGGCGCAGGGCCGGTTACGCGTGGTGGCGTGTCCCGCTAGATCCGGAATCGGAGCCCTCCATCGGGACACCTCTTGCGCGGATCCGGCGCC
>JANXOM010000142.1 GCA_025353585.1 Deltaproteobacteria bacterium
GTTGCGGCGCCGGCGCGGCTTGCTGCACCGGCGGCGACGGCCGGGGCGGCGGGGCCGCCGGCACCGGCGCGCGCGGCGGCGGACGTACGGCCGCGACCCCCGAGGACCACGAGCTCGGATCGACATCGAGCGCGTTGCACGAGGCGAGCGCGTACAGCACGGCGCGCACGCCGCGCGGGTCGAGCCCGTGGTTCGCCTGCACGAGGTCCGCGACCGACGCGCCGACCGACAGGATCTCCACGAGCGGCCGCTCCGCCTCGCCGAACCCGAACTGCGGCAGATCCGGCACCGCCGCGGCCTTGAGCACGAACCAGCTGCCCATCTGCGCGAGCTCGGCCTCGAGGCGCGCGTCGGCCAGGTTCGCGCGCGCGCCGAGGTAGATGACGGCGCGAACGTCGAGCTCGGCGCCGGGGGACGTCGGGATGCCGACCTGGTCCGTGATGACGAAGTCGCCGCGGTCGGGCGAGAACGTGCGCGCGGCGCGCTGCGCGTTGACGCGACGGCGGAGCCGCATCGCGTGGTCCGGCGGCAGGCGCGCGAGCTCGCAGACGAGATCGACCTCGTCGTGCTGCGGGGCCGCGGCCTGGCGGCGCGCGATCTCGGCGACCTGCGTCGAGGAGATGAGGCCGGCCGTCATCGCGACGCGCACGGCCGCATCGCTCGCGAGCGGCGAGACCGCACCGGCCACGGCGCCCTGCACGAACGCGATCGCGAAGCGCTTGCCGTCGGCGGCGAGCGTGACCTGCCCCGTGACGCCACGCAGCGCGAGCGCGCCGAGCGTGCGCCCCCACGGGCGGTCGGCGAGCGAGCCGCGCGCGAGCTCAGCCACGCGACCTCCACAACCGCTGGCCAACATAGAGCAGCCCGGCGAGCACCACGATCAGGACGACCACGCCGACGGCCGTCGGGTCGCCTTCCGCGTACCCCCACCAGCCTGCGAGCGCATGCGATGCCACGCCTCCAGGATGGTAGGGCCAGCCCACGGAGTCAACGTCCCCGCCCCGTCTCGGCCCGCCCCGCCCGCATTCGCGGACGGGCGCCATCTCGGCCGGGCTCGCGAGTGGCTCCGGCGGACAAGCTCGGGCTATGCTCGGCGCCGTGAGCACGTCGTTTCCGCTCGATGGTGCGCGCGTGCGCTTCGCCGGTGCCACCAACATCGGCCGCAAGCGCGATCACAACGAGGACTCGATCTCGTTGCCCGAGGGCGAGCGCCTGTGCATCGTCGCGGACGGTATGGGCGGGCATGCCTCCGGCGAGGTAGCGAGCCGCCTCGCGGTGGAGCTGATCGTCGACCACTTCAACGAGACGGGGAAGCAGCAGACGCTCACCTGGCCGTACAAGGTCGACCGGGACCTGCGCACGCACGTCAACCGGATGATCACGTCGATCATGCTGGCGAACCTCGAGATCTGGGAGCGCTCGCAGCGCGAGGCGCGGTTCAAGGGCATGGGCACGACGTGCGTGGCCATGTACTTCCTCGACGACGCGCTGATCGTCGGGCACGTCGGCGACTCGCGGAGCTATCGCCTCCGCGGCGTGGAGCTCTCGCAGCTCACCGAGGATCACTCGCTCATCAACGACTACATCCGCATGAAGCGCGTCACGCCGGAAGAGGCGGAGAACTGGCCGCACAAGAACGTGATCGTGCGCGCGCTCGGGATGAAGGAGAGCGTGCAGGTCGACATCCTCACGGAGAAACCACATATGGGCGATACGTACGTCCTGTGCTCCGATGGGCTCACCGGCATGATCAAAGACGACCAGATGCAGCACATCTTGATGTCCGAAAAAGACCTGGATCGGGCGGTGGAGAGGCTGATCACGGCGGCGAACGAAGAGGGCGGCGTCGACAACATCTCCGTCGTGCTCGCGCGCGTCGAGGCGGCGTGAGGAGCGACGCGCTGGTCGCGGTCCTCGTCGCGTGCGCGCTGGCCGCCGGCTGCAAGCGCCGTGAGGAGGCGCCACCGACGCCGCTCGGGATGACCGAGGAGCGGCCGGACCTGGTGCCGGCGGCGGAGATCCAGCGCGGCAAGGATGTGTGTGCGGGGTACGTGGAGCGCGCTTGCGCATGCGCAAAGACGGTGCCGGCGGCGGCGCAGGTGTGCGAGCTGGCGAAGGGCGAGCCCGAGGCGATCCGCATCTCGCTCGAGGTGTCGCGGTCTCCGGACTCGGTGCGCAAAGACGTCATCGACGCGCAGCACAACCTCCGCAAGATCGTGAAGGTGTGCGTCGAGGAGATGGCGAAGCTGCCGGCGCTCGGCTGTCCGCCGTAGGAGCCCGTACGGATACGGTCGTCGGCGCACGATCGGCGCGGCGACATCCGCGACCGGCCCGGCGCGAAGTTCGCGCTGGAACATGGCGCCGGGCCTCGCTATCGTGCGGGCGATCGAAAAACGGCAGGCCGGTTCGGTGAGCCCCGGCCACTCCATCCTGGAGATTTGTCTTCCTCGTGGCGAGGCGGACCCACGGTCGAGAGCGGACGTGCGTCCGCAATCGAAAGGTCTCTTGCGATGCAGCTCAATCACCTCGATCTTCAAGTGGCCGACGTCCCCGTTGCCGCGGCGTACTTCGTGGCGCACTTCGACTTCACGCTCGCCAGCAACGGCACGTCGCCGGCGCTCGCGATCCTGCACGACGCGAGCGGGTTCACCCTCGTGCTGCAGCGCAAGAAGCACATCAACGAGGGTTACCCCGAGGGGTTCCACTTCGGGTTCGTCGTCGATGACGTCGAGACCGTGCGGGCGCACCACGCGCGGCTCCGCGCCGCCGAGGTCCCCGAGGTCACCGAGCTGATCGTCAACGGACGCGGCACGATGTTCTATGCCCGCGGCCCGAGCGACCTCGTGATCGAGGTCAGCTGTCGGCGCCGCGTCTGACGCGAATTAGGTGACGACCGAGGCGGCGGCGGTCGACGCATCGGCGACCGCGCCGTCCCACACGACGGTGTGAGCCAGCGACCGGGTGACGTGCGCCCCCGCGCCCACGACGGCGTACGGCCCGACCGTGACCGCCGGGCCGATCACCGCGCCCGCGCCGACGTGCAGCGGCGCGACGAGCGTGGCCGTCGGATGGATGCGGGCCGTCGGATCGACGCCGGGGTGCGAGGGCGGGAAGCGCAGCGCCACGCCGGCGAGGAGATCCCAGCTCGACTGCAGGTAGCGCTCCGGCGTGGAGTGCTCGGCGAAGTAGCCGCGCGCGTGCTCGTAGGCGGCGACCCGCTCGCCGGCACGCAACCACGGCAAGTAGCCCTGGCGGATCGAGTCGGACTCGCCGGCCGGGAGGCGCGCCATCACCGACGGCCGCGTGACGTGGGCGCCGCAGAACATGTGTTCGCCGGTGCCGAGGATGTCGACGATGTGCGGGCCGCGCGCGTCGAGGCGGACATCGACGGCGCCCCACGCGATGGCGTCGGGGACACGGCGGACGACCATCATGCCGAGGACATCCGGCCCCGCGGCGGCGTGGGCGGCGGCGAGGGCCGTGACGTCGAGATCGAAGATGAGCTTGCCGTTGATCGAGAGGAACGGCTCGTCGCGACCATCGGGATCGAGGAGCGCGAGGGCGTGCTTGAGGCCGCCGCCGGTGCCGAGCAGCTGCGGCTCGTGGATGTACTGGATGCGCGCGCCGAGGCGGGAGCCATCGCCGAGCTCGGCGCGGATGAGATCGCCGAGGTGGTGCGTGTTGATGACGAGATCGCGCACGCCGTGCCCGACGAGGTTGGCGACTCCGTATCTGAGGATCGGGAGCCCGCACACCGGGAGCATCGGCTTCGGCCGCTCCGCTCCCAGCCGGCCGAGGCGCGAGCCGAGCCCGGCGCACAGGATCATGGCGCGCATCGCCGAACTCTCGGCGACTCCCGGGGACGGTGTCAAACTTGTCAAGCGCGGGGTCAACTGACCCCGAATGATCTCGGGGACTTGATCGGGGACGGTGTCAAACTTGTCAAGCTGCGGCTACCGTCGCGGAGGTGCGGATCGCAGAGCTGACGCAGGCCGAGCTGACCGCTGCAACCGCGGTACTGGCAGCCGCGTGTGCGTACGATCGAGCGGCAGAGGTCGCGGCGGAGAAGCTGTTCGGGCCCGGGCCGACGACGCCGATCCCGCGCGCGCTCGGGGCGTGGGATGGCGAGCGCTTGGTCGGCGTGGCGGCCGTGGCCGGACGCTGGCTGCGCGTGCTCGCGGTGATGCCCGACGCGCGCGTACGGGGGGCCGGGAGCGCGTTGCTCGCCGAGGCGGAGCGGCATGCGCGGGCGGTCGGGGCTCCGCGGCTGCGCGCGCTCGACGAGCCGGGGAACTACCTCGCGCCCGGGATCGACACGCGGAACGGCGAGGCGATCGCGTGGCTCGCGCGACGCGGGTGGCAGCGGGGCGACGAGGTGCGCGCGAATTGCCTGCTCGCGGTGCGGGGAAATCCGCGGGTGACGGCCGCGCGGGCCGCTACCGCTGCCGCGCGCGTGCGGGCGCTCGGATACGAGGTGCGGCGCGCCGAGGTCGACGAGGTCGCGCTCGTGGAGGCCGCGCGCGCGGAGTTCGGGGGCGCGTGGCCGTTCGAGCTCGCGAGGGCGCTCGCCGCCCGGCCGGTCGGCGTGCACGTCGCGCTGCGCGAGGATGCGTACTGTGCGTTCGCCGCGCATGACGGGAACAACCGCGGGCTTGGCTGGTTCGGGCCGACGGGGACGTGGCCGGCGCATCGCGGGCAGGGGCTCGGTGAAGCGCTGCTGCTCGCGTGCCTGGTCGATGTCGCGGTCGAGCACGAGCGCTGTGAGGTCGCGTGGATCGGCCCGCGGCCGTTCTACGACAAGGTCGCCGGGGTGGTCGAGGACCGCGAATTCGCCGTGATGACGCGGAATTGGTGAAGAGGCGTCGCTTGACAACTTTGACTCCGTCCCCGTGCAAGATCATGGAATCATTGGGGGTCAGTTGACCCCACGCTTGACAACTTTGACTCCGTCCCCGTGGTGTGGAGGAGGAGGAGGTACTCGACGTTGCCGGCGGGGCCGGTGATCGGGGACTCGACGGCGTCGCCAGCGATGAATCCGTTTGTATTGGCCCAGGCGCGAATGCGCGCCACGACCGCGCGCCGCGTCGCGTCGTCGCGCACGACGCCGCCCTCGCCCAGCTCGTCGCGGCTGACCTCGAACTGCGGCTTGACGAGCGCGATGATGGGCTTGCCCGCGGGTGGCTGCAGCAGCTCGCGCACGCGCGGCAACACCGACGTCAGCGAGATGAATGACGTGTCGATCACCGCGAGGCCGCACGGCTCCGGCACCCGCTCCGACGCCATCGTCCGCACGTTCTCGCGGTCGAGCACCACCACGCGCGCATCCTGCCGCAGCGACCACGCGAGCTGCCCGTACCCGACGTCGATCGCGTAGACCCGCGCCGCCCCGCGCTGCAGCAGCACGTCCGTGAAGCCGCCGGTCGACGCGCCGATGTCGAGCGCGACGACGCCCGTCGGATCGATCCCGAACGCGTCGAGCCCCTTCACGAGCTTGAGCCCGCCGCGCGACACGTACGGATGCTCGGCGCCGCGCACCGCCACGTCCGCGCCGACATCGACGAGCGAGCCCGGCTTGCCCGATGGCTGCCCCGCCACGCGCACGACCCCGCTCATCACCAGCGCGCCCGCCCGCTCCCGACTCGGCGCCAGCCCGCGGTCCACCAGCAACTGATCGAGCCGCACGCGCCCCATCAGGTCCCCGCGGCCGGCCGGCTCGCCACGTACGGCTCGTTCGTCCCGCTCCGGTCGCTCGACAGGTACAGCCGGCACCCGTCGACCGACAGCCAGCTCGGGCCCTCCGCGCCCGCGGAGCTGACGGCCGGCACCTGCACGGGCGCGCCGAACACGTCGCCGGGGGCAGCCCGGCTCGCCATCCAGATGTTGAACCCGGCGTTGTCCGCCGGCCGGTCCGACCGGAAGTACAGCGCGAGCCCGTCCGCGCTGATCACCGGATCGCCGTCCTCCGCCGTCGCGTCCGACACCGCGGCCACCTGCGTCAGGCCCGCGAACGTCGTCCCCGTGCGCGTCGCGCGGTAGATATCGCCCTGGCCCGTGCGCCGCGACGAGAAGTAGAGCTCGTCGCCGCCGACCTGCAGGAACGGCTGGATCTCCCCCGCGCCGGTGTGCAGCTCCGTCAGCTCGCGGACGCCGGTGTAGGACGCGCCCGCGGCCGTGGCCACGAACAGCGCGTCGCCGATCCCGGTGCCAGTGCGCCGGAATACGATCACCTGGTCCTCGCTGCTCGGGGTCGGATCGAATTCCGAGACGCCACCCGACGTCGAATCGAGCGCCGGAAGCCCGACGGCGGTGAACGGCGCGCCGAGCGTCGCCCGCGTCACCCGGAACAGCCGCGTCTCGTTACCGACGTTGCCGCGGTCGCTCCAGTAGTACCCCTCGAGCTCGTCGGGCAGGAGGCGCAGCGTCCCCTCGAGGCCGCGGTCGGGGTCGAGGCTCGCGATCGCGACGGGCGGCCCGAACGGCTGGGCGAGGTCGCACCCGCTCCCGGCCGTGTCTGCATCGCCATCGGCGCGCTCCGCGAAGCCGACGCGCCCGCACCCCGCACACGCGCACGCACACGCGCACGCCAGGAGCGCGAGAGACAGGAGGCCGGCCACAGCGTCATTGTACTGAGTACCGAGCGCCCGCCACCGCCGCGCCACGGCTTGACAAATAGCACGACCGTTCTATGCTGAGCGGGTGGCGAAAGGCGACGATACCCGGCAAGCGATCCTGACGCGCGCCTTCGAGATCGCCAACGTCGTGGGCCTCTCGGGCCTGTCGATCGGCCGGCTCGCCGAGGAGACCTCGCTCTCCAAGAGCGGCCTCTTCGCGCACTTCGGCTCCAAGGAGGCGCTCGACGTCGCGGTGGTCGGCGAGGCGACGCGCCAGTTCGTCCACGATGTCCTCGTCCCGGCCCTCGCCCGTCCGCGCGGCGAGCCCCGCGTGCGCGAATTGTTCGCTGGCTGGCTGCGCTGGGGTCAGCGCCCCGGCGGCTGCTTCTTCGTCGGAGCAAGCGCCGAGCTGGACGACCGCACCGGCCCCGCGCGCCAGGCTCTCGTGCAGGCGTGCAAGGACTGGATCGACGAGCTCGCGACGGCCGCGCGCATCGCCGTGCAGGAAGGCCACTTCCGCGCCGACCTCGACACCGCGCAGTTCGCGTTCGACCTGTACGGCCTCATGGTCGGCGGTCACACCTTCATTCGCTTCCTGCGCGACCCGCTCGCGCAGGCCCGCATCGACGCCAGCTTCGAGCGACTCGTCGCATCGTCCAGAGCGGTCGCTTCGGCCGCTCGCTGATCTTCAGGGAGGTCTCATGTTGCACGCCAGCTCCTCGTCATCGTCGTCCGGCGCGTCCAAGAAAAGCACGATCGTTCGTTCGGCCGCCGGCATGCGCATCGCGCGCGCGGCGCTCCAGGCGGCGTTCCTCGTGTCCGACGAGCTCGGCGCGGGGTTCGCCGAGCGCCTGTTCACGAGCCCGAAGCGCCACCCGCGCCCGGCCCGCGAGCAGACCGTCCTCGCGACGGCGCGCCCGTTCCACGTCGACGTCGCGCTGCGCTCCCCGCGCTGGCACGGCCATGTCACGCGGGTCGCCGCCTGGCGCTGGGGCCACGGTCCCACGGCGCTGCTCGTCCACGGCTGGGAAGGCCGCGGCTCGCAGCTCGGCGCCGTCGTCGAGCCGCTCGTCGCCGCCGGCATGTCCGTCGTCGCGTTCGATGCCCCCGGCCACGGCAGCTCGCCTGGCACCCGCCTCTACCTCACCGACCTCGCCGACGCCATCGCCGCCGTCGCGGCCGCGAGCGGTTCGCTTCACGCCCTCATCGCGCACTCGTTCGGCTGCGCGGCCACGCTCCTCGCGCAGGACCGCAATGGCCTCGAGGCGCCGCGCAACGTGCTGCTCGCGCCGAACGTCCTGCTCGACGACTCCGTCTCCCAGTTCGCGCGCGCGCTCGCCCTGGACGCGCCCGACCGCGCGCTGTTCGAGGCGAGCCTGGCCGACCACGCCGGCGTCGCGGCCGGGGCCCTCACGCTCGACCGCCTCGTCGGCGCGCGCGACACGCAGCTCCTCGTGGTGCATGACCGCGACGACCGGGAGGTCGCCGTCACGCAGGGCGAGCGCCTCGCGCAGCGCTGGCCGGGCGCGGAGCTCGTCACCACGGCCGGCCTCGGCCACCGCCGCATCCTGCGCGATCCCGCCGTCATCGCGCGCGTCGTCCAGTTCGCGAGCCACGGCGTGCGCCCGCCCGCGTCCGATCTCGTGCGCGAGGTCGATCGCTGCCTCGCGCGCGGCGAAGACCTCTAATTCGACGTGCGGGGGATGCGCGGCATCCACCGCGAGTTCTTCATCGCGCAACCGATGACGCCCATCCCGTACACCACGCTGCGCTTGAAGTTGATCGACGACGCCTCCGGGAAGTACCGCGTCGGGCACGAGATCTCGCCGATGCGGAAGTCCGCGCGGATCGCCGCGCACAGCATCTGGTTGTCGAACACGAAGTCATCGGAGAACGACTCGAGCGGCAAGGTCTCGAGGACCTCGCGCGAGAACGCGCGGTAGCCCGTGTGGTACTCGCTCAGCTTCTGCCCCATCAGCAAGTTCTGCATCGCCGTCAGGCTGCGATTCGCGATGTACTTGTAGATCGGCATGCCGCCCGCGATCGCGCTCTGCGCGAGGATGCGCGAGCCGAGCGCGATGTCGTAGTGGCCGCTGACGATCATGTTCGCCATCGCGCCGAGGAGCCGCGGCGAGTACTGGTAGTCGGGGTGCAGCATCACGACGATGTCGGCGCCCGCCTCGAGCGCGGCCGCGTAACACGTCTTCTGGTTGCCGCCGTACCCGCGATTTTTCGGATGGACGAGCGTCCGCAGCCCGAGCTGCTTCGCCACCGCGACCGTGTCGTCGCGGCTGGCGTCGTCGACGAGGATGATCTCGTCCACCATGTCGCGCGGGATGTCGGCGACGGTCCGCTCGAGCGTGCTCGCGGCTTGGAAGGCAGGCAGGACGACGACGATTCGCGAGGTCTCGATCATTGGATGTCCGGGTTTCGGCGGTAGAGGGCAGCGCCTTGGATCGTCGTGACGTAGCGGTAGTGCGAGGTGACGTACTCCGAGAGCACGGGATAACGCGAGAGCGGGTAGCGCCGCCAGTGATGCAGATCACCGGGTGAGGTGTCGACGAACAGCGCGGGCTTGCTCGCCGCGAGGTCGGCGAGCAGCGTGGCGAAGCCGTCCGGCACGCCGAGCTTGTCCTCGATCTCCGGCGGCAGGTCCTGACCGAGCCCGATCGCCGCGTAGCCCGTCAGGTAATGACAGCCGACGAAGCGCGAGCCGGCGAGCCGATCCGCCGCGACGTAGATGAGCGGGTAGTAGCCCCACACGAAGACGCGGTCGGTGGGCGCGGTGTTCGCCTGGATGTACGTTGCGATCTGGTCGTACGGCTTCCGGTCATCGCCGAGGAGGTTCATCGTCGCCGGGTACTCGAGCGCGCCGAACCAGCACGTGACGATCGGCGCGAGCGCGAGCCCGAGCACCACGCGGCGCCAGCGCGTCGACGCGCGCACGGCGAAGTAGCCGACCGCCGCGAGCGCGGCCAGCGGCGGGATCACCGCAGGGAAGTAGTGGTCGAAGAAGCGGCCGCCGAGGAACGTCAGCGCCGTCGCCGCCGCCGTCCACAGGACGAGGAGCCACACGACCTGCGCCGGCGCATCGCGCGCGTCGCGCGGATCCGGCGCCGTCATCTCGGCCCGGTGGCGCGCCGTGCGCCGCACCGCGACGGCCGCGAGCACCCACAGGATCAGGAGCATCGCCGCCCACGCCACGAAGCCCGCGAAGAACCGCGTCAGCCACGGCGAGTGTGACGAGCCCGTCGGGATGTACGTCCCGAGCGTCCAGCGGAACGCCCAGTAGACGAGGTCGTCCCACACGCCGAGGTGCGTGAAGTACGCCGCCGCGAGGCCCCACGCCGCCGCGAAGCCCACGGCGAGCACCGCCGCGCGCCCGAGGTCGTGCCGCCACGGATCCGGCCCGCGCAGGAGCGGCCGGCGCAGCACGAGCCACGCCGTCGCCGCGACGGGCAGCGAGATCGCGGTCGGCTTGATCAGCGAGCCGGCGCCGCACAGGAGGCCCGCGCCGACGAGCGCGAGCACGGAGGGCCACCCGCCGCGCGCGCCGCCGCGCACGACCAGATACGCCGCGAGCGCGAGGGGCAGCGAGTACAGGAGCTCGCATTGCGTGGCGAGGACGGCCGGTTCCTGCACGATCACGAACCCCGCATAAAGAAGCGACCCGACCACCGCCGGCGTCACGAGCTGGGGCGGCCCCGTGGGCGGCGTCGTGGCCCGCCGCGCCAGCCCCCCGACGAGCAGCGTCGTGCCGAGCACCCACAGGACCGTGAGCGCGTGCAGCGCGCGCATGTCGTAGCGGCCGACGACGGCGAACCCCGCCTCGTACAGATAGAAGATCCCGGGCGGCTTGCTCTCCACGCCCGCGCGGTACGGCGGCGCGCCCTCGGCCATGCTCGCCGCCGTCGTCGCGTAGAGCGCCTCGTCCTCGTTGAGGATGTCGACGCGCACGCTCGGCGCGCGCAGCACCACCACCGCGAGCACGACGAGCGCGAGCCCCGCGAGCGCCGCGCGCTTCGCCGCTGTCACGCCACGCCCGCGCGATACGCGCCGCTGCGGATCGCATCGGTCCACGCGCGGTGCGCGACGTACCACGCGACGGTGCGGCGGATGCCGTCGGCGAAGCTGGTCTGCGGCCGCCAGCCGAGCTCGGTCTCGACGCGCGTCGGGTCGATCGCGTAGCGAAAGTCGTGGCCGAGGCGATCGGTGACGAACGTGATCAGCGCGCGGTGGCCGCCCGCGCGTGGCACGAGCTCGTCGAGGACGTCGCAGATCGTGTGGACGACGTCGAGGTTCTTGCGCTCGGCGCGCGCGCCGACGAGGTACGTCTCGCCGAGGCGGCCGCGGGCGAGCACGGCCCGGAGCGCCGCGCAGTGATCGGAGACGTGGATCCAGTCGCGCACGTTCGCGCCCGCGCCGTAGACCGGCAGCGGCTGGCCGGCGAGGCCGTTCGCGATGACGAGCGGGATCAGCTTCTCGGGGAACTGATAAGGGCCGTAGTTGTTCGAGCAGTTTGTCGTGACGACAGGCACGCCGTAGGTGTGGAAGTACGCGCCGACCAGGTGGTCGCTCGCGGCCTTGCTCGCCGCGTACGGGGAGCGCGGCGCGTACGGTGTGGTCTCGGTGAACGCGCCCTCGGGGCCGAGCGCGCCGAACACCTCGTCGGTGGAGACATGCAGGAACCGGAAGTCCGCGCGGCGGGCCGGGTGACGCGTCAGGTGCGTACGCACCTCGTCGAGGAGCTCGAACGTGCCGACGACGTTCGTCTGGATGAAGGCGGCCGGGCCGTCGATGGAACGATCGACGTGGCTCTCGGCCGCGAAGTGCACGACCGCGCCGGGCTGCGCGCCGTCGAGGAGCTCGCGTACGGCCGTGCGATCGGAGATGTCCGCGCGCACGAAGCGGAGCCGCGGCTCGTGCGCCAGCTCGGCGAGCGATTGCGGGTTCCCCGCGTACGTCAGCTTGTCGAGGACGATGACCTCGGTGGCGGGCTCCGCCGCGAGGAGATCGCGCACGAAGTTGAAGCCGATGAACCCGGCGCCGCCGGTGACGAGGACGCGCCGTGCGGTCATGGAGACACCTGGGTCATGAGAGCGCGGACGGCCGCCTGGAGGCCCGGTTGCCAGGGCGGCAGCGCGATGCCGAGGCCGGCGAGGCGCGTCGTGTCGAGGACCGAGTACGCCGGCCGCGCCGCGGGCGTCGGGTACTCCGCGGTCGAGATCCCGACGACGTCCGTGCACGCGAGCGGGCCGTGCGTCCGCGCCGCGGCGACGATCGCGCGCGCGAAGCCGCACCAGGTCACGGGGCCGGCATTGCACGCGTGGTAGACGCCATCGAGGTCATCGCCGCGCACGGCCCGCTCGGCGAGAGCGAGGAGCGCGTCGGCGAGGTCATTGGCGAACGTCGGGCAGCCGACCTGATCGTCGACGACGCGCAGCACCGGCCGCTCGCGCGCGAGCCGCACCATCGTGCGCACGAAGCTCGGCTGGTCCTGCGAGAACACCCACGACGTCCGCACGATGATCGCGGCCGGGTTCGCCGCGCGGACAGCGGCCTCGCCCGCGGCCTTGCTCGCGCCGTAGACGCCGAGCGGGCAAAGCGGAGCATCCTCGCGATAGGGGCGCGTGGCGGTGCCGTCGAAGACGTAGTCGGTGGAGACGTGGACGAGCGGTACGCCCGCCGCGGCGCAGGTCGCAGCGAGCATGCCGGCGGCGGCGGCGTTGACGGAGAATGCGGCCGCGCGGTCCGTCTCGGCGCGATCGACGGCCGTGTACGCGGCGCAATTGATGACGACATCCGCGCGAAATTCTCCGATCTGCGTGCGCACGGCGCGCGCGTCGCCGATGTCAAGGTGGGCATGCTCGAGCGGCAGGGCGCGGTTCGCCGTGCGCAGCGTCTGGAGGGCGAGCGCGCGCCCGACCTGCCCGCCCCCGCCCGTCACGAGCACGTTCACGCCGCTCCGATCTCCGCGCGCGCCTCGCGCAGGGTCGGGGCCGCCGCGTCCTTCGGGCTCACGAGCGTCGGCGCACCAGCGACGAGCGGCCACGCGATCGCGAGCTCGGCGTCGTCCCAGCGGATCGCCCGCTCGTCCCCCGGCGCGTACACGGCCGTGCACTTGTACAGGAAATCGGCCTCGGCGCTCGTCACGTAGAACCCGTGCGCGAACCCCGGCGGCACCCACATCTGCCGGCGGTTCACCGCGGACAGCACCACGCCGTACCACTGGCCCACCGTCGCCGAGCCCGGGCGCAGATCCACCACCACGTCGAACACCTCGCCGCGCGTCACGCTCACGAGCTTGCCCTGCGGGTGCGCGAGCTGGTAGTGGAGGCCGCGCAGCGTCCCGCGCACCGACGACGAGAAGTTGTCCTGCACGAACTCGAGGCCCGGCGCGATGCCCGCCTCCGTATAGCGCCCGCGATGGAAGAGCTCGACGAAGCGGCCGCGCGCGTCGGCGAACGCGTCGAGCTCCAGCACCACGAGGCCCGCCAGCGGGGTCGGCAGGTGCCTCATCGATGCCAAGGGGCTCCGCCCCTCCCTACCGGCAATGCCGGCAGGGGACCCACCTGGGCCGATCCGGCGAGCCTCATCGATTCCAAGGGGCTCCGCCCCTCCCTCCCGGCAGTGCCGGCAGGGGACCCACCTGGGCTGATTCGGCGAGCCTCATCGGCGCCAAGGGGCTCCGCCCCTCCCTCCCGGCAACGCCGGCAGGGGACCCACCTGGGCCGATCCGGCGAGCCTCATCGGCGATGGCGAGGCGTGATCAAATCGGCGAGGTAGCGCGCGTACTCGCTGCCGCGCGCGAGCTCGGCGCGCTTGCTGACGGCCGCCGCGTCGATGAGCCCGAGGCGATACGCGACCTCTTCGAGGCAGCCGATCTTGAGGCCTTGCCGCTTCTCCACGACGGCGACGAAGTTCGCCGCCTCGAGCAGCGACTCGTGCGTGCCGGTGTCGAGCCACGCATCGCCGCGCGACATGACGTGCACGCGCAGCCGGCTCTCGCGCAGGTACGCCTTGTTGACGTCCGTGATCTCGAGCTCGCCGCGCGGCGACGGGGCCAGCGTGCGGGCGATCTCGACGACCTGGTTGTCGTAGAAGTAGAGGCCGGTCACCGCGTAGCTCGACTTGGGCGCGCGCGGCTTCTCTTCGAGCGAGACGGCCCGGCCGCGCTCGTCGAGCTCCACGACGCCGTAGCGCTCGGGATCGGCGACGCGATACGCGAACACCGTGGCGCCGTCGACGTGCTTCACGCGCTCGGCGAGCTGCACGCCGAGGTCATGCCCGTGGAAGATGTTGTCGCCGAGGATCAGCGCCACGCCGCCGGTGCCGATGAAGTCCGCGCCGATGACGAACGCCTGCGCGATGCCCTCGGGGCGCGGCTGCACGGCATACGTGAGCGAGATGCCCCACTGACTGCCGTCGCCCAAGAGCTCGCGAAACCGTGGCAGGTCGTGGGGCGTCGAGATCAGCAGGATCTCGCGCATGCCGGCGAGCATGAGCGTCGCCAGCGGGTAGTAGATCATCGGCTTGTCGTAGACCGGCAGGAGCTGCTTCGACGTGGTGGCCGTGAGCGGGTGGAGCCGGGTGCCCGAACCGCCGGCGAGAACGATGCCTTTCATCGTGGACCTCGGTGTGCGCTAGCGCTCTCCATGCAACATGTGATCGCATGCGGGGGGCGCGGGGACGTCCGGCGAAACACGGCGCAACACGGTAAGGGGCGACCCACCCGCGCGGCATTAAGAACCGGAGAATTCGACATCCGTAACGGTCTCGGGATGTTACCTACCATGCCGACAATCCGGCGGGGAAGACCTAGATCTCGCGCTCCCGGGCGGCGGCGTCCAGGACCTCCCGCACCTTCCGCGCCAGCGACTCCGGAGTGAACGGCTTTTGCAGGAACGGGATCTCGGAGCTCGAGATGCCGTGGCGCACGATGCTGTCGTCGGTGTAGCCGGACATGCAGAGGACGAGCATCTCCGGGCGAACGGAGCGGAGGCGCTTCGCGAGCTCGGGCCCGCTCATCTGAGGCATCACGACATCCGTGAGCAGCATGTGGATCTCGCCCGCGTGCTCGGCGCACAGCGCGAAGCCCGCCTGCGGCGACGCCGCTTCGATCACCGTGTAGCCACGGCGGCGCAGGATCCCCATCGCGACGGCCCGCACCTGGGCGTCGTCCTCGACGAGCAGGATGGTCTCCATCCCGCTCTGGATCACGAACGGCAGCGGCTGCGTCGTCTCGACCGTGCCATCGACGCGAGGCAGGTACGCGGAGAACGTCGTCCCCTGGCCGAGCTCGCTTGCGACGATGATCGCGCCGCCCGCTTGCTCGAGGATCCCGAACACCGTCGAGAGACCGAGGCCGGTGCCCTTCTCCTTGTCCTTTGTCGTGAAGAACGGCTCGAAGATGCGTGCCTGCGTGCAGCGGTCCATCCCGGTCCCGGTGTCGGCGACCGCGAGGAGGATGTACGGGCCGGGTGGCAGCCCGCTGGGGTGTGGCGGTTCACTCGCGTCGATCAGGACGTTCTCGGTCGCGATCGTGAGGCGCCCGCCGGTCGGCATCGCGTCGCGCGCGTTGACCACGAGGTTCATGATCACCTGCTCGACGCTGCTCGGATCGGCGTGGACGGTCCCGAGGTTCGGGGCGGCGCGCGCGACGAGCTCGATATCCTCGCCGAGGACGCGGCGGAGCATCTTGTCCATGTTCGCGGTGACCTGGTTCAGATCGAGGATGCGCGGCTCGACGACCTGCTGCCGGCTGAACATGAGGAGCTGGCGTGTGAGGTCCGCCGCGCGCTTGCCAGCGTTGAAGATCTCCGTCACGTCGCCGCGCCGGGGGTCAGCGGGATCGAGGTCGTCGAGGAGCATCTCGGCATAGCTCAGGACGACGGAGAGCACGTTGTTGAAGTCGTGCGCGACCCCGCCCGCGAGCCGGCCGACGGCCTCCATCTTCTGCGCGTGCCGGAGGTGATCCTCGGTCGTGCGCAGGGCCTCCTCGGCGCGCTTGCGCTCCGTCAGATCGGCGCAGAACGCGACGCAGATCGGGAACTCGACCATCGCCACGCCGACGAGCAACGGGACCCGCACGCCGTCCTTGCGGATGACCGTGGTCTCCCACGGCCGGATGAAGCCATCCGTGTAGAGATTGGCCGCGCCGCGCTCGGTGGCCTCCGCCAGCTCCGGCGCGATCAGGGCGGGCCAGCTCACCGCACCGGCGGCGACGTCCTCGCGCGAGTAACCGATCATCTCCAGGTACGCCTCGTTCGCGTCGAGGATGCGGCCGTCGACGTTGGCCGTGAGGATGCCGATGATCCCGGAGGCGGCCAGGCTGGCGAAGCGCGCCTCGCTCGCGCGCAGGGCATCGGCGCTGCGGCGGCGCTCGGAGACGTCGCGGATGTTGACGACGACGGCGTGGACGTCGGGATCGTCGAGCAGGTTCGTGGCTGTGAAGGCGACCCAACGCTCGGCGCCGTCCGGCCTCACCATCCGCACCTCGGCGCACTCGCTGGTCCGGCCGCGGCGGACCTTCGCCATGGTCGCGGCGACGATCGGGCGATCCTCGGGGTGCGCCAGCGCGAGGCAGTGCGTGCCGACGAGCTCCTCGGCCCGCCGGCCGACGATCGCGAGTGACGCCGGGCTGGCGTAGAGGATCGTGCCATCGAAGCTGTTGAGGACGACCGCCTCGGCGCTCTTCTCGATCATCGCGCGGAACCGCGCCTCTTGCCGGCGGTGGGCGAGGCGCCGCGCGTAGTCGCGCAACTCGCGCTCGATCGCGGGCCCGAGGCGCGCGAGGTTGTCCTTGAGCACGTAGTCGCTGGCCCCGGCGCGCATGGCGTCGGCCGCGCGCTCCTCACCGATCGTGCCGGAGACGATGATGAACGGGAGATCGGGGTGCGCGTCCTGGACGATCGCGAGGGCCTGGAGCGCGCCGAAGCCCGGGAGCGCCCAGTCGCTGACGACGAGATCCCAGCGGCTCGTGGACAGCGCGGAGCGCAGGGCATCGGCGTCCTCCACGCGCGAGAGCTCGGCGACGAGGCCCGCGCGCTGGATCGCCCGGGTCACCAGGCGGGCGTCCGCCTCGTTGTCCTCGATCAGCAGGATCCTGATCACGACGCCGCGCACGTGCACCACTGTGCTGATTCGACCGCCCGCGACGCACGTGAAGACTTGGCATCGGTCAAAGTGCGCGACATGACTGTCCCGACGCCGGTGCCCGGAGAGCTCCTACAGAGCGCGTTTCGTTCGTTGTCACATCCGCGCCTGGCGCTGCTCGTCGAGTCCGCGCCGCTGCCGGACGTCCCGAGCCTCTACGGTGTCTATGCGGTCTCGCACACGTGGTTCCGCCTTGGCCTCGACGCCCCGAGCGGGGACCTGCCGCTGTACGTCGGCAAGCACGAGGCGCGGGAGCAAGGGCACTCGCTGGAGTCGCACTTTCGCGCCGGTCGCACGGCGCACTCGACCCTGCGACGCTCGTTCGCTGCGCTGCTCCGCGAGGAGCTCGGCCTGCGGGGCACCCCGCGAGATCCGAGCGCGCCGGACCGGCCGTCGCACTACGGGATGAGCCCCGAGCATGACGGGAAGCTCGACGCGTGGATGCGCGACCACCTGGAGATCACGGTCTGGGAGAAGCCGCGCGAGTGCAGCGACCTCGGCGCCGTGGAGGCGGCGGTGATCGGGCGCTGGACGCCGCCCTTGTGCCTCAAGCCGGGCACCACCACCTGGCGCCCGATGCTGACGCGCGCGCGCAATCGCATGATCGCCGACGTCCGCGAGTGGGCCGAGGCTCGCAGCCTGCCCATCAAGCCCTGAAATCGTCCAGATCGTGCTGACAGGGGCCTGGCCCCTTTGTTGGTGGCCGGATTTCGGACATGTGTGGAAGTGTTGCGGGGGTGATGGAATGGGCGGGTGGCGCGGTCTGATAGGGATGAAGCCTCTCGAACCGGGAACCCTGTTCGGCGATCGCTACGAGATCCTCGAAGCCGTTGGCGACGGCGGGATGGGACAGGTGTACCGGGCGGTGCAGCTCCCGCTGGGCCAGGAGGTGGCGATCAAGCTCCTGGGGACCGCCGCCACGGCCGACCTCGAGGAGCGCTTCGAGCGTGAGGCGCACGCCACGGCGCGCCTGGACCACCCGGGCTGCGTCCGGATCGTGGATTTCGGGCGCGCGGCGGAGCGCCAGTTCATCGCCATGGAGCTCCTGCGCGGGCCGACGCTCGCCGAGGTGTTGCTCGAGACCGGGGCGCTCGCGATCGCGCAGGCCACGCACATCACGCGCGATCTGCTCGGCGCCATCGCGCACGCGCACGGGCGCGGCGTGCTGCATCGCGATGTGAAGCCCGCGAACGTGATGCTCGTCGAGCGCGGCGCGGTGCTGATCGACTTCGGGCTCGCGACCTTGCGCGACGATGCCCACCTCACTCAGGCAGGCGCGTGCGTCGGGTCGCCGTCCTACATCGCGCCGGAGCGGCTCCGGGGCGAGCCGGCCGACGAGCGCGCGGACGTGTACTCGGTCGGCGTGATCCTCTACGAGATGCTCGGCGGGATGCGGCCGTTCATCGGCTCGAGCTCGCGCGAGATCATGGAGAGCGCGCTGGCGCGACCGCCGCGGCCGCTGCGCGTGCTGCGGCCGGAGATCGGCGCCGCGCTCGAGGCCGTGGTCGCGCGCGCGCTCGCGAAGGATCCCGCGCGCCGGTACGTCAGCGCGGCCGCGATGCTCGGTGCGCTCGAGGTCGCCCTCGCCGAGCGCGCCCTGCCCGGCGCCGCGGCGTCTTCGACGTCATCGGCGTCGGGCTCGACGATGCTGCAGCTCGTGTTCACCGAGCCGTCGCGCTGGGCGCGGCTGTGGACCTGGCTGCGCTACGGCACGTGGCGCTGGCGCGCGCACCGGGCGTGACCAGCGGCTAGGTCGCCGGATCGTCGTCCGGCTTCTGGTCGCGCGCGCCGAGCCGCTGGATCGTGCGGCGATCGATCCCCAGGATCGCGGCCGCGGTCGTCTTGTTCTGGCCCGTATGCTCGAGCACGCGCGCGATGTAGCGGCGCTGCAGCTCCTCGAGGCTCGGCCAGTCGGTGTCGAGCGAGAGGGTCGGGCTCGCCGGGCTCGGCTCGATCAGCGCCGGCAGATCGCCGGGCAGGATCACGCCGCGCTGGGACATCGCCACCGCGCGCGCCAGCGCGTTGTCGAGCTCGCGCACGTTGCCCGGCCACCCGTGCGCGCGGATCCGATGCATCGCCTCGTCGCTGAGGTGCGGCGTGGGGCGCCCGAGCAGCGCCGCGTGCCGGCCCACGAGGTACTGCGTCAGCGCCAAGATGTCCTCGCCGCGGTCGCGGACCGGCGGCACGCGCACCGAGACAACGCTCAGCCGGTAGAACAGATCCTCGCGCATACGACCGGCTCTCACGTCGGCGGCCAGATCGCGGTTCGTCGCCGAGATGACGCGCACGTCCACCGTGATCACGGCCGAGCCGCCCACGCGGCGCACCTCGCCCTCCTGCAGCACGCGCAGCAGCTGGGCCTGCATCTTCGCCGAGACGTCGCCGACCTCGTCGAGGAAGATCGTGCCGCCCTCGGCGATCTCGAAGAGGCCCGGGTGCGCCGCGGTCGCGCCCGTGAACGCGCCGCGCTCGTGGCCGAACAGCTCGCTCTCGAGGAGCCCCTCGGCCAGCGCCGCGCAGTTGACGGTGACGAACGGGCGCTCGGCGCGCCGGCTGCGGTCGTGCACCGTGCGCGCGGCGAGCTCCTTGCCCGAGCCGCTCTCGCCGGTGATGAGCACGGTCGCGTTCGTCGGCGCGACGTGCGCGAGCTGCTTGTAGAGCTCGAGCATCGCCGGGCTCGTGCCGACGAGGACCTTGCGTCCGGCGATCGCGGAGCGGAGCGAGCGGTTGTCACGTGAGAGCCGGCTGCGCTCGATCGCACGCGCGACGGTCGTCCGCAGCGCGATGATGTCCACCGGCTTCGACAAGTAGTCCGCCGCGCCCTTCGCGATCGCATCCATCGCCGCGCCCGGATCGGCGTACGCGGTGACGAGGACGACCGGCGTGTCGGGCGTGTCGCGCGTCACCGCCTCGAGGATCTCGAGCCCGCTCGCGCGCGCCATCTGGATATCGGTGACGACGGCATCGAAGCGCGTGGCGCGCAGCCGCTCTAGGGCCTCGCGTCCGTCCGCCACGGTGACGGTGTCGTATCCTTCGCGACGTAGAACATTCTCGAGGAGCTCGAGCGTGAGCTCGTCGTCTTCCGCGATCAGGATCGTCCCGTTCGACGCCACGGGGCAGACTACACCGCGGCGGTGTGCCGCGGTGCCGCGGTCGAATGTCGCTCGGCGGCGCGCACAGGCGAGACCCGCACGCGCAGCGCGGAGACGATCGTGGCATCGCCGGTGCACTGCGTCGGGGCATGCAGTACGGTCGCCGGGCTCGTCGTAACTCCACCTTAATGCTCGGGCTTTTTGTCCTATCGAGCTGCGCGGCGAGCGAAGCGGCCCAGTCGGAGACCCCGGCCGCCGCGACCGCCACGCCGGGCAGCGGCGCCGCCGCGTGGACCTCGCTCAAGCTGGTCGCCGCGACCGCGTGCCCCGAGCGCTGGAGTGACGACGTGCCGGCGCGCGTCGTGTTCGACGAGCGCCACACCTCCCGCGTCAGCGTGCCGCTCGCGGGCCGCATCACGCAGGTCTACGTGGAGCGCGGCCAGCACGTCGCGGCGGGCGCGCCGCTGTTCGTCGTGACGAGCGCCGAGCTCGCGGACCTCCGTGGCCAGCGCGCCAAGGCCACGGTCGAGCTCGCGACCGCGAAGACTACGCTCGAGCGCGTCCGCGCTCTGGTCGAGGCGAAGTCCCTGCCGGCCAAGGAGCTCGTCAGCGCCGAGCAGGACGCCACCGAGGCGCAGCTCGCGCTCCGCACGGCCGAGCAGAAGCTCGCGTCGCTGCGCGTCGGCACGGCGGGCGACACCGCGTTCACCGTCACCGCGCCGCGCGCCGGCGTCGTCGTCGAGCACCACGTCTCCGTCGGTCAGCAGGTTGCCTCCGACGCAGCGCCGCTCCTCGCCATCGCAGACGTGTCCGAGGTCTGGATCTACGCCGACCTGCTCGACGACGCCACGCACGAGCTGCACGTCGGCTCGCCCGCGCGCGTGACGCTCGACGGCGACGCCGTGGTCCCCGCGACGATCGACGAGGTCTCCGCGATCGTCGATCCGGATCGCCACACCGTGCCGGTGCGCCTGCGCCTCGACAACATCGCCGGCGCCATCCGCCCGGGCGCGTACGCCGAGGTCGCCTTCCATGCGCCCGCGAGCGCCGGCGTCTGCATCCCCGCCGCCGCGACGTTGTCCGATGGCACCGGCCGCTACGTCTACGTGCAGCAGGCCGGCGCCCTGCGCCGCCGCCGCGTCGTGGCCGCGCCGCCGATCGGCACGCTCGTCGCGATCCGCGAGGGCCTGACCGCGGGCGACGTCGTCGTCACCGAGGGCGCCGCGCTCCTCGATAACCAGCTGCCTGCGACCGACTGACCAGAGGTCCTCCATGATCGACATGCTCCTCAAGGCCTCGCTTCGCGCGCGGCTCGCCGTCTTCTTGTGCGCCATCGCGCTCGCGCTCCTCGGCTGGTACGCGTATTCCGACATCACGATCGAGGCGTTCCCCGATCCCACCGACGCATCCGTGCAGATCATCACGATCTACCCGGGGCAACCCGCCGAGGAGGTCGAGCGCCGGGTCTCGATCCCGCTCGAGCGCGCCCTCAACGGTGTGCCCGGCACGATCCACCAGCGCTCGGTGTCGCTGTTCGGCCTCTCCGTCGTGACGATGACGTTCGAGGATGGCGTCGACATCTTGTCCGCGCGCCAGCAGATCGGCGAGCGCATCCCCGACGCGAACCTGCCGCCCGCCGCGAACGTCGACCTCGGCCCGCTCGCCACGCCGATCGGGGAGGTCTATCGCTACACGCTCGACAGCAAGGACACCGATCCGATGGCGCTCCGCACGCTGGAGGACTGGGTCATCCGCCCGGCCCTCCTGCGGGTGCCCGGCGTCGCCGACGTGACGTCCTACGGCGGGCTCGTGCAGGAGATCCACGTCGAGCCCGATCCGACCAAGATGGCCGCGCAGGGCGTGGTCCTCGACGACGTGTTCACCGCCCTCGGCAAGGCGTCGATGAACGCCTCCGGCGGGCTCGTGAACCGCGGGGAGCAGGGCATCGCCATCCGCTCGCTCGGCACGTTCGGCTCGCTCGACGACATCCGCGACGTTCGCGTCGGCTACCACGCCGGCGTGCCCGTCACGATCCGCGCGATCGGCGACGTCGTCATCGGCTACGCCCCGCGCCAGGGCGTGGTCAGCCGCGGGGACAACCCGGACGCCGTCCAGGGCATCGTGCTCATGCGCAAGGGCCAGAACCCGACGCTCGTCCTGGCCGAGCTACGCAAGCGCGTCTCCGAGTTGCAGGCGCGCTCGCTGCCGGCCGGCGTCACGATCGACCCGTTCTACGACCGCACGGAGCTCGTCGACACCACGCTGGAGACGGTGTTCCACAACCTCGGCGAGGGCGCGCTGCTCGTCGCCGTGGTCCTGTTCGTGTTCTTGCTGTCGCTGCGCGCGTCGCTCGTGGTGACGCTCGTCATCCCGCTGTCGCTCGCGGCCGCGTTCATCTATCTCCACGTGCGCGGCATGTCCGCGAACCTCCTCTCGATGGGCGCGGTGGACTTCGGGATCATCGTGGACGGCGCGGTCATCCTCGTCGAGCACGTGTTCGAGCACGCGGCGGGCCCGGCGTACGACACGAAGACACCGGCCCAGCGGATCGCGGTGATCTTCGAGGCCGCGCGCGGCGTCGCGAAGCCGACCCTGTTCTCGCTCTTGATCATCGTCGCGGCGTACCTGCCGATCTTCGCGCTCCAGCGGGTGGAGGGCCGCATCTTCGCGCCGATGGCCCACACCGTCGTCAGCGCGCTCGTCGGCGCGATGATCGTCAGCTTCACGCTGGTGCCGGTGCTGTGCTTCTTCGCGCTGCGCCGCCACAAGGCGATCCGGACGTCCCCGGTGCTCGCCGTCGCGCGCCGGATTCACGAGCCGGCGCTGCACGGGGCGATGCGGAATCCACTCGCCGTGCTCGTCTGCGTGGGCCTCGTCCTCGTGGCCGGCGTGGTGCTGACGCCGCGGCTCGGCAGCGAGTTCTTGCCTGCGCTCAACGAGGGCTCGATCTACGTGACGTTCACGCTGCCGCCGACCTCGTCGCTCGACGATGGGCGCGCCCTGACGCCGCGCCTGGTCGCCGCCCTGCGCAAGAACAACCCCGAGGTCACCGAGGTGCTGACCCAGCTCGGCCGGCCCGAGGACGGCACCGACGCGAAGCTGTTCAACAACCTCGAGATCTTCATCAAGCTCAAGCCCATGACGCAGTGGCGCCCGCAGATCCACACGCTCGACGACATCATCGCGATCCAGACCGACAACCTGCGTGAGATCCCCGGCATCGAATACAACTTCAGCCAGCCGATCCGCGACAACGTGAACGAGAACATCAGCGGCCAGCAGGGCATGGTCGCGGTGAAGATCTACGGCGACGACATGAAGGTGCTGCGGCAGCTCGCCGAGGCGTCGGAGCTGCAGATCGCGAAGGTGCCGGGCATCGCCGATCCGGGCATCGTGAAGGCCTCGGAGCAGCCGGTGATCGGCGTCGTGCCGAACCGCCATGCGCTCGCCCGGTGGGACGAGGACCTCGGGAGTCTGCAGGCCTATCTCGAGACGGCGCTGTCGGGCCACGCCGCCTCGGAGCTGTGGGAAGGCGAGAAGCGCTTCGACGTGACGGTGCGCTTCCCGACAGCCGCGCGCGAGGACATCGGCTCGATCCGCGAGCTGCGCGTGCCGCTCAAGGACGGCTCGCTGATCCCGATCTCGGCGCTCGCGAAGGTCGCGATGGCGTCCGGCCCATCCGCCATCACGCGCGACAACGGCAAGCGGTACATCGGTATCCGCGCCAACGTGCGCAACCGCGACCTCGGCTCGGTGATCGCGGAGGCGCAGGAGCGCGTGAACGCGAACGTGAAGCTGCCCGTCGGCTACGAGACGACGTGGGGCGGCGAGTTCGAGAACCAGCAGCGCGCGATGAAGCGGCTGGCCCTGGTGCTGCCGCTCTCGCTCGTGCTGACGTTCTTGCTGCTGTTCTCGGCGTTCGGCTCTTTGTGGGACGCGTCCATCATCTTGCTGAACCTGCCGATCGCGCTGCTGGGCGGCCTCGTCGGGCTCGCGATCGCCGGCATGACGCTGTCCGTGTCGGCCGCGGTCGGGTTCATCGCGCTCCTCGGGCAGGCGGTGCTGAACGGCGTGCTCGTCGTCAGCGCGATCCGCGCGCGGCGAGACGCGGGCGACGACCTGTGGACGGCGGTGATCCGCGGGACGCGAGAGCGCCTGCGCGCGGTGCTGATGACGGCGATGCTGGCGTCGCTCGGGCTCTTGCCGGCGGCGATGTCGCACGCGATCGGCAGCGAGACGCAGCGACCGATCGCGATGGTCGTCGTCTGCGGCACCATCTCCGCCGCGCTGCTCACGCTGATCGTGTTGCCGGTCAGCTACTACTGGGTCCACGCGTTCCGCCTCGGGCTCGGGAAGCGCTTCGGGCGCGGCCAGACCGGCGTGGCGGTTCCGGTCGTCGGGGAGTGAGGAACGGCACGGGCCGCCGGGCACGGCGTCTGCACTGGAGACAAGGATGCCGCACCCGGACCGTCAAGCAGTTCCCACGTCCGAGCCTGTCGCCACCGAGACCCTCGAGTCCCTGAGCGAGATCGAGCGCCGCCACATCCTCAAGGCCCTCGAGGTTTGTCGAGGGCAGCGCGCCCTGGCCGCCCGCGTCCTCGGCGTCGACCGCAAGACGCTCTACCGGCGGCTGCGTGCTTACGGGTACTGATCCCGACCCTGACTTGACCGCGGCGAGTTGCCGCGGTGGTGCGGCAGACTGCCGCGCTGGTACGTGCGGCTCGTGCGAAGCTCCTCGCTCTGCCCCCGTCGCCTGACATGCGCACCACCCTGAAGCAGTCGATCATGCCGGCGTGGCCGGTCCTGCTCGCCCTCGGGCTCGTGGGCGTGTTGATCACGGCCATGGTCGGGCTCGACGTCCTGCTCGGGCAGCGCGTCTCGGACGAGACCGACGAGATCATCGGGAACTCGCAGCGATCGATCGTGCTCCTGGACGCGATCCGTACGAACGCCCAGAACCTGAGCGAGCCGGGCATCTCGGCGACCGAGGCCCATCGCCGCAACGACGCGATCGCGAGCGAGGCCCGAGAGTACGATCTGCTCGCGAGCTACGAGGGCGAGGCCGCGGAGTGGGAGCACCTGAAGCGCGTGGTCCGCACGCTCGCGGCCACGACCACGCAGGCCGAGAGCGGACCGCTCGCGGACGAGGTCGACCGCTCGGTGGATCGCCTGATCGCCATCAACTCCGAGGTCGGCCAGCGCAACGCGAAGGCGATCCATGCGGCGCACCGCGGTGCGATCCGTGATGACGCAGTGGTCGGCGCGCTCGCGCTCGCGCTCGTATCGTTGATCTCGGTCGTGCTGATCCGCGTGCTCGGGCGCCAGCGCCAGATGATGGCGGACCGCGTCCTCGCCCTCGACGAGAAGACGCGCGACCTCGAGGCGTTCGCCGGGCGCGCGGCGCACGACCTGCGAAGCCCGATGAACCCGATCCGCGGCTACGCCGACCTGATGCTCGAGGCGAGCGAGTCCGAGGACGTGAAGATGATGGCGCGGCGGATCCGGACGGCCGTCGACCGGATGGCGCGCGTGGTCGACGACATGCTCGCGCTGTCCACCGCCGGTCGCCCCGGCCCCGGCACGTGCGCCTCGAGCGAGCTCGCGACGTCCGTCATCGACGACCTCGGCCCGGAGCTGCACGGCGTGGAGCTGACGGCCGAGCTCGCCGGCGGCAACGTCTCGTGCTCGGGCGGCATGCTCGGGCAGATCCTGCGCAACCTCATCGGCAACGCGATCAAGTTTCGCGATCGCGCGCGCCCGCTGCAACTCCGGCTGACGTTGCGCCGCATGGCGGCCGACGTCGAGATCGTCCTCGAGGACAACGGCGTCGGCATGGACGAGGACACGGCCGCGCACGCGTTCGAACCGCTCTATCGGGGTGGGCGGACGGATCGGGAGGTGCCGGGGCACGGGCTCGGGCTGGCGATCGTGGAGCGCGCGACGCGGGCCCTCGGCGGCACGTGCGAGCTGACGTCGGTGCTCGATCGCGGCACGCGGATCTGCGTGCGCCTGCCCGCGGCCTGACACCGGCCTCGGCCGCCGTTCCTGCTCTGGACAGGCAACGCCTCCATCCCGGGGCGGGCGAAGGCGAGCGAGCCGCGGCTGCCGCCATGCGGCCACTGCACACACGAGCTCGGGGTCAGGGCGACGGTCGCGAGCGGCGTCGGCATCACGACAGGCGACCCGCCGGGCGGCGGCTGGCGGTGATGCCTGAGCGGGGTGAGGTCGGCCAGCCGCACGATGACGGGTGTTGTTGCCGCCTGGTGCGAGGTCGGGCTTGACCCCTGTCGGGGAACTTGGGCTACTGCGGCGATGGGAAGAGCTCTCCTGGTGGCGTCAATGGCGGCGGCCGTGCTCGGGGCCGCGGCGATCGTGGTGGCGCCCCGCCTCCACCGCGAGCCGGCCCGGTCGGTCAAGCGCATGACGGGGGTCGCCGACGACCGGCACAAGGGCCCCGGCATCCACCGCGCGCGGCCCGCGGAGCTCGCCGAGACGGATCGCGTCGCGCGCGTGGAGTCATCGAAGCTCCGCGCCCGGGCCCGCTCGAAGCTCGCATCGGTGCCGGCGACAACGTGGGTCAACATGGGCCCGACGGACGCGCCGCAAGAGGTCAACTACTACACGATCGCGAGCGTGGACTCGGGACGTCCCAACAGCATCGTGGTCGACCCCCGGGATCCGAACGTCGTATACATGGCGGTCTCTGGCGGCGGCGTGTGGAAGTCGTTCGACTTCCAGGCCGCGGCAGGCGCGACGTGGGCGCCGACGATGGACACGTTGCCCAACCTCGCCGTCGGCGCGCTCGCGCTCGATCCCGAGCACCCCGACACGCTGTACGCGGGCACGGGCGACTTCGTCGACACCTCCGGCGACACCATGCAGAAGAGCACGGACGGCGGCGGCACCTGGGCGGACCCCGTGGTGCTGCCGGGCGTCGCTTCGGCCCGCCAGATCGGGGTGCGCGGCGACCAGGTGCTCGTCGCGACCGACGCCGGGCTGTTCGCCTCGGCAGACGCCGGCGCGACGTACACGCTCGTCGATCTGCCCAACGCGAGCGGCGCCGTGCTCGTCGAGTCGATCTGGAGCATCGTCCCCGTCGGCACGGGCTGGGTCGCGGCGGGGGTCACCGCGTGCGAGCCCGGCGGGACGCCGCCCCTCGTCTACTTCGGGTTCGATCCCGATCCCTCGCGCTGTCCTGCCGGTAACAACGCCGCGCTCTGGCGCTCGGCCGATGGGGTCGCGTGGACGCTCGCAACGACCCCGCCGCTCCGGGGAACCGGGCGCACCACGCTCGCCGCGAGCGGATCCACGGTCTACGCGCTGGTCGGCTCCGTCGGGGGCGACCACACGGTCGGCTACTGGCGCTCGACCGACGGCGGCACCACGTACGTCGATGCGAGCGGGTCGCTCGCGAACCCCACGAGCTCGGACGACGCGTGCGTGGACCTCAACATCGGCCACGATCAGAGCTGGTACAATCAGGCGATCGTCGTCGATCCGACGAACCCCGATCACGTGCTCGTCGGCGGGAACCTGTGCGGCATGCGCACCTTGAATGGCACCGCGGCCGCGCCCACCTGGGAGCTCGTCTCGCACTGGCTGCCGGGCCCGGGCTTCGGCGAGACGGCGAACGGCCGCCTGCCGTACGTCCACGCCGACTGGCACACCGCGACCTCGGTCGTGGTCAACGGCCAGGTCACCACGTTCGCCGGCACCGACGGCGGCGTGTTCACCAGCACGAACCTGTTCGCGTCCGCGACGCCGGCCGAGAGCGTGACGTGGACGCACCACAACAAGGGCCTCGTCACGCACCTGCTCTACTCGGTCGCGTCGGGGGATCCGACGAGCGGCGATCCGTTCGTCGCGTTCACGGGCCTGCAGGACAACGGCACGCGGTTCCGCGGCGACCCGGCGAACCCGTCGGCGTTCAACCAGCCGACCGGCGGCGACGGTATCGGCGTCGCCATCCACCACTCCTCCGCGGGCACGACCTACTGGGCGAGCTTGGAGTTCACCCGCATCTTCTGCAAGCCGGCCGTGGTCGACTGTTCCACGGAGGTGCCCGAAGCGGCGGACGACACGGTGGTCCACTGGCACTCGCCGCCGGGCGCGGCTCCGACGTCGATGGAGGATGACGAGCTCGACGAGCGCATGCGCGCGCGCGCCCTCCGCGCCGGCGAGAACATGGAGCCGTTCTTCATCCACTACGCGGACGTCGAGACCGACACCGCAGGCCAGAGCGTCCTGACGCACACCGACACGCAGGTGTACGTGAGCACCGCCGACGGCAGCGGCGGCTTCGCGTTCGCGCCGATCTCGCAGGACTTGACGAACGATCCCACCGGCAGCGGGATCGTGAGCGTCACCGCGTCACGCGCCACACCCGGGCTCTACGGCGCCGCGGGCCTGGTGTCCGGCGAGCCGTTCTACATCACCACCGCCGGCAACACGCCGACCACCTGGACCGCAGCGAGCGGCGTGTTCGCGAGCGGCAGCCAGCGCTTGACCGGCGCCTCCTCGATCGACTTTCCCCCGACGTTGCCGCCCAGCGTGCAGCCGGGCCAGGTCTTCGTGGGCGCGTTCACCGGCGTGATGACAGACGGCAACCCGCCCCCCGCGGACAGGGGGCACCTCTGGCGCACGACCGACGGCGGCCGCACCTGGCACTCGATCGTCGGCGCAGATCCGGCGCACCAGTTGCCGAACGTGCCCGTCTTCGTCGTGAAGTACGATCCGGTCACGGCGACCACGCTCTACGCCGGGACGCAGATCGGCGTTTACGTCACGGTCGACGACGGCGCGACCTGGGACCGCATGGGCGACAACTTCCCGATGGTTCCCGTGCGCGACATGTACATCGCGAAGAACCAGGACTTCATCCGGGTCGCGACGTACGGCCGCGGCATGTGGGAGATCTATCCGAGCGCGGCCGCTAACCACGGCGCGCCCGGCAACGGCGACTTCGATCGCAACCTGGCGATCGACTGGATCGATCTCGGCGCGATGTCCGCGCGGCTCGGCGAGACGCCGACCACGACGACCGCCCCGCTCTACTCGTGGATCCTCGATATCGGCGGCACCCTGCAGGCGATCGAGGACTCCGATCTCGCTGCGCTCCTCGCGAAGTTTGGAGGTCACCCGTGATGCGCTCGTTGGTCATTCTGGCTTCGCTCGCCGCCTGCGGCGACAACACCCTGCCGCCGCTCCGGTACACCGATCCGGGCGCGGGCAAGCTGCGGCTGATCCAGGGGCCCTCCGTCGGCCAGGGGCCACAGACCTCGGTCGTCCTCGAGCTCGTCGTCGGAGACGCGCCGCTCACGGGCTATTCGGTCGGCTTCGACTTGCCGCTCGACGACACCCAGGTCGCGCTCGGCCCGTTCACCGCGGGTACGGCGCTCGCGCCCGGCACCGCCCCCGTGGCCGCGCTCGGCACGCTCTCGGGCACCGGTCCGCTCGCCCACCAGCTCGTGACCGCACAGAGTCAGAAGGCCAGCGGCGGCGGCGCGGTCGCGACCAACGCCACGCTCGCCCCGGGCACGGTGCTGTATGCGGTCCAGCTGGATCTGCGCACGGGCGCGACGGGGGGCGTGGTGTTCGATGGCACCGCGCCCGACTTCGTGTTGCGCTCCGGAGGCATGCGCGACCGCGCGGGCACGACCGTCGTGAGCGCGGCGGACGTCGCGATCGGTACGCTCGTGGCCACGCCATGATCGGCCGGGCCCTCCTGGGGCTGACGCTCGCGGCAGGGACCGCGCGCGCCGACGAGACGGCCCTCCACAGCACGATCGGCTGGGGCAACACTGTCGAGCCGGCGGTCGTCGCGGTCTCGACCCAGGGCGGCTACGACGGCGTGCAGCAGCGCGTGCTCGCGACCGGGCTCGTCGAGGTCGCGCTCGATTCGCGGCTCTCGGTGTTCGCGGCCGTGACGTTCGGCGAGGAGGCCGGCGGCGCCACGCGGCCCGCGGTCGGGCTCGCCGTGCAGCTCGTCGATCCGCGCCGCGCTCCGGTCGGGTTGCGGTTGAGCAGCGCTTACAAGCCCGAGGGCTTCGCCGAGCCGGAGGGCGAGGTCGAGGCCGTGCTCACCGCCGCCCACCTGTTCGAGCGCAACGTCGCCCGGGCCGTTGTCGCGTACGGGCGCGATCTCGAAGGCAACGAGTCCGACGTCGAGCTCGGCGTCGGCTATCTCCAGCGCGTCACGCCGAACCTCGTCGTCGGCGCGAGCTCTCGCTACCGGTACGCCATCGCGCGCCGGGACACGGCGACTCGCTGGGACGTCATCGGCGGCGCGGTCGGCGATGTCGAGCTCGAGCGCTGGCGCGTGGAGCTCCTGGTCGGCGGCGGGGCAGTGGGCGCGGCCAAGACGGCGTTCGGCCCGCTCGGCCTGGTCTCCGTCGGCTTCGACCTCTGAGCCCGCGTCTTCGCGGGCGATCTGCTCCGTACAGGCGCTGGCGGCGGAGCCGACAAGCCGATCGCCAGAGACCGCGATTTATTCGCGGTCTCTGACAGGGTCGATCGGAACAAGCGGCGGCGAGGCGAGCGGCCCAAAGGTGCCATCCGGGTCGATCCAGAAAAAGGCACACAAAAGCGCCGTCGCCGTGCGCGCCGCGCGAACGA
>JANXOM010000146.1 GCA_025353585.1 Deltaproteobacteria bacterium
CGGGGACGCCGAGCTCGCCGGCGAGCTGCGCGATCGCCGCCGCGTCGCGCCCGGCCACCGCGAACGCCACGCCGCCGGCCCGCAGCGCTGCGCATGCGCGCCGGCCCGCGCCACCGGTCGCGCCGTAGACGACGACCTCGATCTCGTCAATTCCAGTCATAGCGCAGCCCCAGCCGCACCGCGTGCTCGATGCGCGCGTAGTCGCCCGCGGCCGTGGGCAGCGCGAAGCCGTCGCGCACCGCGGCGCACGCCGCCGTCGTGTAGTCGAAGCCGCCGTCGACGCACGTGACCCGGTCGCGCGGGTCGAACGTGCTCTTCGTGACGCTGACCGGCGGAAAGTACTGCAGCCCGTACGAGAGCTGGAGCACCACGGAGCCGAGCCGCAGCTGCGCGCCGAGGTCGAGGGTGGCCGAGGTCGGGGAGATGGTGTTCGGCGTCGTGCTGCGGTCCGGCACCGCCGCCGTCTCGAACCCGACGCGCCCGCCGAAGTGCCACGTCTCGCCGTGCTCGACCTGCTCGACGCCGGCCCACAGCGCGAGCACGTCCTTGAAGTCGCGCTGCTGCTCGATCCACTCGGGGATGTTGGCGCGCGGGAACGTGCTGCCGTACGACCGCACGTCGTAGCCGAGGTTGCGCGACAGATCCTCCCAGCGCCCCCCGACGTGCACGTCGAGGTTGTGCGGCAAGCGCGCGCGCAGCTCCGCGTCGACCGTTACCGGCTCGGACAAATAGACCGTCCCGCCGCCGTGGAGGACCTGGCCGCCCGCGCGCGGCGCCTGCACGACCGTGGTGTCCCCGTCGAGCGTGTTCGTGGTGCTCGACGCGCCGCCCGGCGGCGTGTGGTAGCTCGCGGCGAGCCACACGTCGCGCGCGAGCTCGTACATGACGCCCAGGTTCACGACGTAGCCATCGCCGAGCGGGTTCCGCTGCCGCGCGTATAGATCGTAGCGCTCGGAGGCGAGCGGATTTTCGACGCCGCACGGCGAGCCGCCGCAGTCACTGCCGACGCCGCCGGCCCCGTGGCCGGCCGCGAGCGCCGTGTCACGCGCGAACCGGAGGCGCATGAACGTCCAGTCGACGGTGATGCTGGCGCCGAACAGGAGCTCGTTCGTGGCCTTGACGCTCAGCGCTAGCGAGGTCTGCAGCTCGCGCTGGTATCCGCCGAGGGTGAAGTAACGCAGATCGTTCTCGCCCTCGATGAACTTCTGCTCGGGCGGGGTCCGCACCTGCGCGCCGAACGCGAGCTTCTCGGTCGGCCGCCACAGGACGGCGCCATCGATCCCGGGCGAGATCACCGTCGTCCGGATGCGCGGCCCGGCCGAGAGGGCGCCCGTGTCGAGATCGACGAGCTTCCGGTCGATCGAGATCTGATCGAGCGTGCCGGTGAACCCGACATAGAAGGAGAGCTCGCTCGTGCCGAGCGCCAGCGCCGCCGGGTCGAGGACGATCGACGACGCGACGGGCAGGGTTGCGCCCGTGAACACCGCGCGCCCGACCGTGGGGTCGGTGCCGGGCGAGGCGGCCGCCCGCCCGGCGGAGCCGCAGCACGCGGCGATCACCGCGACGCGGATCGCTCTACCGGCTGCGGACATCGCGCCGAAGCTAACACCAGGGTTAGACTGCCGCCCATGCTCGCGCGCTTCTTGATGATCACCGCTCTCGCCGCCGTCGGCGCGGCTGGCTGCGACAAGGTGAACGACGAAAACATCGATAAGTGGACCCACACCGAGAAGGGTCCCGAAAAGCTGAAGAACGCGTTCGCCGACGAGTCCATCGACGCCGACCTCGCCGCCCATGCCGGCGCGAACATGATCAAGAAGAACATGGACAGCGACGTGCGGTCCGAGCTCGAGGCGATGTCGGGCCCCCGCCGTGCCGCCGTCGTGGGCAAGCTCGCGCCGCGCCTGTGGGAGCTCGCCCGCGTCGAGCGCGAGGACGTCCTCCCCGATTCGGGGCGGATTGCCGCAAAGGACATGCTCGTCCTCGTCCGCAAGTACGCCGACGACGCTAGCAAAGGTCAGATCGACGGCTACCTGGTCGACTGGTACGGCGTGAAGTCGTACGAGGCGCGCGCGCAGGCGGGCGGGCACCTCGGCGCCGAGGTCATGCGGCTCGTCGGGCCGGCCGGCGGCAAGAAGCTCGTGGAGGTCCTGAACAGCCTGATCGCCGCGCCCGGCCAGGAGAAGACGAAGAACAAGATCGGCGACCAGCTGCTCGTCGGGATCGCCGCCTCGGGCAGCCCCGATGGCTTGAAGGCGCTCCTCGAGCTCGTCAAGACCGAGCACGGCGACCCGACGCTGCCGGCCCGCGCGATGGCCGCGCTCTACCTCGCGTACGTCAACCCGCGCGGGCAGTTCGATATCCGCACCGCCGAGCCGCTCGTTCCGCTCCTCGAGCAGCTGGGCGGCATCGCGGAGACCGAGTCGCTCCCCGACGGCGTCGCCGACGACGCGATCGCGCTGATCGGGGCGGCCGGCGCGCCCGCGTGCGTCGCGCCGCTGGTCTCGATGATCAGCTACCCGCACAGCTCGTCGCGATTCAAGTTCGCGGCCGCGAACAACGCGCTGCGCTGCGGCGGCCTCTCCGCCGTCCGGCAGGTCTTTCATGCGCTGCCGGACGTGCCGTACGCGCAGCTCGAGCTGAAGGGCTCGATCGTCGTCGATACGGCGAAGCTGACGCCGCGCGAACAGGTCCTCGCCGCCATGCGCGAGCTCCTGGGCGACAAGAACAAGATCGCGCGCTGGGCCGCCGTCGAAACAATCCTCGCGATGCACTCCGCCGACGACGCCCCGAAGCTCGCGGCCCTCGCCGGCGAGCGCGACGTGCTCGTCGGGTTCTTCGGTGACCAGAGCGGGGTCGAGCCCAAGGCCCGCAAGACGGATCCCACCCTGGGCGAGCGGGCGAAAGAAGCCGCCGGGAAACTCACCGCCGGGAAGTAGCGTCGCGCGGCCGCAAGCGATGTAGTATCGTTGCCGGGCCGGGCGCGGGGGACCGTCTCCCGCACCGTCGATCACCGCTGGGGAGCGCTTCGAAAACGGAAAAGGACATGGATCAGAGCAAGAAGACGATGCGCCACTTCTACTGCCGGGACGTCCTCTGGGAGACGTTCGAGCAGATGGCCAACGACTTCGATTGCTCGATCGACTACTTGGTCAACGAGGCGATGCGGTACTACGCACGCTCGAAGAACTATCAGTCGCCGGGCGGTCCGTCGAACTCGACCGGTGGCCAGCCGGCGAACCCGGAAGGTCCGGGTCCCGGACAGGGGCGCCCGAACGGGCCGCCGAACGGGCCATCGAACGGGCCATCGAGCACCAATGGTGCGAACGCCGGGTATGGCGCCAAGGGCGCGGGTCCGGCGAGCCGCGCGCCCGCCCCGCTCAGCTCGCCACCACCCCCGGCGCCGAGCCAGGGAGGTCAGCAACAGCGCCGCGCCGCGCCGCCGACGCCGGGCTACCAGGCGCCGCGCGGAGGCGGAGCCGGTGGAGGGATGCAGCCGCAGGCCCAGCCGACGCCGCCTCCGCCCGCCGCGCCGCCGGCCAACATGGGCGCGATGGGCCCGACGCTGTTCCTCATGTACAACGGGCAACGGTACCCGGTGACGAAGGACCAGTTCATCATCGGCCGCGGCAGCAAGACGTCCGATCTCGCGATCAAGGACGGCAACATCTCCCGCAAGCACGCCGCCGTGATCCGCCGGAACGGGACCTTCTACATCAAGGACCTCGGGTCGACGAACGGCATCGACTACAAGGGCATGCGCATCGACAACAAGCGCATCGACGAGGGCGACATCTTTCATCTGTGCGACTACGAGCTGCGGTTCACGTATCGAACCGACGGCTGAACACTTTGTCAGTGTCATAGACGCGTAGTAGCGTCGCCCGGTGGACGTCGATCTGATGCGTCGCGTGGAGGCGCTCCGGCGACCGCTGGAGCTGGCGGCCGCAGACGGCTTCGCCGGCGTACGGGCCGTGCCGGATCTGGGACTCGCGCTGCGTCTCGGGTGCGATGGCGTCCTCGTCAAGGAGCCGAGCGAGGCGCTCGTGGCGTGGCGCGCGGACCTCGCCCGGTGGGACGTGCTCCCCGAGGACGAACAGGCGATCCAGGTCGCGAAGGGGATGCGGCTACTCGCGCGGTACCCGCGGCCCAAGCGCGTCGGCGCGAAGTGGAAGGACGAGGACGTGGTCAAGGCGGTCCGCGCCGAGGCGAAGAAGCTGAATCGCCAGGACGCCAGGTCGCCAGGGCGCAAGGAGCCCGCGCCGGTCCTGACCTCGCGGAGTGCTGGCGCCCCGACCTCCGTGCGCCCGACCGATCCGATGGCCGCGTCGCCGGAGTCGTTGCCCGGGATCGGGCCGGCGCTCGCGGAGAAGATGGCGGAGCGGGGGCTCATGACCGTCGAGGATCTGCTGTGGCTCCTGCCGCGCCGGTACGATGACGTGCGCGATGCATGCGGGCTGGCCGACGTGCTTGTCATGGAGGAGGGCGCCCGGGCGACCTTCGTCGCCGAGGTCACGAGCGCGCGCATGGTGTTCGCGCGGGGGCGGCGCTGGGCCGAGGTGCAGCTGCAGGGTCCGGGCGCGCCGCCGGCGCGGGCGACGGTGCGCTGGTTCAACGTGTGGGCCGGCATCGACAAGCGGATGCCGGCCGGGAGCGAGGTCGTGCTGAGCGGCGTCGTGAAGACGCGCGGCGGGCGCGTCGAATTCGCGAACCCGGACATCCTCGGGATCACGATCGCGGGCGAGCTCGGCGGCAAGGCGGCGCCGGCGATCATGGTCCGGTATCCGGACGTGCCGGGCGTGCCGCCGGGGCGGGTGCGCCAGGCGTGCGCGGCGGCGTGCGCGCGGATCGCAGAGGCGGCTGACGACGGGGTGCCTGCGCGGGTCGAGACCGCGGCGGCGCTGCCGGCGCTGGCGGCCACGCTCGGGGCGCTGCACTCGCCCGCCGCGGATCTCCCGGCCGAGCAGCTCGCGGCGATGAACCGCGGCGACAGCCCGTGGCACCGGCGCCTCGCGTTCGGCGAGCTGTTCGCGCTCGGCGTGGCCATCGCGATGCGGCGGCGCGAGCGGCGGGCCGACGACGCGGTCGCGTGCCCCAAGGTGAAGCTCGACGCGGCCCTGAAGAAGGCGCTGTCGTTCGTGCTGACGCGCGCGCAGCAGCGGGCGATCGGCGAGGTCGCGGGCGACCTGGCGCGCGAGACGCCGATGAACCGGCTCCTGCAAGGCGATGTCGGCTCCGGCAAGACGGCCGTCGCGTTCGCGGCCGCGCTGCAGGTGGCGCGGGCCCGGCGGCAGACCGCGGTGATGGCGCCGACGGAGCTCCTCGCCGAGCAGCATGCCGAGACCTGGAGGCGATGGGGCGCCGCGTCGGGGCTGCGCGTCGAGCTCCTGACGGCGTCGACGCCGAAGGGCGTGCGGGCGTCGCTGCTCGCGCTCCTCGCGGCGGGGCAGCTCGACTGCGTGATCGGCACGCAGTCGCTCATCGCGGACGGCGTCGGGTTCGCGGCGCTCGGCCTCGTGGTCATCGACGAGCAGCACCGGTTCGGCGTGGCCCAGCGCGCCCGGCTGCGGGACAAGGGGGACGGGCAGGGGGCCCCGCACCTCCTCGTGATGACGGCGACGCCGATCCCGCGGACGCTCGCGCTGACCGCGTACGGCGACCTCGACGTCTCGGTGCTCGACGAGCTGCCGCCGGGGCGCCAGCCGGTGGCGACGAAGATCGCGCGGGGCGCTCGCGGCGTCACGGCGGCGTACAAGCTGGTCGCCGAGCGGGTCGCGGCCGGGGAGCGGGCGTACGTCGTGTGCCCGAAGGTCGAGGCAACCGACGACGTCGAGGCGAGCAAGGACTGGAAGGACGCGACCACGGTCCACGCCGAGCTGGCGGCGGCGCTGCCGGCGGCCCGGGTCGGCCTCGTCCACGGCCGGCTCGACGCGATGACGCGGGACGCCGTGATGCGCGAGTTCAAGGCGGGCGCGCTCGATGTCCTCGTCGCGACCACGGTGATCGAGGTCGGCGTGGACGTGCCGGCCGCGACCGTCATGGTCATCCACGACGCCGATCGGTTCGGCCTCGCCCAGCTCCACCAGCTGCGCGGGCGCGTCGGGCGCGGGACGGCCGGCTCGCACTGCCTGCTCCTCGGGAAGTCGTCGCCCGGTGCGCTCGCCGAGCGGCGGCTCCAGGCGCTCGTGGACACCCACGATGGCTTCAAGATCGCCGAGGAGGACCTGGCGTTGCGCGGGCCTGGCGAGATGTTCGGGCCGCGGCAGGCCGGCATCCCGCGGCTGCGGTTCGGCGACCTCGTTCAACACACCGCGTTACTCCTCGAGGCGCGCCACCACGCAGACGCCGTCCTCGACGAGGATCCAGCGCTCGAGTGGCCGGACCATGCGGGCCTGAAGGCCGCGATTGCGCGAAGACTTGCACGTCATGTGTACGGCGCCGAGGGCGGCTAGACGATCGCCACCGTCCCGACACGAATTTGGCGAGGCGTCCTCACTTTGATGTTGATCGATTCGGACCGATCGCTACAGTCGCCCGCGATGAGGGAAACATCAGCTCGGGGAGCTCTATGCGCGATCGCCTTTGCCACGCTCGGGGCGTGCAGCTGGGGGAGCAATAGCGGGCAGACCGAGCCAGATGCCGCCGTCAGCACGCACACGACGTGCGGCGACGGCGTCTGCGCCGCCAGCGAGATCGGGCAGTGCCAGGCCGATTGCGGCAACAGCGGCATGGGCAGTGGCAGCGGCAGCGGCAGCGGATCGGGCTCCGCGTCCGGCCCGGTCTGCGGCGACTTCGTCTGCGACGCTGCGAACGGCGAGACGGCGGCGAGCTGCCCTAACGACTGCAGTGGCCAGGGCAGCGGCAGCAACACCGGCAGCGGCGCGCTCAACTGCACCGACCAGAACACGATCATCGCGTGCCTCGAGTGCTCCGCCGTGATGATCTGCACCGGCGTCGACGCGAACAGCTGCGCCGCCTGCGGCTTCTAGCTCGACGAAGCGAGGCGACGCGGCTGTCCCCGTCTCCGGGGCTACCCGCGATCCGCTCGCGCGACCGCGACCGCGAGCTGGCGTCGTGGTAACCATCTGCGGCGCGCCGGCGCGTGGTGTCTTCGCGGCGCGGACGGTAGGCCCGCGCCCGCGCGGCGTTGCTCGCGCCACGGCCGCACCCGAACGCGAGCCTAGCCGTCGTTCAATTCGGGGCTGAGCTCCCCGATCTTCGTCGTGCCGTCGCGCTTCCGGTCCCGACGCGAGACCAGCGTGCGGAGCGCCACGTAGAACACGGGCGTCAGCACGAGGCCGAAGATCGTCACGCCGATCATGCCGGCGAACACGGTCACGCCCATCGCGCGCCGGATCTCGGCGCCCGGGCCGTGCGACAGCATCAGCGGGATGACGCCCGCGATGAACGCGAACGACGTCATCACGATCGGGCGGAGCCGCAGCCGGCACGCCTCGATCGCCGCGTCGATCACCGACTTGCCCTGGTGCTCGAGCTCGCGCGCGAACTCCACGATGAGGATCGCGTTCTTCGTCGCCAACCCCATCAGCACCACGAGCCCGATCTGCACGAACACGTTCCGGTCGCCGCCCGCGAGGTGCACGCCCACGAGCGCGGCCAACATGCACAGCGGCACGATCAGCAAGATCGCGAGCGGCAGGACCCAGCTCTCGTAGAGCGCGGCGAGCACGAGGAACACGAGCAGGATCG
>JANXOM010000195.1 GCA_025353585.1 Deltaproteobacteria bacterium
TGCGCGAACGCGGCCACCTCCCGCGCGCTCGTCAGCTCGGCCTCGGTGACGGCCTCGCCGAGCCCGCGCGCCCGCTGCAGATCCGCCAGCGCCGCCGCGGCCCCGCGCGCCAGCCGCACCGCCGCGCGGGCGTGCACGAGCCGACCGAGCCGCGCGCGATCCTCGGCGTGCCAGCGCGCGCCCGCTGGGCCGCCGAGCGCCTCGACCTCGTCCAGCTGCGCGATCGCCTCGCTCGGCCGGCCGAGCTTGTCGGCGAGCACGGCGAGCGCGAGGCGGGCCTGCACGTCGCGCGGGTCGGCGAGCACCCGCGCCACCAGCGTGCGCCGCGCGCCCTCGGAGCCCTCGGCCCGCGTCAGCGCGAGGATGTCGAGCGGCGCCGGCGCACGGACGCGGCACGCCGCGACGGCGAGCAGGCCGGCGAACACAGCAGCGCGCACCACGCCGCTATCCTACAGCCGGATCGAGCGGTCGATGCGGTCGCGCTCCGCGGCGAGCGCGGCGGCGAGCTGGCCGCGCGGCGGGCTCGTGCCGAGGTCGCGCCGGAGCCGGGTCGCGATCGCATCCGCCGCGACATACGAGGCCTGCGTGCCCGGGTCGTGCCACAGCGCCCACGCCGGCGTCGCCGGATCGCCGAGCGCGGCGAGCGCGCGCGTGACGCCATCGCGGTCCCCGCCCCCGTCGGGCAGCGCGCGCTCCACGCGGTCGAGGGCCGCCGCGAGGCGGGTGCGCCGCGCCCTCGCCTCGCCCGCCAGATCGCTCGTCCAGCGCGGGGGCAGGATGCTCGGCGGCTCGGCGAGCATCGCGACGTACGCCGCGGCCGCCTCGTCCACCGCGCGGGGCAGCCCGCCCGGCAGCGCGAGGGCGCACACGGCGTGCCCGAGCTCGTGCAACACCGCGAACCGCGCCGCGGGCGTGTCCACGATCTGCGGCACGACGATCACCACTTCGCGCTTCGGCTCGACGACGAACGCCCGCGGCCGCGCCTGCGCGCTGCGATCGATGCGGACGTTGCCGGAGACGCCGAGCCGCGCCGCGATCGCCTGCCAGGCGTCCTGGATCGACGCGGCGTCCGCGGCGGGCCCGCGCTCGTGCCAGCCAGCGACGGGAGCGCCGAGCGTCGCCGGCTCTTCGAGCGAGGCCGCGGCCGCGCCGTGGAGCAGGTGCGCGAGCTCGATCATGGTGCGCCCGAACCGCAGCTGCGCGACCGCATCTCGCGCCCGCGTCAGCTCGGCGAGGTTCGGCCAGCTCGGCGGCTTCGCGCGCGCGGCGGCGACGGCCGGGTCGTCCTCGATGACGAGCGGCGCCACGAGCCGCAGCATCGCGAACCCGCGGTCGGCGAGCTCGTCGTGCTCGATCGCATCGCGCGCGGTGGCGAGCGTCGACGCGAGCCGCGCGAGGAGCGGCGCCGCCGGCGGTGGCCGGCCCTCGGCGTGGGCGCGCGCGAACGCCCGGACGTGGCCCGGTAGCTCCACGGCGAGCTCGCCCTCGAGCAGGTCGAGCGCGATCTCGGCGCTCAGCGCGCTCGTCGCCGTGCTCACGTGCCGCGCGACTTCGGGGCGACGATCCCGATCTCCGCGAGCTCGGTCATCACCAGCTTGAGGTCGTCCCACACGTCGCGCTTGCGCTCCGGCGAGCGCAGCAGGTACGCGGGGTGAAACGTCGGCATCACGCGGATCCCGCGGCGATCGTGGAACCGGCCACGCAGCGACCCGATCGAAGCGTCGACGCCGAGGAGCTGATTCGCCGCGGGCCGACCGAGCGCGACGACGATCCGCGGCGCCACCGACCCGAGCTGCGCCTCGAGGACGGGCTTGCACGCGGCGAGCTCGTCCGGCTCCGGGTCGCGGTTGTTCGGCGGCCGGCACTTCACCGTGTTCGTGATGTAGACGGACGCGCGCGTCCAGCCCATCGCCTCGATCATCTTGTCGAGCAGCTCGCCCGCGGGGCCGACGAACGGCTCGCCGCGCCGGTCCTCCTGCTCGCCGGGCGCCTCGCCCACGAACATGAGGCGCGCCGTCGGGTCACCGACGCCGAAGACGATCGAGCGGCGAGTCGAGGCGAGCTTGCAGCGCGTGCACTCGCCGAGATCAGCCCGGATCTGCGGCAGCGATTGCGATCCAGCGGCGGCGGGCTCGGCGGCCGCCAGCGGCAGCGCGGGGGGCCGGCGCGAGGGACGCCCCGGGGCGGCCCACGTGCCAGCGGCGGCGTGGCGCGCGAGCTGACCGCGGAGCTGACGGGCCAGCGCCGAGAGCTCGCCGACCATGTCGTCCTCGCCCATGGCGCCGGTATGCCATCGCGGGCCGGCCCGTGACAAGCTGTAGCTGCGTGGCGAGCCGGACTCTGTTTGTCTTCCTGGCGACCGCCGCCGGCGCGGCGGTAGGCGCATGTCATACCGCCACGCCCGTCCCCGACGGGGACATCCTCGCGACGCTCACGGCCTCGCCGCTCGCGCCGCTCGCGGCGTTCGATCCCGCCTCGCTGCGCGGCGCGCCCGCGGTCGTCGTGTTCGTGAGCCCGTCGTGCGGGCATTGCCTGAAGGAGCTGCCGATCGCGCAGGCGGCGGCGGCCGCCGAGCATGCGGGGATCGTGGCGGTGTTCGTCGCCGGCAACCGCGCGAGCGATCACGCCTTCGTGCAGCAGACGAAGTTCGCGGGCCCGGCGCTCGTCGACGACGGCAGCCTCCGCGTGAAGTACGCCGTCGACCACGTGCCGTACATGCTCGTCCTCGATCCCACGGGCCACGCCCGGGACGCGCACATCGGGGAGCGCGACGCCGATGACCTCCGGGCCGCTATTTCTCGGGCTCGGCCGTAGGGCCGAGCTTCTGGTCGGTCCCCGGGGGGAACGTCAGGTACACGTAGTAGTAGCCGTCCGCTTCCTGGCCGGACTTGAGCGTGCCCTCGTGCGCGTCCTTCGCGTTCTTGAACGCGACCTGGACGTCGAGGCCGGCGCCGTGCGTGGCGCGGCGCGCCTCGATCCGGGACAGGGGGTTGTCGAAGTAGCGCGTGTCGACGGCGCGCCAGGCGTTCGCGCCGAGCGTGCGTAGGTTGCCGAGGTGAGCGACGACCGCCCCGTTCGCCACCGTCTGCGTGACCTCGAAGGGCGCGACCGACTGGAAGAAGAGCTCGGCGCCGCCGCTCTTCGCCGCGAAGCCGACCCACGACAGCGTGCCGGCGGCCGGCTTGCGCTTCGGCTTCGGGTGATCGACGGGCGGCGCTTCGCCAGGAGACACCCCGCCGTAGTCGCCTTCCTTGTGGGTCGTCGTCGGCTGGATGTCGGGGGCAGGCAGGAACGTGTTGCCGTGCTGCGCCGCGGGCGTGGTCTTGGTCTTCGGCGTGACGTTACGCGGCGCGCGGTGGCGCGGCGGGATGGGCGTGACGGGCTGCGCGAACGCCGGGGCGGCGACGAGGAGCAGGAACGAAGCGAGGCACGCTCGGCGCATGAGGCAAATCGTACCGGCCCCACCCACCCCACGCAAACAAACCTCCGCCTGGCGTCTGTCTTGGCGTCTGTCTTGGCGCCGGCGGCCGCTCGGCGGTCAATCCCGGGAGAGCGTCGGCGAGGCGGGCGGATCTGTAACTACATATGGATCTGCTGGCGCGCCGAGCAGCCGCACGCGCGCCTCACCGACGAGGACCAGCGAGCCCGCCACGAGCACCGGCCCGGCCGGGGCGGCGGCGAGCGCGGCGCGGAGGTCGGGCGCCGTCGTCGCGCCCGCGAAAAAGGCGGCGAGCGCGGCGGGGGCCAGCGCGCGGTCCTGCTGGTAGCGCGTGGCGATGACCGCGCCGACCGCCGGCGCGAGCGCGGCCGCGATGCCGGCGACGTCCTTGTCCGAGGAGGCGGCGATGATCAGCGTCGGCCGGAGCCCGAGCGCGCCGAGCGTGGCCGCGAGCGCCGCCGCGCCGTGTGGGTTGTGCGCGCCATCGAGGATGACGTCGCCGATGCGCTCGAAGCGCCCCGGGTGCACGACGTGCGCGAGCGCGCCGCCGTGGAGCGGGAGGCCGAGGGCGCGCACGGCTGCGATCGCCGCCGCCGCGTTGCGGCGTTGATGCGCGCCGGCGAGCCCGACCAGCGGAACGGCGGCGACCGCCGCGTCCTCGACGATGGTGAGCTCGCGGACGCCCGCCGCCCGGGCCGCCGCGACCAGCACGGGCACCGCCGCCGCCTCGCCCGACGCGCCGATCACCGCGCCCTGCCCGCGCTTGAAGATGCCGCCCTTCTCGCTCGCGATGGCGGCCAGCGTGGCGCCGAGGATCGCCGCGTGATCCATCGCCACCCCGGTGACCACCGCGACGTCCGCCGCCACCGCGTTGGTCGCGTCGAGCCGCCCGCCGAGCCCGACCTCGAGCACCGTGACGTCGACCCGCGCGGCCGCGATCGCCACGAGCGCCATCGCCGTGACCTGCTCGAAGAACGTGTCCTCGTCGCCGCCGGCCGCCGCGACCTGGGCCGCCGCCGCGACGAGCTCCGCCTCGCCGATCATCACGCCCCGGGGCTGAAGCGCGTCCGCGCCCGCGGGCGTCGCGGGATCGATCGTGACTCGCTCGCGCAGGCAGCTCAGATGCGGCGACGTGTACGTCGCGACCCGCGCGCCCGTCGCGCGCACGAGCGCCGCGATCATCGCGACCGTCGAGCCCTTACCGTTCGTCCCGCCGACGTGGATCACGCGGCCGAGCGCGCGATCGGGCGCGCCGAGCCGGTCGAGCCGCGCCCGCACCCGCTCGAGGCCGAGCACGACGCCGAACCGCCGCGCCGGCAAGAGCCGCGCGAGCAGGTCCTCGTACGCGCTCGCCGTCACGACGCGCCCGGTCAATCCGCAGCGTCGAGCGCGTCGTCGAACGCGGTGCCCGTGCGCCGCGCCGGCTCCTGCCCGCGCTCGAACCAGCGCAACGTCCGCGCCAGCGTCGCCTTCATGTCCTTGCGCGCGACGACCATGTCGACCATGCCGTGCTCGAGCAAGAACTCCGAGCGCTGGAAGCCCGGCGGGAGCTGCTGGCGGATCGTCTGCTCGATCACGCGCGGGCCCGCGAAGCCGATGAGCGCGTCGGGCTCGGCGATGATCACGTCGCCGAGCATCGCGACCGATGCGGCGACGCCGCCCGTCGTCGGGTGCAGCAGCACGGAGATATAGGGGACCTTGGCCTCGCGCATGCGGCTGCGCGCGGCCGACGTCTTCGCCATCTGCATCAGCGAGAGCACGCCCTCCTGCATGCGGGCGCCGCCCGACGCGCAGAACATCACGGCCGGCCGCCGGTGCGCGACGGCGCGCTCGAACTGGCGCGCGATCTTCTCGCCCACGACCGAGCCCATCGAGCCGCCCATGAACTCGAACACGAAGAAGCCAGCCTCGATCGGGATGCTGCCGATCGCGGCCGTGCCGGCGCGGTAGGCGTCGCCGGGCCCGACCTTGCGGCCGGCGCTCTTGATCTGGTCGACGTACTTCTTGCCGTCGACGCGGAAGCTCAGCGGATCCGTGCTCTCGAGCTCGAGGTCATGTTCGTCCCACGGCGCGTCCAGCATGAGCTCGACGCGCTGCTCGGTCGCCATGCGGAAGTGGTGCTGGCAGCTCGTGCAGACGCGCAGGTTCGCGTCCAGGTCGGCCTCGTAGAGGGTGGCCGCGCAGCGCTCGCATTTGATCCAAATGCCCTTGGGAACGGACTTTTTCGGCTCGACCGCGAGCGTTTGAGTGCGTGACCACCAGGCCATGGGCGAGCTAGATACCGCATCCGTCGGGACCCGTAAAGGATCCCGGAATTGCGGGAGGCCCCATTTTCGTGACTTCGCCTCGCGATGGGCCGGCGAACCTGTTACTCAGCTGGAAATAGCCACTCGGGGCGCGCCACGCCGCCCTGATCGTGAGGTCGAGATGTCTTCCGTCCTTGTCGTCAACGAAATCAGCACCGAGCGGGAGGAGATCACCCGCGCCCTCGAAGGTGAAGGGTTCACGGTGGTGCAGGCGTCGAGCGCGGCCGAGGCGGTGCGCGAGATCTGGGGCGGCAACTTCATCGTCGCCGTGATCTCGACGCTGCTCACCGGCACCACGAGCGCGGCGTTGAAGCAGCAGCTCGGGCAAATGGCCCCGGAGATCGAGGCGATCGTCCAGGGCAAGAACGACGTGCTCGCGGCGCTGGTGCGCAAGGTCGCCGCGATCCGCGACGGCTCGGCCGCCGCGTAGTCCGCCCGCTCCCTACGTCTCGAACCGGTCCTTCAGGTTCAAGAACTCGAGGAACTCGGCGAGCCGCCCGACCTCGGGGACGATGAAGCCATCGCCCTCGATGCCGGCGTCCGCGGTCGCGAGCACGAGGCGCGCGGCGCGCAGGCGATCGACGACCTCCGTCACCTCGTGCACCGGTAGGCCCACGCGGGCCGCGATGTCGGACGCCCGCTTCGGCACGAGGATCGCGGTGCCCTGGTTGACCGTCGCGCCCGCGAGCTGGATCTGCTCCTCGGCCATGTGCCGCAGGCACTGCACGACGCGGTGGTTGGGCGTCGGCAGGAGCAGGAGCTCGATGTGGTGGTTGGCGTTGTCGAGGCGCGTCGCGATGGAGCGGATGATCCGCAGCGCGATCTCGGGCCGCGCGCGCAGCATCGCCTCGAACGTCTTGCCCTCGATGACGAGGAGCCGCGCGGCAGAGCGGCACACCGCGGTCGCGCTGCGCGGGCGGCCGTTCAGGATCGCCATCTCGCCGAAGAATTCGCCCGGCGGCAGCACCGCGAGCACGCGCTCGCTCTCGCCGACCATGCGGCGGATCTCGACCTCGCCCGTCTGCACGACATACATGAAGTCGCCGGGCTGGCCCTCTTCGAACAGGACGGCGCCCGCCTCGAAGTCCTGGGCGAACCGCTCGAGTGAATCGTGCGCGTTCACCCCCACATCATCCCATGTTCATCGCATCGTTGCGTGCCGCAGGATGTGAAGCAGCGCGCGGCCCGAGACGCGAGCGCGATGACGCGCGCCAACGGGCAGGGGAATTTCGTCGCACGAGAGCCCGAGCTTCACCGCGCGGACGAGCATCTCGACGTCCCAGCCCGCCCCGCGGTCGCGCATGCCCAGCGCCACGAGCGCCGGGAAGCGCACCGCGCGCACCGGCCCGGCGCCGGACCAGCGATGACGGTAGACGGCGTCGATGAGGCCGACGACGACCCGCTCGGCGACGTTGCGCTGGATGCCCTCGATCCCGAGCACCAGCTCCACGCTGCGGTCCGCGATCGGTGCGATCAGCTGCGGCAGCGCGGGCGCGGCCGACGGGCGATCGCCCGGGATAAACACGAGGGCGTCGGGCACGCGCGGCAGCGCCTGGAAGTGCTCGAGCGCGCGCTGGCAGGCCGCGCCGTAGCCGCCGCCGGGCGCGCGCAAAACGGTCGCGCCGTGGTCCCGGGCCACCTCCGCCGTGCGGTCGCGCGAGCCGCGGTCCACGACGACGACCGAGCGGAACGCGCGCGCCGGGAGGCCCGCCAGCAGCTCGCCGAGCGTGCCATCCGCGTCGCGCGCCGGCACCACGACGTCGACGAGCAAGGGCGCGGGCATCTCCGCGGCAGAGTAACCGCCAAGTCGCCAAGGACGCGAAGCCGGAGCCAAGGAAGAGCGTGGGATCCCTACCCTCTTCCCTTGGCTCCGGCCTGGCGCGCTTGGCGGCTTGGCGGTTAGTCCCCGCACGTCCCAACGTGTGATACATCGACGGCGATGGCGCTCACCTACAAGGACGCCGGCGTCGACATCGACGCGGGCGAGGCACTCGTCGACCGCATCAAGCCGCTCGCGAAATCGACCATGCGCCCCGAGGTGCTCGGCGGTATCGGCGGGTTCGCGGCGCTGTGCCGAATTCCGAAGGGGTACCGCGAGCCGGTCCTCGTCAGCGGCACCGACGGCGTCGGCACGAAGCTCAAGACCGCGCTCGCGGCGGGGCGGCACGACACGATCGGGATCGATCTCGTCGCGATGTGCGTGAACGACGTCCTCGTCACGGGCGCCGAGCCGCTGTTCTTCCTCGACTACTTCGCGACCGGCGCGCTCGACGTGGCGACCGCGGCCAGCGTGATCGCCGGCATCGCCGAGGGCTGCCGCCAGGCGGGCTGCGCGCTCGTCGGCGGCGAGACGGCCGAGCTGCCGGGGCTCTATCAGGGCCACGACTACGACCTCGCCGGGTTCAGCGTCGGCGTCGTCGAAGCGGACCAGATCCGGCCGACGCGCGACCTCGCCGCGGGCGATATCGTCATCGGCCTGCCGTCGAGCGGCCTGCACTCGAACGGGCATTCGCTCGCGCGGAAGGTCGTCCTCGAGACGCTCGCGCTGCCACTCGACGCGCGGCCGGCCGTGTTCGGCGGCACGAGCGTGGCCGACGAGCTCCTGCGCCCCACGATCATCTACGCCGAGGCGTTCCGGGCCCTGAAGGCGCTGCCGTGGAAGGCGGCCGCGCACATCACGGGCGGCGGTCTCGTCGATAACCCGCCGCGCATCTTCGGCGATGCCGCGGACCTCGCGGTCGAGCTGGATCCGACGACGTGGACGGTGCCGCCGATCATGCAGCTCGTCGCGAGCGCGGGCGTCGAGCCGGGCGAGATGGCGCGCACGTTCAACCTCGGCCTCGGCATGATCATCGTCGTGCCGCCGGCCGCCGCGGACGCGACCGTCGCCGCCCTGGCCGGATCGCGGGCGCGCATGGTGGGCCGGATCGCGGCGCGCGCGGGCGGCGAGCCGTCCCGGATGATCTAGTGCGGAGAGCCCGGGCATGAAGTTCGGCGTGCTCGTCTCCGGAGCCGGGACGAACCTCCAGGCGTTACTCGACGCGGACCTCGCGCCGGCGGCGATCGCCATCGTCATCTCGAACCGGCCCAGCGTCCCTGCCCTCGCCCGCGCCGAGCGCGCTGGCGTTCCGGCGATCGTCGTCGACCACAAGGCGTTCCCGACGCGCGAGGCGTTCGAGGATGCGGTGCACGTGGAGCTCGCGGCGCGCGGCGTGGAGGCGATCGTGCTCGCGGGCTTCATGCGCGTGCTGACGGCGAGCTTCGTGGCGCGGTACCCGCTCCGCATTGTCAACACGCACCCGTCGCTGCTGCCGGCGTTCCCCGGCGTCGACGCGCCGGCGCAGGCGATCGCGTACGGGACGAAGGTCGCCGGCGTGACGGTCCACTTCGTCGACGCGAGCCTCGACGGCGGCCCGATCATCGCGCAGGTGGCGGTGCCGGTCCTGCCCGCAGACGACACGCGCGCCCTCCACGCCCGGATCCAGCGCGAAGAGCACCGGTTGCTCCCGGACGTGGTGCGGCGCTTGGCGGCAGGAGAGCTGTCGTGCGAAGGTCGGATCGTCGTGGGCCGTGCCGAGTAACTCGTACGACCTGGTCGTCCTCGGCGACGATCTCGCCGCGCTCGTGTGCGCCACGCTGTGCGCGCGACGCGGCATGCGCACGCTCGTCCTCGGCGACGATCGACCGGCGCGCTACACGCTCGGGCCGCACAAGTTGCCGGTCGAGCCGCTGATCTGGCCGAGCGGCGCCGGGACCGCGAGCGAGCGTGTCCTCAAGGAGCTGCACGCCGAGCTGGCGGTGCGCCGGAAGCTGCGCGAGCCGAAGATCCCCGGTCAGCTCGTCGCGCCGGATCTGCGCGTGGACCTCGGCGCGGATCGCGTGGCGAGCGAGCTCCTGCGCGAGCTCGGGCCGGTCTCCGAGGGCTGGCTCGAGGGCTGGACGCGCGGCGGCGAGATCGCGCGCTCGCTGGACGTGCTGCTCGCGAGCGAGCACGCGTTCCCGGGCGTGGGCTTCTTCGAGCGCCGCGAGGTGGCGAAGCTCGCCGACAGTACGGCCGAGAGCGCGGGCGCGTGGTGGAAGAGCGTCGAGGGGCAGCCCGCGGCGCCGATCTGGCGCGCGCTGGCGGCGATCGCCCTACGGCACCCGGCCGCGCCGCCGGCGGCGGTCGCGCGCGCCATCGACCAGTGGCGCGCGGGCCCCATCGCCGTGCGCGGCGACGGCGACGCGCTGCGCGAGCTGCTGCTCGAGAAGCTATCGACGGCGGGCGGCGAGGTGCGCGCGGGCAAGGTCACCGAGCTCGGCGTGTCGTGGGGCAAGCTGTCGAGCCTGACGCTCGCGAGCGGCGACGACATCGGCTGCGGGCAGATCGTCGCGAGCCGGTCGCCGCGCGAGCTCGCGGAGCTGCTCGGCAAGAAGGCGCCGAAGCGACTCGGCGAGCTGGCGGACGGGCTCGCGGTCGTGGGCTATCGCTACACGCTGAACATCGTCATCGACGAGGCCGGCCTGCCGGAGCACATGGCGCCGACGGTGGCGGTGATCGCGGGGCCCGACAAGGACCCGGTCGGTGATGCGGCGTTCTCGATCCACGTCGGCGAGCCCGACGACACCGGACGCGTGGTCGCGACGATCGCCACGGTGCTGCCCTCGGATGGCGCGATGGATCCGGACCGCCAGCCCGCGCAGATGACGGCGCTGCGCGCGCGGCTGTGGAACCGGCTCGCCGAGGTGATGCCGTTCTTCGAGCGCCACCTCGTGCTCGCGCACTCGCCGTTCGAGGCGACGCCGCCGCACGTTCCCGGCGGGCGCGGCAGCTACGACGTGCCGCGCAACCTGCCGCTCGCCATGGTGCCGGTGTGGGGCGGCGCGATCGCGCAGACGGCCGACCTCGGCGCGCTGACGTACACGACGGGCGTGAAGAACCTGACGCTCACGGGCGATCAGGTCCTGCCGGCGCTCGGCGTCGAGGGCGCCCTCGCCTCCGGCTGGAGCGCGGCGAAGGTCGCGTGCGCCATCGCGGGCAAGAAGAAAGACTATCTCCGCGACGAAGTGGTCGGCGCGGCGTAAACGCTCGTTCCAGATGGGCCGCCAAGACGCGGCAGGCGCCGAGGCCGCGCCGACAAGAACGGGGCGGACAACCCGGCCCCACGCCTCTGCTCGGCGGCACTCTTGGCGCCTCGTCCTCTCGGCGGTTCAGGCGTTCTGGGCGGCCAACCAGACGCGAGGGTCACAGCCGCGGGACGCCGAGGGCGTCGGCCGTCTCGTCGTCATGCACGACGAGGATGGCGGGCTCCGTCGGGGCGGTGTCGATGTCGTGATGCGCGATGCGGAGCATGGCGGCGGCGCCGATCGCCCGCGCCTCGAGCAGCACCTCGAGCGGATCGGCGCCGTCGGCCGCGATCAGGATCGCGCCGCCGAGGCCCGCGCGACAGCGCGTGGCGATCGGGAGCAGCGGGCCATCGGCCACGACGCAGCACGGGCCGAGGAGCGCGTTCGCGCCGGGCTCGCCGAGCAGCGTGCCCGTGCGGGGCGGCAGCTCGTCGAGCGCGCGGGCGAGCGGCGCCGCGAGGCCGACGCGCGAGCCCTCGTACGTCGCCACCCCGCGGGCGGCGAGCAGGCCGCGGCCGAGCGCCTCGTCCCAGCGCCGGCCGAGGACGCGCGCGACATCGACGGGCGCCGCGCCGCGCTCGCCGCACAGGTGCGCGCCGTAGAGGAGGATCACGGCGGGCGCGAGCGGCGCCGGGAGCTCGAAGCGCGCGACGAGCGCCATGATCGCGGGCGCCTCGGGGGCGCCGCGCTCGATCGACCCGGCGGCGATGCCGCGCGTCCAGGCGACCAGCTCGTCGCGCCACGACGGGCGCGGATCGATCCACGGCAGCGCGACCTGCTCGGCGTCGCGCGGCTGCGCCTGGCGCATGCGGTCGCGCCAGAGCGAGAACCGCTCGCTGAGCGACTGGATCGGCGCGATGGGGGCGGCCGGGACGGCGTCGCGGCGCGGCGCGGTGGCGACGGCGACCGGCGCGCGAAACAGGGACGGCTTTGGCGCCACGGGGACGGGCGTCGTCGTGGGGACCAGCGGCGGCGCCGCTTCGACGAGCGGCCGCGGCGTGATCTCGGCCGTCAGCGGCGGCTCGCCGGGCGCCACTGCCGGCACGATGTCCGGGGCAGGCGCGTCGTCGCCGTACAGCGAGGAGCGCCCGGCGTCACTGTCCCCGCGCTCCGGCGCATCGAACGCGGCCTCGGCGAGCGTCGCCGCGAGGACCGCCGACGCCACGCCCGCGGCCTCGGTCGCATCGCGGCCGTCGATCGCCAGCACCGCGACCGGGCGCCTGGCCTGCGCCGCGACCACGCCGACCATGCGCCCGACGACGAGCCCGACCGCCTCGGCGCGCTCGATGCCCTCGGCGGCGATCACGCGGAGCCGCGCGCGCCCGTCGAGGTCGACCACGTACAGCCGCCCGGAGTCCGCGCCGATGCAGACGACGAGGTCGCTCCGGGGGTGCGCCGCCACCGACGCGATCGGCTCCGGCAGCTCGTGGTACTTCGGCTGCCCGCGATTGACGAGGGGCATCACGTCGATGCGCGTCGGATCCTGCTGCGTCGTCATCCACACGGCGCGCTCGCTGCCGCCCACGGCCGTGATCACCGACGGGCGCGGTAGCTTGAGGCGCCGCTTCGGCATGCGCGTCGCGGGATCCCACTCCTCGATCGCGCCCGCGAGCGCGACGACGAACTGCCCGGCCGCCGCGCCGGCCGCGACCGGCACCGCGCGCGCGGGGAACTGGTACGGCGTCAGGTGCGCCTCGCCGGCCGTGAGCACCGCCGCGCCGAGCGCGCCCACCGCGAGCGCGTGCGGCCCCACGGTCGCGTACAGCCGCATCGGGCTCTCGAGCCGGATCTCGGCGACGGTGTGCGGGCCGTGCGCGTCCACGAGGTGCACTGTGCTGTGCGCCATGTAGCGCGAGTGCACGAGGAGCCGCGGCGGCGCGCCGACCCACGCGACCTCGCACCCGCTCGCCTCGAGATCGACGCCGATCTCGGCGACGGTGGCACCGCTCGGCAACTCGATCACCGTGACGCGCGTGGGCTCGACGATCGCCGCGAGCGACCCGTCCGCGGCGACCGCGACCCGCGGGCGCACCTGCGGCGCGAACGGCGTAGCTCCCGATGCAGTGCGCGCGACCATCGAACGGATCCTAACGTCAGTGGCGCTGGATGTCGCCCTGCAGCTCGAGCGTGTGCATGCAGGCCTTGTCCGGCTTACCGAACGGCGGCAGGTCGTCGCGCGAGGAGCCGTCGAGGATGACGCACTTCGCGGCCGCCCCGCAGTCGGCGTCGGCGTCGCACGACTTGGTGCACGTGCCGGGCGCGGTGACCTGCGCGCTGCCGCCGCGGAGCCCGTGGTGGAGGCAGTAGAACGAGCGGCAGCCGAGGCTGTACTCGCACGCGTCGCCGTAGGGGCCCTGGCCGAACATGTTCCAGCCCACGAGCCCGGCCACCAGGGCGAGCCCGATGACCATGCCGACGCTGCCGATCCGATCGAGGACGCGCTTGAAGCCCACGCGTCAGCTTAGCCCGGTTACCAGGGTCACGCGGGCGGCGGCGCGGCGGCGGCCGGCGTGGCCGTGGCGGGCCCCGGTGTCGCCGCGGCCACCTCGTCGCGACCGGCGCGGATCGCGGCGTACGTGCGCGCGAACAGCTCGTCGAGCGAGTGCTGCGCGTCGTCGAACGTCGAGTCGACGTGCTCGGCGGCCTGGATCACCGAGTCGGCGATCTGGCGCGCGGAGCTCGGATCGATCGTTTCCTGCGCGAGGTGCGCGAGCTCGTGCTTGCTCTCCGCGATCGCCTTCTTGAACTCCTCCACGACGACCTTGGTCTGCGCCTTCGCCGGCTTGCGCAGGTCGACGCCCGCCTTGTTGCGGCCCTTCTTGTCGGCGACGGCGAGCTGGTTCAGGTAGTCCTCGCCGCGCGCCTCGAGCTGCTGCGCCATGCTCTCGCCTTCGGACGAGACCATCTCGACAGCCGAGTGGACCTCCTCGGTGGCGGCCTCGTCCCGCGCGGCTTCCGGCGATGCCGTCGTCGGCTCGGCGGCGACCGACGCGCCCGCGAGCTCGGGCCCCGGGCCCGCAGCGGCCGTCTCGGCCACCGGGGTCGCGGCGGCCGCGGCCGTGGCCTGCTCCTTCGCCGCCTTCTGCTCGGCCTCCCGCTTCGCGCGCTCCTGCTCGGCGTGCGCGGCCGCGTGGACCTGCGAGATGAAGGTCTGCGCCGCGACCTTCTCCTCCGCGAGCTGACCCTCGAACGAGGTCACATCGGCGAGGAACGCATCGGCGTCGGTGAGGTTCGCGTCGCATTCGCCGATCGCCTTGACGGCGTCCTGCGAGGCCTGATTCGCGTCACCGCCGAGCTTGACCTGCTTCTGGCCGGCCTCGTGCGAGGTCGCCCCCGCACCCTCGGCGACGCCGTGCGCGGCGGACTGCTGGCGGCGGAGCGCGCCGGTGTACTCGCGCAGATCGCCCATCGAGATGCCGCAGAGACCCTGGAGGATCAACGACGCGATCTTGTCCTGGATCCAGCCCATGACCGCGGCGGCCTTGTTCTTTGCCCAGATCTTGATGCCACCGAGGAGGCGGCCCCAGAAGCCCGTGACCTCCGGCTCCGGCAGCTCGACCGCCGCGCGGTTGTTCGCCTGCCCCTTGGCCTCGTTCTGCTTCGCTTCGCCGTGGCCGGCCGACGTCGCGCCGGCGCCGGCGTGCTCCTGGTTCGCGGTCGTCTCGGCGCTCGTCGCGCGCGCAGACGTGGCCTGCTCGGCGGCCTGCTGCTGACGGAGCTTCGAGTACTCGGCGTACTTGCCATAGATGCCGAGGGTGTTGACCGCCTTCTGCTTGCCCTCGATCTGCGCCTTCTTGAACTCGACGCCGACGCGCCTCATGTAGTCGAAGTCGGAGGCGGCGGACTGGAACTGCGGCAGGAGCGCCGGCCAGTACGGCAACGCGTCGCCGCCGGTCGCGGGCTCGGCGTCGGCGCGCGGCTCGGCCGCCGCGGGCTCGGCCGCCGGACCTTCGACCGTGGGCGCGACGGTGCGCTCGGCCGTCGGTGGGGCCGCGGCCGCCGGCGTTCGGGCCACGGTC
>JANXOM010000056.1 GCA_025353585.1 Deltaproteobacteria bacterium
TGTCGTTGTTCTTCGCGACGAGGAGCGTCTGGTCCGAGAGCAGCTCGCAGTTCGGGCCGATGACGCGGCCGTAGGTCGCCGTGTTCTGGCCGTTCGGATCGTAGCCGTACAGCACGAGGGCGGCGTTGCCGCCGTCGACCGTGTAGACGGCCGGCTTGTGCATGTTTTGCCAATCCGGGGAGTTGTTGTTCGTCACGTACGCCATGTTGTTCATGACGAGGCCGAGCTTGGCGTCGAGCGAGTAGCTCGCGCACAGGCCCTCGACGCGGTTGCCGGTCGCCTGGACGCCGATGCCGTCCGCGCCCGCGTCCTTGGGATCGAGCACGCCCGCCTCTTTCGAGGACAGGCCGGCGCCCGGAATCATCGGGGTCACGTCCGTGTACGACCCCGAGCAGGTCATCAGGATCTTGTTCGCGGCCTTGAGGTACACGAGCGCGTGGTGCTCGCACCCGGCGCCGCGCTGGTTGTTGTTCTGCGCGTTGTTGTTCCGCCACAGCGCGCCACCGTGCATGTCATCGTGGACCGGGAACGACGCGATGAACGGGCTTGCCGACTGCGCGGCGGCAAGCCCGCTCAGCAGCGACACTCCGAGCAGACCCGCCAGCAGGTGGAGCTTCATGATGACAGTCAGTATTGCAGCGGTCATGCCGCGGTAACTTCTGCCGTTCACTGTCTCATTCCAGGTGTTTGCCCTCGCCGGGATCCGGTGGCAACGCTGGTGTCCAGGCCCCAGGTGGCTGGCCCACTCCCACGCACCCGCGACCCGAAACGCGAACCGGGCACCCGCGTCCTGCGTGGTGCCCGGTTCGGATTCGTGCTCGAGCGGCTCAGCGCGAGCAGGCCGTCGCCGCGGTCGGCTTGCAGATGCCCATGTTGTTACACGTGGCCGTGATGCCGCCTTCGGTCGGACACGTCGTGTTGTCGCCCGGCGTGCAGCTGACGGTGCAAACCTGAAGGCCGGCGCCGCCGAACGCCTTGCAGTTGCCGCCGGTACACTGCGCGTTGTCCGTGCACGGGTCGTACGCGGCGCCGGTGCACGCGGCGGCCTGGTTGGAGCCGGTCGCCGCGTCTGGGGACTCGTTGTTGCTGCCGCCGCCACCACCACCGCCGCCGCCGCTTCCCTGGGGCGCCGCGTCACCGGTCGGGGCCGGCCCACCCTGCCCCACGGTGCACGCGGCGAGTCCAATCAGTACGATAGCGAGGCGTGACGAGTTCATGGACCTTGGACTTGCACGGCGGGTGCCGCCGCGTCGCGAAGCGCCCGCGACGGCACCGCGTGCTCAGGCCGCCGTCCAGTCGCCGACTTCATCGAGGCGCATCGGCGAGCGACCGGCGTAGATCACGTCGAGCGACATCGGCACGGGCGCGTCGTCGCGCGGCGCGGTCCACATCGCCCGCCGGAGGACGACGAGCGCCATCGCGAGCGGCATCGACGCCAGGCGCGCGTCGGGGTGCACCTCGATGCGGTCGTCGGCCGTCATCAGCACCTCGAGCACCGTCCCCACCGGCGTGCACGTGACGACGGCCCCGCCATCGCCGATGACGAGCTGGGCGATCCGGCAGTCGAAGCGCGGCCACGGCGGGCGCCCGGCGAGCACGGTGACGTACTCGGCCCACTCGGTGCCCGCGCCGGCCCGCGGCGCCACGCGCGCGAGGCGGCCGACGGCGCGCCCGTCGAACAGGTCGAGCTCGACGCCGCGGCGATAGCAGCGCACCGCGCTGCGCCACAGCTGCAGGCCGGCGGCGACGTCGCCCGCCTCCACGAAGTGGTCGTACGCCGCGGCGGGGTTGTTCTCGCGCAACGCCCGGTCGGCGTCCGCGAGGAGCGCGCGAACCTCGTGGTTCATGACCGACCGCGAGGGATCCGCACGGGCCGACCATCGCCGGTGGCGGCCGTGGCCGCGGCTACATGGTGGTTACAACACGTCGGCGCGGCCCGGCGCGATCCACCCGGCGAGCGTGGCGGACAGGCCGAGCACGAGCTCGGGAGCGCGGCGCGCGGTCGCGAGGAAGGCGGCGCGCTCGAGGACGAGGAGCTCGGCGCCGGCCGGCCCACCGACGACGCGCGCGGCCCGCGGTGCGTGGGTCAGCACGGCGAGCTCGCCGACCACCCCGCCGGCGGCGATCGTTCGCTCGGGCGCCGGCGGGCGCTGGGCGACGAGCGCGCCGCTGACCACCACGAACATCGTCTCACCGGGCGCGCCGGCCGCGAACAGCTCTTCGCCGGCCGCGAGCGAGAGAGCCTGCGCGCGGGCCGCGAGCTCGGCCAGCGCGGGCCCGGCGACGGAGGCGAACAACGGCGGGCGACGCAGCGCGAGGAGCGCCGGCTCGGTGGGCGCGTACGCACCCGCGACGAGCGCGGCGAGCCACGCGTCGACGGCGGCGAGCGCGGCGGGGTCCGCGGGCGTGGCAGCGGGCGCCGGCGCGCGGAGCCAGCGCTCGATCACGGCGAGGATCGCGCCGCGCCCGGCGTGGACCTCCTGCATGACGTCGAGCGCGCGCTTGCGCTCCGCCTCGCTGCCGCGCGTGAGGTGGCGCGCGGTGGCCGCGAGGGGCGCCGGATCGCCGCCGGCCACGGCGGCCTCGACGGCGCCCGCCCACAGCACGCGGGCGACGGCGCGGCGAGTCGCGATGTCGAGCTCGCCGCGGGCGCACGGGGGCCAGGCCCCGGCATCGTCGCGAGCGTCGAGGTACGCGACGAGCGCACCGAGCGCGGCGGCGTGGGCCCCCGCGATGCGCGCCGCGGTCAGCGCGGCCCCGGCGCGGGCGGTGGCGAGCGCGGTGCGGAGCGCGGCGTACGCGACCTCGGGATCGGCGTCGGCGAGGAGCGCGCCGACGAGCTCGCCCGCCGCCGGCGCGCCGGCGAGCGCCCGGGCCAGCGCGATGCGCGCGCGCGTGGACAGCCGCGCGATCCGGGTGGCGAGG
>JANXOM010000221.1 GCA_025353585.1 Deltaproteobacteria bacterium
TCTGGCGTGCCGTGGCCGGCGTCCAGACGTCGTTCGGGTCAGGCAGTCGCGATGTGGCCATCCGACGAGAGTCGAGCGTCGTCAAGCCGACCGAGGCGGCGCGCGGCGCAAGACTCGGGTGCTGTCGACCGGACGCTCACGTCCATGGCGAGTCCGGGCGCGGCGGCCGGCGACGCGCGGGCGAGCGCCGCCGGATGGTCAGGCTCGCTCCCAGACGCGGTGCCGGTCCTGGACATACGCGCGCAGCGTGCCGGGCGGGCGGCCGAGCAGGCGCGCGAGCGTGGGATCGACGCGCGCGCCCTGGCCGACGCGCAGGCCGGCGTGAAGGACGGTCTGCACGGCGGCTTGCGCCCAGGGCGCGCCGCGGCGGCGCAGGTGCGCGAGGTAGCCGATGATCGAAGCCGGCTCGTAGCGGATGACGCGGCCGATGGCCTCGCCGAGCGCGGCCGCCGTCTCGCCGAACCCGAGCGCCTCCGGGCCGGTGAGGGTGTACGCGGCGCGCTCGTGGGCCGCGGGCGCCTCGAGGACCATCGCCGCGAGCTCGGCGATGTCGCGGACGTCGACAAAGGCCACGCGGCCGCGCCCCGCGGGCACGTAGATGCGGTCGTCCTCCAGGATGTCGCGCCGGTACGCGTCCTCGAGGTTCTGCGCGAAGAAGCCGGGCCGGAGGATCGTCCAGCCCCGCTGCGACGCGAGGTGGCGCTCGACGGCGTGGTGCGGCACGAGGACGTTGTGGGCGGCGCCCGCCACCGACAGGAACACCACCTGCTCCACGCCCTGCCGCCGTGCCTCGTCGATGAAGGGCACGAGGGTGTGCCGGGTGTCCGAGATCGCCGGCGGCCGGACCAGGAAGACCGCGCGCGCGCCCGCGACGGCGCCAAAGGTGGACGGGTCGGCGAAGTCGAGCCGCGCGGTCGGCACGCCCCCGTCGCCCGGGGCGGCATGCGCCGGGGATCGCGTGGCGGCGCGCACCGGGATCCCGCGGGTCGCCAGCGCCGCGACGACGGCCCGCCCGACGTTGCCCGTGGCCCCGGTCACGAGGACGACGCCGCCGCGGGTGTCCGTGGGCATGCTGCGCTCAGCGTACCCCGCCCGCGCGATGTGGCACGCCACCACAAAACGCGTCGCCGGCCGCAACGTCCCCGCGGCGCCGACGTCCAACCACGTCATGGAAGATCTCGCGCGCCTGCTCCCCCCGTGGCTGCACGAGCGGTGTGACGTTCGCTCGCCGCTCGCTCGCACCACCGGCGGCATCGTGTACTGGATGCGCGTGGCGGTCCGGGACCGCGAGAACCCGGCGCTCGACGTCGCGCTCCACCTCGCGCATGCCCTCGGCGCGCCGCTGCTCGTGTTCCACGCCCTCTCGCAGCGCTATCCGTACGCGAGCGATCGTCACCACACGTTCATCCTCGAGGGCGCGCGCGACGTGCACCGCGCGTTTGCGGCGCGCAACATCTCGTACGCGTTCCACCTCGAGCGCCCGGGCGCCGACGAGCCGGTGCTCCGGACGCTCGCCGCCACCGCCCGCATCGTGGTGACCGAGCTCTGTCCGGTGCCGCCGCTCCGCGGGTGGACCGACCGCCTGGCCGAGGTCGCGCCGGTGCTCGGCGTGGACGCGTCGTGCTTGTTTCCCCTGCCGGCGGGCCCGGCGAAGGCGCCCGCGCGCGCGTTCAGCTTTCGTCAGGCGGCGGCCCCGCACGTCCAGCGCTGGCTCGGCGAGGCGTACCCGGCCTCGCCGGCCGCGCCCGCGCCATGGACCGAGCCGCTACCGTTCACGCCGGTCGAGCTCGCGACCGCGGATCTGAGCGACCTCGTCGCGCGATGCGCGATCGACCACGGCGTCGGCGTGGTCCCCGACAGCCCGGGCGGCATGGCCGCGGCGCACGCGCGGTGGACGGCGTTCCTCGGCGAGGGCGCGGCCTCCGGGCTCGGTCGGTACGCGGCGACGCGCAACGATCCTCTGGTCGATGGCACGAGCCGGATGAGCCCGTATCTGCACTACGGCCACGCGTCGCCGTTCACGCTGGCGCGCGACGCTCACGCGCGCCGCAAGACGCACCCCGGCGCGACCAAGTACCTCGACGAGCTGCTCGTCTGGCGCGAGCTCGCGTGGCACTACTGCCATCGCACCGAGGAGCTGCACGGCGCCGCCGCGATCCCCGCATGGGCCCGCGCGACCCTCGCCGCCCACGAGGCCGATCCGCGGCCCGCGCTGCCGTCGTGGGACGTGCTCGCGCGGGGGCACACGGCCGACGCACTGTGGAACGCCGCGCAGCGCTCGCTGCTCGTGCACGGCGAGCTGCACAACAACCTCCGCATGACGTGGGGCAAGCAGCTCCTGGCGTGGACGCAGACCGGATCCGAGGCGCTGGAGCTGCTCGTCGATCTGAACCACCGCTACGCGCTCGACGGCCGCGACCCCGCGTCGTACGGCGGCCTGCTCTGGTGCCTCGGCGCGTTCGATCGCCCGTTCACGCCGGAGGTCGCCATCCTCGGCACCGTGCGGCCGCGGCCAACCGGCGTCCATGCTCGGCGCTTGCCGCTGGCCGCATACGAGCGCCTCGTCGCGCGCGCACCGGTTCGTGGGGCGCCGCGCGTGCTCGTCATCGGCAGCGGGATCGCCGGCCTCGCGGCGGCGCGCACGCTCGCGAACCACAACGTCGAGGTCGTGGTCATGGACAAGGGGCGGCGTCCCGGAGGGCGGCTCGCGTCGCGCGAGCTCGCGGGGACCGTGTTCGATTACGGCGCGCAGTACTTCACCGCGCGCAGCCCCGCGTTCCGCCAGCTCGTCGGCGCGCTCGCCTGGGAGGGTGTGCTCGCGACGTGGGCGCCGCGCCTCGGCTTGCACGATGCGGCCGGGCTCCACGCCGCGGCGGCCCCCGTCGTCGACGAGCCCTGGTACGTCGCGCCTCGCGGCTTCGCGGCGTTTGCCGGGCGGCTGGCGGACGGGCTCGCGGTTCGGCAGTCGACGCACGTCGTGGGGATCGAGCGCACGCCGACGGGCTGGGAGGTCGCGGTGCAGAACGCGCCGAGCGAGCCGTTCACCCACGTCCTCATCACGGTCCCGCTCGCCCAGGCCCTCCCGCTCGTCCCGGCCGAGCTGCGCGCGCGCTGGGCCCTCGACGCGGCCGCCGCCGAGCCGCGCCACGAGCCGTGCTGGTCGCTGTCGCTCGAGCTGGCCGCGCCGCTGGCGGTGCCGTTCGACGCCATTCGCTCGACGACAAGCGACATCGCGTGGCTGGCGCGCGAGGCGTCGAAGCCCGGCCGCGCCGGCGCGAGCGAGGTGTGGACGCTCCACGCCGCGCGCGCGTTCTCGCTGGCCGAGCTCGAGACCGACCCGCCGGCCGTGACGGCCCGGTTGCGCGCGGCGTTCGGCGCGCTCGTCGGTGCCGCGCCCGTCGTCGGGGCGACCCACGCCCACCGCTGGCGCTACGCGCGCGCCACCCCTCGCCCGCCCGAGGACCTCGGCTATCGCCACGACGCCGCGTCGGGCCTCGGGCTCGCGGGGGACGCGATCGCCGGCCCCCGGCTGGAGCTGGCGTACCTCTCCGGTATCGGGCTCGCGGGCGCCTGCTTGCGCGACCTCGCCGCCGCCGGCGCTCCGGACCGGCCGGCCGCCTTCGCGCGCGCCGATAACTGACCGCGCGAAACCGCGCGGCCCGCCGGTCCCGGCTACGGGAACGCCGCGGCCAGCTCGGCCTGCAGCTTCGGCTGATCCGGAAGCTTCGCGAGCGCGGCCTTCGCCTCGTCCGCGAGCGCCGCGGCCCGGTCCGGATCGCGGCGCGCGTGCCGCAGCGCCAGCGCGAGAAAGCCCGCCGCGAGGGCGCGGTCGTTCGGCAGCACGACGCCGTGGTCGCTGATGGCGAGGGCGCGCTCGAGCGGCGCGATGTCGTCGCCGCCCGTCGCGCCGCGGACCTGGCCGAGCATCACGAGGAACCACACGAGCTGCGGATTGTCGGCGCCGAACACGTGCTCGGCGGTCGTCACGGCGGTCTCGCAGCTCGCGGCGACCGGCGGCGTCGCCTGGCGATCGCACTCGCACAGATAGCCCTGCGCCTGCGCCAGCGGGGGGCTCTCGGGCCCGTAGACCACCACGAGCCCCGCCGCGACCTCCGCGAACTCGCGCCGCGCGGCCGCGATCTGGTCCCGCGCCAGGAGGTTCGAGGCGCGGGCGCCGCGGGCGACCAGCGTCTGCGGCGACGTCGACCCGTAGCGCGCGCGCGCGAGCTCGGCCGCGCGGTCGAGCGCGACCTGCGCCTCCGCGAGCCGGCTCTGGCTCTCCAGCATCCCGCCGAGGTTCTGCTCGATCGAGACCTGGAGGTCGTGGACGTCGATCGCGATCGCCGCGTACTCGCCGCGCGCCTGTTCGAGCTTCGTGATCGCGGCCGCCGTGTCCCCGCGCGCGAAGCGGACCGTTCCCTCGGCGAAGTGCAGCTCGGCGAGGATGCCGGGGTTCCCGAGGCGAGACGCGGCGGCCTCGGCGCGCTCCTCGAGCACGGGCGTCGTCGAGCTCGGGTCGTCGCCGGCGAGCCGCACGATGTTGACGAGCGCGCGCACGCGAGCGTCGTCGTCGCCCGCGATCTCGGCGCTCCTGACCGTGGCCTCGAGCTCGCCGGCCGCCGCCTTCAGATCGCTCGCCCGCACGAGCTGGCCGGCGAGGGCCGCGTGCCAGCGCGCGTCGAAGTCCGGATCGCCGAGCGCGGTGAGCTCGGGCGCGAGCGCGTGCAGGCGCGCGAGCTGCACCTTTGGCGTCGCGTCCGTCCCGAGGGCGACATCGCGCAGCGCGACCTCGAGCGCCTGCGCGCGCGCCTGCGCGGCCGCCGGCGGGGGCGCG